>JBBQAH010000196.1:0-4650 GCA_038316145.1 Burkholderiales bacterium
ACTCATGAAAATGGCGATGGCGATCAGGCCGTACAGCACGCTGTTGAAGCCCTGGGCGATGTTCTCTGCGCCCAGGCTGGGGCCGATGGTGCGTTCTTCGATGATCTCCATCGGCGCGGCCAGACTGCCGGCGCGCAGCAGTAGCGACTGGTCGCTGGCTTCCTGCGTCGTCATGCGGCCGCTGATCTGCACGCGCCCGCCCGAGATTTCGCTGCGGATGACGGGCGCCGTCACGACCTCGCCCTTGCCCTTCTCGAACAGCACGATGGCCATGCGCTTGCCGACGTTTTCGCGCGTGATGTCGCGGAAGATGCGCGCGCCCTTGGCATCCAGCGTCAGGTGCACTGCCGCCTCGCCCGGGGTGTCGCCGGCAAAGCCGGGCTGGGCGTCGGTCAGGTTCTCGCCGGTCAGGATGACCTGGCGGAAGACGATGATCGGCGAGCCATCACGCTCCAGGTACTTCTCGCTGCCAAACGGCACCGGGCCGCTGCCGCGCAGTGCCTCCATCGCCTCGGCGCTGGTATTGGCCAGGCGCACCTCCAGCGTGGCGGTGCGGCCGATGATGTCCTTGGCCTTGGCGGTGTCCTGCACACCCGGCAACTGCACCACCACCCGGTCGCTGCCCTGCTGCTGGATCACCGGCTCGGCCACGCCCAGCTCATTCACGCGGTTGTGCAGCGTGGTGATGTTCTGCTTGATCGCGCCGTCCTGCACCGCGCGCGCGGCCACGGGTTTAAGGCCACCGGTCAGGCGGAACTCCGCGCCGTCGGGCGTGGCGGTCCAGTCCATGTCGGGCATCACCTCGGCCAGCAGCTTTTGGGCCTGGGCCAGCACCGCCTGCTCGCGAAAACGCACCACCACCAGGTCGCCGTCTCGGGCAATGCCGGTGTGGCGGATGTTCTTGTCGCGCAACAGGGTGCGCAGGTCACCGGCGGTGGATTCGGCCTTCTTGGTCAGTGCCGCCTTCATGTCGACCTGCATCAGGAAGTGCACCCCACCCCGCAGGTCCAGCCCCAGGTACATCGGCAGCGCATGCAGGGCGGTCAGCCAGTGCGGCGAGCGGCTCAGCAGGTTGAGCGCGACGATGTAGGACGGGTCCGCCGGATCGGGGTTGAGTGCCTTGGCGATCGCGTCCTTGGCCTTGATCTGCTCGTCGGTCGAGCGCAGGCGCGCCTTGACCGAACCGGCCTCGAACTGCACAAAGTCGGGCTGCAGACCGGCGGCGGCCAGCGTCTTCTCGATGCGTGGCACCAGGCTGGCGTCGACCTTGAGCGTGGCCTTGCCGCTCGACACCTGCACCGCCGGCGCCTCGCCGTAGAGGTTGGGCAGGGTGTAGAGCAGACCGATCAGCAGCGCAAGCGCCAGGATCGTGTATTTCCACCAGGGGTAGCGGTTCATGGTGCGTTCCTCAGCCGGGCGGAGCGCCGCGGCTTGACAACAGGCAGGTCACCCGGCGCAGCGCACGGGGACAACAGGGGCAATTGACCGGCCGAAAGGCAGGCAGGCCGAAGGGCGGGCGCCGGCAGGCCAGGGCGCGCAAGGTCCGCGGCGCAGGCCCCGACCGCCGAACCGTCACTTGCCGAAAGTGCCCTTGGGCAACACCTGCACCACGGCGCTGCGCTGTACCTGCAGCTCGACGCCGTTGGCCACTTCAACCTGCAGCAGGCTTTCGCCCATCTTGGCAACCCGGCCGATCATGCCGCCGGTGGTGACGATCTCGTCGCCCTTGGCCAGCGCGTCGATCATCGCCTTGTGCTCTTTCTGGCGTTTCATCTGGGGCCGGATCATGATGAAGTACAGCACAACGAACATCAGCACCAACGGCAAAAACTGGCCGAGCGAGCCGAACAGTGACTCCATACCACCACCACTGGTGGCGGCAGGCGCGGTGGCCTGGGCAAAAGCTTGGGAAATGAACACGGTGAAAGTCCTTGTCAGGGTGCCCGCGCGACGGCGGGACAACTGGCTATTGTAGGTGGCGCAGGTGTCGCGTCCTGGCCGGCGCGCCGGGTGGGAGCGACCGGGCGCTGCGCTCAGTTCAGCGCCATGCTGAGCTTGCGCCGGTATTGGTCGATCACCGGATCGTTGGGCACAACCGCTGCACGGCCCACCACCTCCAACGCCCCCTTGGCGGGCTCGGCGCCGGGCGCGACCTTGGGCACAGGCTTGCTCATCAGCGCCAGGATGGCGACATAGGTCTTGCGCGCCAGCTGCTCGTTCCAGGCCTTGTCGCGCATCACGATCTCCAGCAGTTCGTCCATCGCCTCGGTGAACTGGCCGGCCGCCATCAGGCCTTGGGCCAGTTCATAGCGGGCCTCAAAATCGCGCCGGTTGCCGGCAATCGTCTCGGCCAGCAGCTGCGGCGAGCGCGCGGATGGGGCTTTTTCAAGCGCGTCCAGCCACAGGCCCAGCGCTGCGCTTTGGGCGTCCACCAAGGCCTGGGGCGCCATCGGCAACCAAGCCTGGCGCGCCAGAGCCGGCTGGCCGGTTTCGATCAGCAGCTTGACGTACTCGGCCCGGGCCACGGCATTGGCCGGGTCGATCAACACCGCCTGCTGCAAGCGGTCCAGCGCCATGTCCGGGTCTTCGTCGGCCTCCGGCTCCTCGGCTTGCCCGCTGTTTTGCTCGGCCTCCAGCGCCTGGGCGCCGGGCACGTGGCGGTCCAGAAACTCGCGGATCTGCGCTTCAGGCAGCGCACCGACAAAACCGTCCACCGGTTGGCCGTCCTTGAACATCACGCAAAACGGGATCGAGCGCACACCAAAGGCCTGGCTCAACTGGGCGGCGATTTCGGGCTGGTCGTCGCTGTTGAGCTTGGCCAGCTTGAAACGGCCAGCGTAGGCCGCCTCCACTTTTTCCAACAGCGGGCCCAGTGTGCGGCAGGGGCCGCACCAGGGCGCCCAGATGTCGAGCAGCACCGGCTGCAGTGAGGAGGCCTGGATCAGGTCGGCCTCGAAGTTCTGGATCGTGATGTCGCTCATGGTGTCAGCCGGAGCCTCAGGAGGTTGGATGGGGTTGGAAGCACGCAGGCCAGCAGATAAGGGCCGCCGCCTACAATTCAATGTTTTTGCAGACCTGCCGGAGCCAAGCCTTGCCAGACCTGGAAAACAGCGTGTCCCGCCATGAGGATGCCGGCCACAAGGACCGCCCGCCGGCCGTGGTCGGTGTGTTGATGGGGTCCAGCAGCGACTGGGAAACGATGCAGCAGGCCACCCGGATTCTCGCCGAGTTTGGCGTGCCCCACGAATGCCGGGTGGTCTCGGCCCACCGCATGCCCGACCAGATGTTCGCGTATGCCGAGGCCGCCGCCGGCCGCGGCCTGCGCGCCATCATCGCCGGCGCGGGCGGCGCGGCCCACCTGCCCGGCATGCTGGCGGCCAAGACCACCGTGCCGGTGCTGGGGGTGCCGGTGGCCAGCAAGCACCTGTCGGGTGTCGACTCCCTGCACTCGATCGTGATGATGCCCAAGGGCATTCCGGTGGCCACTTTTGCGATCGGCGCGGCTGGCGCAGCCAACGCCGCGCTGTTTGCGGTGGCGATGCTGGCCACTGGCGATGCGGCCCTGCGCGCCCAGCTGGACGCCTTTCGGGCGCGCCAGACTGCCGCGGCAGTGGCGATGACCGCCGACCTGACCTGAACCCCCTGCGCTGATTCCTTTGTTATGAGCACCCCACGATGAGCGGCAAGACGATACTGCCCGGCGCCACGCTGGGCGTGATGGGCGGCGGCCAGCTGGGCCGCATGTTTGTGCAGGCAGCACAGTCGCTGGGCTACTTCACCGCGGTGCTCGATGCCGACGCCACCTCGCCCGCCGGGCTGGTGGCGCACTACCACATTGCGACCGACTACCTGGACGAGCAGGGCCTGGCGCAGTTGATGCAGCGCTGCGAAGCCATCACCACCGAGTTCGAAAACGTGCCGGCCGGCGCGCTCGTCACGCTGGGCGCGCACCGCCGGGTGGCGCCCGGGGCCGAATCGGTGGCTGTCTGCCAAAACCGGGCCGCCGAAAAAGCCGAGTTCAAGCGCTGCGGCGTGGCCTGCGCGCCGTTTGCGCTGATCGACACGCCCGAGCGGTTGCGCAGCGTGCCGGACGACCTGTTGCCCGGCATCTTGAAAACCGTGCGGCTGGGCTACGACGGCAAGGGCCAGGCCCGGGTGGCCGACCGCGCCGCACTGGCTGCCGCCTGGGACAGCCTGGGCCAGGTGCCCTGCGTGCTGGAACAACGGTTGCCGCTGGCGCTGGAGCTCAGCGTGCTGGTGGCGCGCGGGGCGTCGGGCGATTGTGTGGTGCTGCCGGTGCAGCAAAACCTGCACCAAGACGGCATCCTGGCAGTGACCCAGGTGCCCGCACCCGACGCCACGCCCGGGCAGCAACAGGCCGCGACCCGCGCCGCCGTGGCGCTGGCCACGGCGATGGACTACATCGGTGTGCTGTGTGTCGAGTTTTTTGTGCTGGCCGACGGCAGCCTGGTGGCCAACGAGATGGCGCCGCGCCCGCACAACTCGGGCCACTGGTCGATCGACGGCAGCGACGTCAGCCAGTTCGAGCTGCAGGTGCGCACCCTCACCGGCCTGCCACTGACTGCACCGCGCCAGCACTCGGCCGCGGTGATGCTCAACCTGCTGGGCGACCTGTGGTGGCGCAACCCG
>JBBQAH010000094.1:0-12605 GCA_038316145.1 Burkholderiales bacterium
CCGGGGCCTGATCATGAATCTCGCCTGCCCGGGCTGCGGTGCCACCAACCGTGTGCCTGAAGAGCGATTGAAGGACCAGCCGGTGTGCGGCAAGTGCGGCGTCGAGCTGATGGCGGCCAAGCCCGTGGCATTGACCGACGCCGTCTTCACGCGCTATGTCGCCAACACCGACATGCCCGTGCTGGTGGACTTCTGGGCCGACTGGTGCGGCCCCTGCAAGATGATGGCGCCGCACTTTGCGAGTGCGGCCACGCAGTTGCCCGACGTGCGCTTCGCCAAGGTCGATACCGAAGCCAGCCCGCTAGCCAGCGCCGCCTACGCCATCCGCAGCATTCCGACGCTGATCCTGTTTCGCGGCGGCAAGGAGCTGGCACGCCAGTCTGGCGCGATGGCAGCCGGCGACCTGGTGCGTTGGGTGCAAGCCCAACTTTTGCGCCAAAGCTGAACGTGATGCGCAGCCTCCACTGGACACTCACCGTGGCGTTGGCGGTCGCCTGCCCGGCACCGGCCGCAGCGGCCACTGATCTCGTCGACATCTGGCAGGCGGCCGCTCACAACGACAAGACCCTGGCCGTGCGCAGCGCTGCACATGCGGCGGCACAACCCCGGCGCGATCAGGCCGCAGCACTGTGGCGACCCAACGTGGGCTTGAGCACGTCGATCGGCATCGCCGGCAGCGACAGCTCGACCCAGGGCGCCCAGTTCTCGGCGCCCGGCTTCGGCACATCGCAAGACGTGGCGTTTGCCACCTCGGTCAACAGCGGTGTGGCCGGTCGTGTGGCCGTGACCCTGGCGCAGCCGCTCTACAACCCCCTGCGCCGCGCGCAGCAGTTGCAGATCGGCCTGTCGGTCGATGTGGCCGAAGTGCAATGGCAGGCCGACCGTCAGGCGCTGATGCTGCGCACCGCCGAGCGCTACTATGACCTGGCGCTGGCCGAAGAGTTGTTGCGCGTGCAGCAACGGCAACTCGAGGCGGTGCAGCGTGCCGGCGAGGAGGCGCAAGACCGTTTCAAGATCGGCGCCGCGCCGGTGACCGACACCTACGAAGCGCAGGCCCGTCTGGGCGGGGTGCAGGCGCAGCGCATGGCGGCCGACATCGACCTGCGCCTCAAGCGGCAGGGGCTGGCCGACAGCAGCGGCCTGCCAGTGGGTGCGCTGCAAGCGCGACTGCCGCTGGGCCGGATGACGGGGCTGCCGCCCCCCGCACTGGACACCGCACTGGCCGCGGCCGAAGCCGGCAACCCCGGCCTGCGCATGCGGCGCCTGGCGGTGGACGTCGCACGCCAGGAGGCTGCCAAGTACAGCCAGCGCGCCTCAGTCACGGTCGATGTGGTGGCCCAGCTGGCGCAGGAGCGCCTCAGCGGAACGGGCGACTTCGGCAATGCCAGCAACCGGGCGGGCAACCGCTCGATCGGCCTGCTGCTGAACCTGCCGCTTTTTGACGGCGGCTCGCGCGATGCGCGCCAGCTCGAAGCCTTGCGGTTGGCCGAGCAGGCTGCCGCCGAAGTGGATAGCGCCCGCGAACAGGTGGCGCAGCAGGTGCGCGCGGCCTGGCTGGGCTTGAACGTGGGCACCGAACGTGTCGCTGCCCTGGCACAGGCATTGCACGCCGCTGAGGCGCGCAGCGACGCCACCGCACTGGGCCGCGAGGTCGGCCACCGCACCACGCTGGACTTGCTCAATGCACAAAACGACGGTGCGGTGGCCCGGCTTGCGCTGGCGCAAGGCCGGGTGGCGCTGGTGATGGAACGCTTGCGACTGGCGGCACTGGCCGGCGCGCTGGACGAGCAAATGCTGCGTGCGGCCGACGGCGATGCGGCGCCAGCTCAAACGCAATGAGCAGCTGCGATGAATCTGACCCCCCCGACGCGCCCTCCGCGGCTTGCTGAAACCGATGGACAAAAACGATGAAACCGATCTCCCTGGTGATGGTGCTTGCGTCCGCCTGGCTGGCGCTGCCTGTGCTGGCCACCGACGAGCCCTGGGTCGGCGAAGCGCGAGCGGTCGCTGGCGCGATGCCACCCAAGCTGCTGGCCGTGCTGACCGAAGCCATCGCCGCCGGTGGGCCCGAAGGCGCCATGGCAGTTTGCCGAGACAAGGCCCCGCAAATGGCCCAGGCCGCATCCGAGCAGACCGGCTGGGCGATTCGCCGGGTCAGCCTGCGCAACCGCAACCCCAAGGCAGTGCCCGACACCTGGGAGACCACGGTATTGGCCGACTTTGATCGCCGTGCTGCGGCGGGCGAGAGCCCCGCCACGCTCGAGCGCGCCGAGACCGTGCTGAGCGACGGCAAACCGGTGCAGCGCTACCTGCGCGCCCTGCCCACCCAGGCAATGTGCACCGCCTGCCACGGCACGCCCGACCAGCTGACACCCGCAGTGACTGCCAAGCTGCGTGAGCTCTACCCCGAAGACCGCGCCGTCGGGTACGCCCCGGGCCAGATCCGCGGCGCCGTGGCACTCAAGCGCGCTATGCCCTGACCGTTGGCAATCAACCTCGAAAGAACAGCCATGAAAACTGCCCATGACCTCGTGATCGCCGCCAAGAGCCGGGTGAGAGAAGTCCCGATCGAACAGGCCGAGCAAGCCTTGTTGCGCGCCGACGTGCTGCTCGACGTGCGCGATGCTGACGAGTTCGCCAACGGCCATCTGCCCGGCGCCATCCATGTCTCGCGCGGGCTGCTGGAGTTCAAGCTCAGCGCTACGCCAGCACTCGCTGCCCGTGACCTGAAAGTGGTGCTGTACTGCAAGACCAGCGGCCGCGCAGCGCTGGCGGCAGCGGTGATGCAGGACATGGGCTACCTCGATGTCGCCTCGATCGCCGGGGGATACGACGCCTGGTTCGCCGCCGGCAAACCGGTGGTCAAACCTGAACAGCCCGCCTTCGACTGACCCACCAAGGAGCCGACCATGAGCAAAGACTACCGCCAGATCACCGCCGAGGTCTCGGTCAACTTGGCCAAGCTGCGCGCCGACATGCCCGAGACCTTGCGCGGCTTTTCGTCGCTGGCCTTGGCCGCCGGCAAGGACGGCGCGCTGGACAAGAAGACCAAGGAGCTGATCGCGATGGCGCTGTCGGTGTCCGCGCGCTGCGACCCCTGCCTGGGCTTTCATGCCGACGCGCTGGTCAAGCTGGGCTGCAGCCGCGCCGAGTTCGAGGAGATGCTGGGCATGTGCATCTACATGGGCGGCGGGCCGGCGCTGATGTACGCCGCGCATGCCTTGCAGGCCTTTGAGCAATACGGCGGCGGCGCTGCGCCTGCGGCGTGAGTCGGGCGCGCTGAACCCATCACGACCCGAGACGTTCACCACATTCACAACCCCAGCCGCGCAGGCGGCGCACGGAGACTTTCATGGCTCACATCGTCATCCTCGGCGCCGGCATCGGCGGCATGCCGGCGGCCTATGAACTGCGTGGCCTGTTGGGCAGCACGCACCGCATCACCGTCGTCAACGCGGTGGACTACTTCCAGTTTGTGCCGTCCAACCCCTGGCTGGCAGTGGGCTGGCGGGAGCGCGAGACCATCACCTTTCCGATCCGGCCCTATCTTGAGAAGAAGGGCATCGAGTTCGTGGCCCAGCAGGTGCAGCGCATCGATGCCGAAGGCAATGCGCTGGAGCTGGCCGACGGCAGCCGTCTGGCCTACGACTACCTGGTGATCACCACCGGCCCCAAGCTGTCGTTCGATGAAGTGCCCGGCGCCGGGCCTGGCGGCCACACCCAGTCGATCTGCAAGGTAGACCATGCCGAGGCTGCCTGGGTGCAGTACCAGCAGTTCCTGCAGGACCCCGGCCCGGCCGTCATCGGCGCCATGCCCGGCGCCTCGTGCTTCGGGCCGGCCTATGAGTTCTCGTTCATCTTCAACACCGACCTGAAGCGCCGCAAGCTGCGCCACAAGGTGCCGATCACCTATGTGACCAGCGAGCCCTATGTCGGCCACATGGGGCTGGGCGGCGTCGGCGATTCAAAGTCGATGCTGGAGAGCGAGTTCCGCAACAACGATATCAAATGGATCACCAACGCCAAGGTGACCAAGGTCGAAGCCGGAAAGATGTTCGTGACCGAGCTCGACGACAGCGGGCAGGTGAAGAAAGAGCATGAGCTGCCCTTCAAGTTCAGCATGATGCTGCCGGCCTTCAAGGGCGTCGATGCGGTGGCGGCGGTCGAGGGCCTGTGCAACCCGCGCGGCTTTGTGCTGATCGACGAATTCCAGCGCAGCAAAAAATACCGCAACATCTTCTCGGCCGGCGTGTGCGTGGCGATCCCTCCGGTCGAGGTGACGCCGGTGGCCACCGGCGCACCCAAGACGGGTTACATGATCGAGACCATGGTCACGGCGATCGTGCACAACATCGCGGACGAGATCGCCGGCAAGCCGGCCACCGCCAAGGGCACCTGGAACGCGATCTGCCTGGCCGACATGGGCGACACCGGCGCGGCCTTCGTGGCCATGCCGCAGATCCCGCCGCGCAATGTCAACTGGTTCAAGAAGGGCAAGTGGGTGCACCTGGCCAAGATCGGCTACGAGAAGTACTTCATGTACAAGATGAAAAACGGCACTTCCGAGCCCGTCTATGAGAAGTACGTGCTCAAGTCGCTGGGCATCGAACGGCTGGAGCGGTTGACCAGGCGGCCCCTTTGACGCTGGCCGCGCCCCGCTTGCGCCGTTGGGGACTCGGGCTGCTGGTCGGCCTGCTGTTGGTCGCGCTGGTTTTTGTCGTGATGCGCTCGGGGCCCTTGGCACCCACGCGCATCACGGTGCACAAGGCGGAGACCGCCGCCGTGTCGCCAGCCCTGTTCGGCATCGGCACGGTCGAGGCGCGCCGTGCCTACCTGATCGGGCCCACCACGGCCGGCCGCGTGTTGCGGGTGGTCGTCGATGTTGGCGACCCGGTCAAGGCCGGCCAGTTGCTGGCCGAGATGGACCCGGTGGACATCGATGAGCGTATCGCCGCTCTGGACGCCTCGATCGCACGCGCCGGCAGTGCCGCTGTGGCGGTGGACGCGCAACGCAAGGACGCGCAAGCCAAGAAGGAACTGGCCGCCATCAACGCCCGACGCTATGTTGATCTGGCCGAGCGGAACTTCATCAGTGCCGGCGCGCTGGAAGCCAAACTGCAGGAACAGACCTCGGCCGATGCCGGGGTCAGTGGCGCCGATGCCAACCTCGCCGCCGCGCGCCAGGACATGCGCCGACTGGACGCCGAGCGCGCCGGCTTGCGCCAGCAACGCAACAACCTGCGGTTGGTGGCGCCGGCCGACGGCGTGGTGATTAGCCGCGATGCCGAGCCGGGCTCCACCGTGGTGGCGGGCCAGGCCGTGCTCAGGCTGATCGAGCCGGCGACGTTGTGGGTCAAGGTGCGCTTCGACCAGGGCCGCTCCGCGGGCCTGGCTGCAGGGCTTCGCGCCGACATCCGCTTGCGCGCCAACCCGGCGGTGCCGCTGGCCGGCAAGGTGGCGCGTATCGAGGCCGTCAGCGACAGCGTGACCGAGGAGCGCATCGCCCAGGTCAGCTTCGATGCCCTGCCCGTGGGCATCTCACTGGGTGAACTGGCCGAGGTGACGGTCAGCCTGCCGACCACAGCGCCTGGCCTGGTGGTGCCCAACGCCAGTCTCAAACGCCAGGGCGACCGGGCGGGTGTGTGGCTGGCCGACGGCAGCGGGCTGCGCTTTGCGCCACTGCGCCTGGGCCAGACGGGGCTCGACGGCCGGGTACAGGTGCTCGACGGCCTACAGGCGGGCGACCCGGTGGTGGTGTACAGCGAGAAAGAGCTCACTGCAGGCAGCCGCATCAAGGTCGTCGATGCGTTGGCTGGCCAGCAGCCATGATCAGTCTGGCCGGCCGCGACATCCTGCACTCTTGGGGCAAGTTTGTGCTGACCGGGATCGGGCTGGGTCTGCTGATCGGCGTCACCTTGAGCATGGCCGGCATCTACCGCGGCATGGTCGACGATGCGCGCCGCTTGCTCGACAACAGCCGGGCTGATTTGTGGGTGGTGCAGCAAGACACCCAGGGGCCGTACGCTGAAGCCTCCAGCATCCACGATGATGTGGTGCGGGCCATCGTCGGCCTGCCCGGTGTGGCGCGCGCCGCCAACGTCACCTACCTGACGATGCAGGTGCGCAGCGGGGCCACCGACGTACGCGCGATGGTGGTGGGCTTCGACGTCGGCCAGCCGGGGCTGCCCGGTGCGCCGGGCTACCTGGTCGCCTGGCGCCACATCACCCGCAGCCACTACGAGGCCGTGGCCGACGTCAAGACAGGCTTTGCGCTGGGCGAGCGCATCCGCATCCGGCGCCACGACTACACCGTGGTGGGCCTGACCCAGCGCATGGTGTCGTCGGGCGGTGACCCGATGGTCTTCATCCCGATCAAGGACGCGCAAGAGGCGCAGTTCCTGAAGGACAACGATGCCATCCTGAACGATCGCGCGCGCACCGCCGCCAATCCGGGCCTGAACCGGCCCGGCGTACCCGGGCTGCTGGAGGCGGTCCAGGCCTCTCAGGCCAGCAACCACAATGTCAACGCCGTGCTGGTGCAACTCGAACCCGGCGTCGATGCCGAGACCGCGGCCGAACCGATCCGCCGCTGGAAGCACCTCGAAGCCTTCACCCGGGCGCAGATGGAAGAGATCCTGGTGGCCAAGCTAATTGCCACATCTGCAAGGCAGATCGCCATGTTCCTGGTCATCCTGGCCATCGTCAGCGCGGCCATCGTGGCCTTCATCATCTACACGATGACACTGGGCAAGATCCGCGAAATCGCGGTGCTCAAGCTGATCGGCACCCGCAACCGCACCATCGCCGGGATGATCCTGCAGCAGGCGCTGGGCCTGGGGCTGATCGGCTTCATCGTCGGCAAGGTGGCGGCCACCTTCTGGGCGCCGATCTTCCCGAAGTACGTGTTGCTGGAGCCGGGTGATGCGGTGCGCGGGCTGGTGGCCGTGATGCTGATCTGCGCACTGGCCAGCACGTTGGCGATCCGGGCCGCGCTCAAGGTCGATCCGGCAGCGGCCATCGGTGGATGAGCGGGCCTGACGGCATGAGTGTTGCCGGCATCCGCATCGAGGGCCTGAGCAAGCGCTACGGCCAGGGCAGCGCTGCGGTCGACGCGTTGAAAGACGTCAACATGGTGGTGGCACCCGGCGAGGTGGTCGGCTTGATCGGGCCGTCCGGCTCGGGCAAGAGCACGCTGCTGAAATGCCTGGGCGCGGTGATCGAACCCACGGCCGGCCGCATGGTGCTGGGCGGCAAGACGATCTATGACAACGGCTGGAAGATCCCCGACTTGCGTGCGCTGCGCCGTGATCACATCGGTTTCATCTTCCAGGCGCCTTACCTGATCCCGTTCCTCGATGTCACCGACAACGTCGCGCTGCTGCCGATGCTGGCCGGCCGCCCCAACGCCGAGGCGCGGGCGCGTGCGCTGGAATTGTTGACCGCGCTGGACGTCGGCCACCGCGCCCGCGCCCAGCCATCCGAGCTGTCGGGCGGTGAGCAACAGCGGGTGTCGATCGCCCGCGCATTGGCCAACCGGCCGCCGGTGATCCTGGCCGACGAGCCGACCGCGCCGCTCGACAGTGAGCGCGCGCTGGCCGTGGTGCGCATCCTCAACCAGATGGCCGTACAGCACCAGACCGCCATCATCGTCGTTACCCACGACGAAAAAATCATCCCGACCTTCAAGCGGATCTACCACATCAGGGACGGTCGGACCGAGGAGGAGGCCGGGCAAGGCCTGTCGCTCTAGCGCATCCGGGGCCTCTGCATCGCGCCGGTCTCGTCGAACATTGAAAGTGACGGGGGCCATGAACGGCTTCAGCAAACCGGTCGAAAAACTATCCGCGCAAAAGCCGCCGCTGACCCTCGCCAGAACTGCCGCTGATGAACCCGCCGCTGCTGAGCGCCGCCTTCATGGGCCATGCGGCCGGCGCGCCTTACGCCAGCACGCTGTGTTGCGCTCTGCACAGACGCGGCCCACCGACGTAGGCGAAATGCACGCGTCTCCGCGCGGCGAACCCAAAGGCTGCGTGACGCCATCCGACGCTCACCTGCGGCCACGCGTTTCCCCCACCCGCAACTTCAAGCAGGATACGACCACGATGCTGAGCTACCTTGCCGCCTACGGCGCCACTGCGGTGGTGCTGCTGGCCCTGGACCTGCTGTGGCTGGGTGTCATCGCCAAGTCTTTCTATCGCGCAGGAATCGGGCATCTGATGGCAGATTCACCCAATCTGGTGGCGGGTGGCATCTTCTACCTGCTTTATCCGGCCGGCGTCCTGCTCTTTGCAGTTGCACCCGAAGCCTGGCACGGCGGCCTTGCGGCGCCGACGGGCCTGCCCTGGTCGCATGCGGCGGTAGCCGGCGCATTGTTCGGCCTGTTTGCCTATGCCACCTACGACCTCAGCAACCTGGCCACGCTGCGGGGCTGGCCGTTGCACCTGTCCCTGGTCGATATCGCCTGGGGCGCGGCGCTCACCGCCACCGCAGCTGCGGCGCGCCGCTGGGCGTTGGGGCGCAGGGCTTGAGCCGCACCAAAGCCCCGGCCTGAGAGACTGAGCCCTGCGCTGCAATGCCGGACTCCAAGCTCGCGATCTATGGCGCCATCGGGGCCAACGTCGCCATTGCCGTCACAAAGTTCACGGTTGCCGGCATCACCGGCAGTTCGGCCATGCTGTCCGAGGGTGTGCACTCCGCCGTGGACACCTTCAACGGCGTGCTGCTGCTGGTGGGCATCCGGCTCAGCCAGCGGCCCGCTACGCCGGAGCATCCGTTCGGGCACGGCAAGGAGTTGTACTTCTGGAACCTGATCGTCGCCGTGCTGATCTTCGCCTGGGTGGTGGTGTGTCTTTTTTCGAGGGCGTGCAACACATTCGGCACCCCGAGCCGATGCGGGACCCCACCTGGAACTACGTGGTGCTGGCTGCGGCCGCGTTGTTCGAGGGCATCAGCTTTTCCATCGCGCTGCGCCAGTTCTTCAAGCAGGCGGGCTCCACCCCCTTCTGGGAGGCGGTCCATCGCAGCAAAGACCCGACCACCTACACCGTGCTGGCTGAAGACTCTGCAGCGCTGGCGGGGCTGGCCATCGCAGCGGTCGGCATCGCGCTCAGCCACAGCCTGGACATGCCCGCGCTGGATGGCGCGGCATCCGTGCTCATCGGCCTGCTGCTGGCCGGCGTGGCCACCCTGCTGACCTGGGAGCCGCGGGGTTTGCTCATCGGTGAGGGCATCCGCCCCGAGACGGCGCAGGCCATCCGAGATCTCGCACTGGCGCAGCCCGGCGTGAGAGACGTGGGGCGCGTGCTTCGATGTACGTCGGGCCGGACGACGTGCTGGTGACGATGGATCTCGACTTTGACGCGGGCACGGATGCAGCCGACGCGGCCGCGGTGATCGGCAAGGTCGAGCGGCGGGTTCGAGAACGCTTCCCGATGATCAGGCGCTTGTTAATCGAGGCCGGCTCCGCGCCCCTGCAGCAGCGATGGTCTCGCCCGGACGCCGTACTTTTGCCGGCCGAAACACCCGCTGCGCCAGGGCCCGCGGCGGCGCTGCCGGCTTCATCTTGAGTCGCCCTGCGGTCGACCCGGCAGACCGGCCTGCAACCCTGCGGGCGCGGGGTGGCCGACAAGGTGCAGGCCATCGTCGAGCGGGACTGGACGTCATCTGGCAGGTCCTTTGGATAGGGGCAAAGCGCTGCCCATGGCGGCGTCGGCGGACGTCGCCTGGGTTCTGGAAAGCGTGGGGGTGGGCCGGTTTCAACCGGCGGGGCAGCGCGTCTAGGTGCCGTCTGTTGCTGACGCTGTCTCTATCACAAGGTAGGCACAAAGCAAAAAGCCGCCCTTGCGGGGCGGCTTCTGCCAATTCATTAGTTGTTGTTTTTGTTAGAGAATTTTGGTTGCGGGGGCCCGCATTGACCGTTCATTGACAAGTGTACGACGAATCAGGCTGACGCCCTGCGAGGGGGTGCACCGGTTGGCCCCCTGATTGCAACCTAACGCCGCACGGGCTTCAACCCTTCCGCCCACTGAGCCGCACAAGCGCTCGGTCACCGGCTCGTTGAACTACGAGCACTACGCTGAAGGGCCCGGATTCCGCGCCAGAACTTCTCGAATTCGGCTCTACAGCCCGCAACTCGGTGTGCCGGAATCAGCGAGGTCAGGGACTCGTAGGTACGCTGGCCTGTGCCCAGGGCCAAACAGGCCAAGTTGACCCGCCGAGTTGCGTCCAGACTGTGAACGTCACCAGCATCCTGTTCTTCTACATCTCGGGAGAAGTAGCGGATGACTCCCCAGGCACCTTCACGCGACAACTGGCTTCGCATCAGAATCGCAGTCCCGACCTGATCAGCGACGTCCTCTTCCCGCCCAAGAAACGGTAGCTGGTGCCGATGGAGCAGATAGTGCCCCAACTCGTGGCCGGCAATCCATAGGGCTGCTCCCCCAGCCGCTCGTTGTTCCCGTCGAGACGCGCCCTGGTTGTCGCCTTTCTGCTCGATGAGATGCCCGAGCAACTCTGAACAGAGACGGATCTCTCGATGACCGGCTCTGGCGGCGTAGAACGCGTTCACCTGCCCGCAATCGGCCAGTCTCAAAGTAAAGGAAGCGTTGGGCGCGAAACTGAGCAGGTGGCTACGGATGTTTTCGCCAACGCGTCCCCACTTCAATTGCTGCATCAGGGTTTCATCTGCGATTGGGCCGTAGACGACTTCGACGCCGGCGTGCGCGAGGGTTGCAGACGCCGAGGCAAGGGGGATGACCATGAGGGCGGCAATGGCACGAAACAGCGGGCGCATATCGAAGCCTCTCGGGTTCAGAGACCGTCGTCCGGCAGCGTCAAGCCCAGGCTGATGCGGCGTGCCCCGAAGGCGACCAGCACGCCCGACCAAAACCGGCGGCGCTCATCGATCGCTCTCGGCGTCATGTAGAACTTGACGCCGCGAGGCTGCAAACCGATTCCCACCCACCAGACATCGATGGGCGACAAAGTCCGCGTGCCATCGCCGGCGTCAGGCCGCTCGACCGCTCTCAGCTCGGCTGCGGCAGAGATCTCCCGCGGCACGCCGTTGCGATAGAAGCTGGTTCCCGCACGAGAGTTCTGTTCGCCGTCGCTGTAGACGATCAACTTGATCGGCACCTGACCGGCCAGCGGCTGCAGCTTCGGCAACAAGTCCAGCATCGCCCAGCGAACACCCGCGACGATCTCTGAGTACGGCGCGGCGGGTTCGGCCCCAATCGACCCCTTTACGGCCGCCGCGACCTGTCCGGCGTTGACTTGCCCGAGCTTGCCAAGGCAGGCGCGCAACCGAGCGGTCCAATCCAGGACATTGGACTCGACCAGTTCCGCCGAAGGTGCCGGCTCGTGCAAGACATCCGCCTTGACAGCCGGGAACTGACCCGGCGCCAGCCCAGCAAACGAGGCCACAAGCAACCTTTCTCCGGGCTTGCGCAGCGACTTCGTCACCAAGCTCGAGAAGCTGGCCACGACCTGCGGGTCGCCTGTGGTCGTGGTGTCGATCAGCGCCAAGGTGAGGCCGGCCGGCTTGCCCACCGGCGATCCGACGGCGCGATAGCAAGAGCGCGGGGCACCATACGCGGGTCCCAGCGTCAAAGTGGGCAAGGCTGCCAGAGCCAGCGCCTGGCGTCGATTGAGCTTGTTGGTGGCCATGTGCGTTTCCTGGTTCAAGAGTTGATGAGCCCGGTCGACGACCCCATCGGGCGCAGGGCTGCGGCCAGAACGTCCATCGCTCGCACCTCGATGGGCGGCCATGTCCGGGCCTCGGAGGGCGAGAGCCTCTGCTTCGCAAGCTCGACCTCGCGAGCGAATCGCTGGATGCGCGACTCGAGGGCGGAGGTCACGTTCTGCAGGTGGGTGCGATTGAAGGCAGTGACTGCGTTCGGGCTGTCGAAGCGCTCCACGATTGCTCGGTCGCGCGGTGAGTTGATCCGGTCGATGCACTCGCTCTGGGCCAAGGTCCAGACGAGAGCGAGCGCGCTGATTACCACGACGGCTGCCAATACCAGGGCGCCGAGCCATGTTGTGATTGACGTGTTCGCGCTCGGCGTGATGTCGACGGTTCCTTCTTCTGCCTGGGGCGGAACTGCCGGCGGCACCTCGATCTCAGGGCCTGCCGACATAGCCACTGACATCAGACCCGACTGAAGGGCCGCCACTGGGATGGGGGCCGACGACGGCGCGTGTCCGCCCGCCACACGCAACCCCACGCTGGCCGCAGCAAGCAGCAACGCGACGGCGAAGAGCGCGACGCGCTTCTTGATCGGCGCCTTCGTCGACAGGTCATGACCGATGCGACTACCGACGTTCACCATGAACTTTCGCGCGTTCTCGCGATCCTCGGGCTTGCTGCTCGCATCAAGGCGGCGGATCGTCGCGCGTCCTCCGTTCTCGCGCATTTCCTCGGCCGCCAGCACAGCCAGCTTCCAGATCATGATCGCCGACGCCAGCCCCCAAGCGACCGCAACATACTTGGCCAACTGCGGCGTCACAAAGTCACCCAGGCTCTTGGCCATCGCGACACCAAGAACGGCTCCGTCCACGAGCAGCAAAAAGACCAGCACCAGCGACTTCACGAGGCTTCGCGAGGACAC
>JBBQAH010000433.1:0-2756 GCA_038316145.1 Burkholderiales bacterium
CTGCTCTAGCAGCAGCTGAGCCATGGAAAAAAGTCTGCAATTCGAAAATCAACGTCAATTCAACGGGGAAAGTCGAAGCCGGTTCCCGACAATTCGACCTTGACGAGTTCGCCACGCCGATTCGACCGCTTGGTCCTGTTAAACCGCTGCCTGTGCCGGGTAAGGATTTTCTGGTGTCAGGATTTTCGAAAACCGTCACGGAGGAGCAAATCCTATAGAAACTTGACGCTCGTGGAATGAAGTCAATCAAATATGTCAAGCTGCGGGACCAGCATCCTAAGCTGAATCGAAAGAGTCGATATTGGACCAGCGCAAGAATCAGGATTTCCCTCGGAGATGTCACATCATTTACGAGCCGAGAGTTCTGGGAAAAACATATGATTGTGGTCCCGTGGCGGTGGAACACGCGTGAGGCTACCAACCGGACATCTTGGGATGCTCCAAGCGGCGGTGTGCGAAAGATAGATAGATTGATTGATTGTTGTCAATGACTATTTCAACTTGTCGCACCTGCTTCTGAATCGTTTTTTTGTATTCTCATGAAATGGAATCTCTTTGTGTTTTTTAAATGAGTTGATGTTTGGACTGTTGTGCAAGGGGGAGGCGGACTAGACATCCAAGTCATCTATTTGTAGAAGTTGTCTACTCTGTTAATAAATAGTGCATATACCCTGATGGTACTGTAGTACAGTAGTTACGTTGACTTTTCCATGACTTCTTTTCCCTTTCCCTTTCCTTCCCAGTTCCCTCCCTCAACAATGGGGCAAGAGCCCATAGGATGAAGAGATAATGGGCCCACAGTCATTCACATTTACGCTACTGTACAGAGTAGGATATATATTACTCAAACCTGATAGACGGAGAAATAATACATGAAATTATTATATAAAGCATCCTTTCATTTCATTTCATTTCATTTCATTTCATTTCATTTTCTTTTCTTTCCTTAGCCTTACAGAGAGCATGGAGTTGAATGCGTCGTCGGCACGGCGAAGATCCCCGTTGGAGGAGGCCAAGAGCATCCGATAGTCACGAATGTCAAATAAGGCATCCTCTAATAATAATAATAAACCACCCATACTATAGTTAAGTTAGTAATATAGAAATACGGGTATATTCAATGAAGACTTGATCAAAACCGGTGTATGTAATACTGTACGATTACAGTACAGAGTACGAAGAAGGATATTGTATCTTACTGTTGAAATCGATGTAGGTGAAGGAGATCTGAAGAAGAGACATCTTTTAATACGCTGATAGTCAATACTGTGTACTACATGCAGGTTACTACTATAAGGAGTTCATATACCATCAATCAAGTATAACTTGCTATGTTGTACTCTATAAAAGATTTCATGTCGTACGTACTATATTGCAGTACTGTACAGAGGACTGTTCCTTATTCCTACCTTGAGGTACATTTTGAGAAATTCCGGCAGATCCTGATGCGATTTGGTCGTCCTGGCGAGATTCTCAAAGAAGGCCAGCCATTCCTCAAAGGTGATGCATTTGTCCTGTCCAATCGCAATGAATATAATCAAATTCTACATTTTGCCACCGGTTATATTATTCCATGTCAACGATACCCAATGTTCAACAAGTCAATCATATTGCAATGTAATCCGATACTCTGTCATACCGATTTCATTACATTCACTTGGTAAAGTAATCTAATGTACCGGTACTTGTACCATCGTTATACACCAGAATGGCTAATGCCCACTTGCACACTTATTCTGTCGATAGGGCTTGATAATATTTAATTAATGCCGAAAGCAAAACAGCTATTATTTATATTATAGTTATTATCAATACTATACCGATTTCGTGTAGATCACAATCTTAATATTAATTAATCTTTTTAACGCTGGCGTTTTATATAGATATTTGTTCAGATGGTCAATTGTATTTACAATGGCGTGTACCAAGTATAATGTAACCTTTTCATGTTTTCACTCTCATCTATCCCCGCCCGGTGACAAAGAATGACTCGGCAAGTAATGCACTTACAGAACATGTATTGTATGTATCTTTCTGTTCTTGTAGCTAGCGTCTTACTGTAATCGTAGACCAAACATTATATAGTAGTAGAAAAGGGTAGCTTCTCTCTGGGCTCTGGGTTTTTCTTTTTCTTTTGCACCAGTACTACAATGTAGACACAAAACGAAATTATCATGCATCATATGGATTACGGCGTCACTTTATATTCTGTTCTGTATTCTCCTCCATATCGGACCATCTGACCGTGAGTAATAAACGCATGGGCCGCTGTAGTGAGATTATGGACAGCGCTAGTTTACTTAGTAAAATGCTGCATTATGTTGAAGATATTATAAAACGCTAATAATATATGGTATATAATATGGTATATTTACAGACAGCAGTCTCGATGTGACAACTAGTCAAGACCGTTATTATAGTAATCATGGCACAATGATGTACTTTATTCTATTCTACTCTACTATACCTGATTGGCATCTGCTGCACCGGTAAAGTTATTCCACCATCCGCCGACAATTGCACGCCATCGATCCACCACATCCTTTTCAAATTTACCTGCAAGACACAATGTATAAAGTAGAGTAGGAGTTAGTAGTAATAGTAGCAGCCAGTCAGGCAGCCGCCACAGGAAATGACAAAATGTCTTCCTACTCTGTATACGTGGCATCATATCCCAAGGGAAACAAGACAAGCAATCAAAACTATTTCACAAAATAATCATGCCGGAGAATGGAGCGGAGGTTTTGGATACCGTA
>JBBQAH010000200.1:0-4557 GCA_038316145.1 Burkholderiales bacterium
CGCCATCGCCTGGATCATGGCGGTGGTGGCCGACCTGGTGATCAACAAGCCGCTGGGGTTGTCGCCCAAAGGCATCGAGTTCCGCCGCGCGCACCTGTACGACATCAACCCGGTGGGCGTGGGCGCGATGGGCGTGGCCTCCATCCTCAGCGTGGCAGCGCACCTGGGTGCGTTTGGCCCGATGGCGCAGGCCTTCTCGGCCATGATCGCGCTGGTCACGGCGCTGCTGGTCTCGCCACTGATCGCCTGGGCCACCGGCGGGCGCTACTACCTGGCGCAGCGCACGCCGGCGGCGCAGGCGGTGGCAGCGGCGGCCGGGCTGGCCCCCGCGGCCAGCCGCTGCGGTCTGGGTGAAGCCGACGCCGACGCCGACGCCGACGCCGCCACCCTGGGCCGCCACGCGCTGCGCCGCTGCACCCTCTGTGAACGCGACTACGAGCCCGAGGACATGGCCGCCTGCCCGGCTTACGGCGGCCTGATCTGCTCGCTCTGCTGCACCCTGGACGCCCGCTGCGACGACCTGTGCAAACCGCAGGCGCGCTTGTCAGCGCAGTGGCTGCGCCTGCTCAAGCGCTTGCTGCCGGCGCGCATGGCGCCGCACCTGGAAAGCGGGCTGTCGTCCTACCTGCTGCTGATGGGCGCGGTGGTGCCGGGGCTGGCGCTGTTGTTCGGTGCGCTGTATGTGCTGGGCACAAGATCGCTGGGCCGGCTGGACGCGACCAGCGCCGCGGCGGTGGCGCCGCTGCTGCGCACGGGTTTTGGCCAGGCCTTTGCGGTGCTGTTGCTGATCGCCGGCATGGTGGCCTGGTGGGCGGTGCTGGCCCAGCGCAGCCGGGCGCTGGCGCAAGAAGAGTCACGCCGCCAGACCCAGACCCTGCACGACCAGGCGCTGGTGCTGCAAAGCCAGGCCGCCGCGCTGGGCCGCGAGGTGGCGTCGCACCAGCGCACCGACGCCCAGCTGCAGCGGGCGGTGGGCCAGGCCGACGCCGCCAACCAGGCCAAGAGCCGCTTCATCACCGCCATCAGCCACGAGCTGCGCACACCGCTGAACAGCATCCTGGGCTATGCCCAGCTGCTGGAGGACGACCCGGCCATGCCGCCGCACCGGCGTGGTGCGGTACAGGTGATCCGGCGCGGCGGCGACCACCTGCTGAGCCTGATCGAGGGCACGCTGGACATCGCCCGCATCGAGAGCGGCCGGTTGGCGCTGGACTCGGCGCCGATGCACTTTGCCGATGCGATGGACGAACTGGCGCATTTGTTCGAGCCGCAGGCCGCGGCGCGCGGCCTGCGCTTCGAGTTCAGCCGCACCGGCACCCTGCCCGAGCTGGTGCGGGCCGACGAAAAACGGCTGCGCCAGATCCTGATCAACCTGCTGGGCAATGCGGTCAAGTTCACCCGCGCTGGCCAGGTGTTGTTCCGGGTGGACTACAGCCGCGAGATGGCGCGCTTCGAAATCGAGGACACCGGGCCCGGCCTGTCCGAGGCCGAGCTGGCGCAGGTCTTCGAGCCCTTTGTGCGCGGCACGGCGGCCGGTGGCAATGCCACCAGCGGCACCGGCCTGGGCCTGACCATCGCCCGCATGTTGACCGGGCTGATGGGCGGTGAGCTGACGGTGCGGTCAACGCCCGGCGCGGGCAGCTGCTTTGCCGTCAAGCTGTACTTGCCCGAGCTGCAGGCCCGCGCCAGCCAGCGCGTGCGGCCTGGTGGCCTGCGCCACATCGGCTACACCGGCCCGCGCCGCCGGCTGCTGGTGGTGGACAACGAAGAGGCCGACCGCCGCCTGTTGATCGACCGGCTGGCGCCGCTGGGCTTCGAGCTGCTGCCCGCGGCGTCGGGAGAGGCCGCGCTGGCGCTGCTGCGCAGCGAACGGGTGGACGCGATTTTTCTCGACCTGGCGATGCCCGGCATCGACGGCTGGACCACCTTGCGCCAGCTGCGCGCGTTGGGCCTGAGCGACGCGCCGGCGGCCATCGTGTCGGCCAATGCCTTTGACAAGGGGCTGGACAATGATCTGGGCATCCGGCCGCAGGATTTTCTGGTCAAGCCGGTGCGCATGAGCGAGCTGCTGGGCTGGTTGCAAGACAGCCTGGCGCTGCAGTGGCGCGACGCCGAGCCGGATGCGCCTGACGCCACCGCCGCTGGCGCCGCAGCTGCCGACAACGCCCTGCAGCCCCCGCCGGCCGACGCGCTGCGGGCGCTCGACGAGCTGGTGCGGCTGGGCTATCTGCGCGGCATCCAGCGCAAGCTCGATGCGATCGAGGCCGAGCACCCGGCCAGTGCCGCTTTTGTCGGCCGGCTGCGGGCGCTGGCCAAGGGCTTCCAGCTCGACACGCTGGCGCATCTGGTTCAATCCGCGCTGGCCGATGTGGCGCCTGCAACGCCCACCGGCGCGGCACCCCCGGCCGCCACTGACAGCCCCGCCGATCTACCCGATGTCCGCTGACCCTCGCAACGCCGCCGCTATCCCGCCCGCCCCGCTGGCCCATGCCGCCGGCGACGTGGTGCTGATCGTCGATGACGTGCCCGACAACCTGTCGCTGCTGCACGACGCGCTGGACGAGGCCGGCTACACCGTGCTGGTGGCCACCGACGGCCCCAGCGCGATTGCCCGCGCCCGCCAGGCCCGGCCCGACATCGTGCTGCTGGACGCGATGATGCCGGGCATGGACGGCTTCGAGGTGGCGCGCCGGCTCAAGGCCGGGCCGGAGACGGCGGCGATCCCGATTGTCTTCATGACCGCGCTGACCGCGACCGAGCATGTGGTGGCGGCGTTTGCCGCCGGCGGGGTGGACTACGTCACCAAGCCGATCCAGCCGCGCGAGGTGCTGGCGCGCATCCGGGCCCACACCCAGACCGCCCGGGTGCAACGCCAGGCCCGCAATGCGCTGGACGCTTTTGGCCATGCGACGATGGTGGTGCGGCCCGCCGACGGCCGCCTGTTGTGGCAGACCGCTTTGGCGCGTGGCCTGCTGCGGGACTACTTCAGCAGCGAGAGCGCGTTTGCGCCGGTGCCGATCATCGACTGGGTGCGGCGCGAGGCCGCTGCGCGCGCTAACGGCGTGCCGCCGCAGCCGCTGCTGACCGCCCGCGGCGGCCGCCGGCTGACACTGGAGCTGCACGCCATGGGCGCCAGCGATGCGCAGGCCGCTGATTTGTCCAGCAGCGACGATTCAGGCGACGACGAGTGGCTGATCGTGCTGCGCGAGTCGGACGATGCGCGCACGGTGATGGCGTTGCTGCTGGCCTTCAAGCTCACCCACCGCGAGGCCGAGGTGCTGTACTGGCTGGCCAAGGGCAAGACCAACCGCGACATCGGCGACATCCTCGGGTCCAGCCCGGCCACGGTCAAAAAGCAGCTGGA
The DNA here is from genome assembly GCA_038316145.1 of Burkholderiales bacterium. Lineage (GTDB taxonomy): Bacteria > Pseudomonadota > Gammaproteobacteria > Burkholderiales > Burkholderiaceae_C > Pseudaquabacterium. The sequence goes on from JBBQAH010000200.1 coordinate 3,365, forward strand.
GCATGTCTACGAGAAGCTGGGCGCCGAGACCCGCACCGCGGCGGCGTCGATCGCCATCAGCACGGTGCCGCAGCTGGCGCCTGCGCGCTGAGGCGCGGGCTGCGCCAGCGCGCCGGCCTGGGCGCCTGGCTTACACCGGCACCCGGTCGATCTCGGCCATCGCGTGGTTCAGCCACATCTTCAGGCGCTGGCGCTCCATCATGCCCAGCCCGGCGCCGTCCTTGCCGCTGTTGTGCCGGGCCGCCCAGAAGCTGGCGTTGGCCGCGTCGATCTTGTTGACCACCGGGTCGTGCAGGTGCTTGAGCGTGATCACCTGGCCGCCAAACGCCAGCGCCCGGGCCTGCTCACCCGATTTGTCGAGCTGCGCAAAATCATCACCGCGCAGCTGGTTGCGCACCAGCACGTAGCGCAGGCGGGGGCCAAACTGGTCCAGCAGCTTGGCCAGCAGGTCCACCGAATCGCGGCCGTTGTCCATCACATGCCAGTAGTACACCGTCATGCCGTTGACGTCGGCCAGGTCCAGCACGCCCGAGTCCTCCATCCACTGCACCAGCGGGCCGTGGGTCTGGGCCGCCAGGTCCACCAGCACACGCCGGCCGGGCTGCTCGGCAGCGCTCTCGACAATGGCGTCCAGCGCCTCGTAGCGGTCGGCCAGCACCGGCGAGGCGTAGCCGGCGTAGTAGCGCAGCAGCGCGCCGTGCGAGCGGTCGGTGTCGAAGCCGACAAAGGGCATCTCGTGGTCGATGAAGTATTGCGCCAGCAGACGCGCGACCATCGACTTGCCGACCCCGCCTTTTTCGCCGCCGATCAGGTGGATCTTGGACTGGGTCAGGGTTTCGAGGGTGGGCGGTGGGGTCATGGTGGGCTTCATGCGGGCCGGCATCCGGCGGGTGGGGAAGTATCGCTGCTGCGGTGCAACAAGCATGCCATCGGGCCGCCCGCGGGTTTGTCAGGCGTCAGCGGTCAGCCGCCAGAGGTCAACGCGTCGCGCGCTGGCGCACCGCCTCGATGTAGGCCTGGCCATCTGGTGGCAGGCCGCTGCGCTGGCTGGCCCAGATCATCTCGCCCAGGCATTCCATCACCTCGTGGTGGGCGCTGTGCAGGCTGTTGCGGCGGGCCGCCAGCAGGGCCACGGCCTGGCGGATGCCGGTGGGCTGGTCGATGCCGCATTGCTCGGCGATCGACAGGTGCAT
>JBBQAH010000455.1:0-3557 GCA_038316145.1 Burkholderiales bacterium
AATAATTCGACACAAGTCCAGAAACCATGTAAAGTATACTTTTCCAAGTTTAAGTATCGAAAAATACGGTAAAAAGGTAATCTCCAATACGGCCTTTGTTGAAAAGGTACTTTTTAAGAAGAATAATTTGAGCTGTTTCAGGTGAAAAACTCGCACTTTGTTGACTGAAGCACATTCTTCTAATTATAAACGTTTGTTTATTCTTATTTTGAGCTGAATCAGTTGAGAAGTGGAAACAGCAACCAGTGGCCGGAATGAGGTTCCAAAAGGGGGGTGGCCGGAATCGGTTCCATCCCTTGTACTTATTTTCGGACAAAAAAGATGCTTCCCGAAATGTTGAAAAATGCTTCGAAAGAAATGTTTCCGGTGCGTATTTCTTATTAGGGTATACATCACGACCATATACTTGATTAACTTAACTCTTAAATGAGTACTAGTACATATCACGAATAAAAGAATCCAAAACTATAATAAATTCTTTAGGAAGCCGACACAGCATGACGCCTCAAGATTGTCTGCAGTGAGTTTAAGACATTTTTCCGCAATTGTCCAATGTAATTTGAGCAAGGCCGCTTCCGGGACATTGACTAGTAATTCCGCTGGGTACCAACAATACAAATCAAACCCGCCATTATCGACACTTCCAGATCGGGTTATGACGTTTCCGTGGTGTCCAATGCGGAAAAACTTGAGTTCCACAAGACAATCCTCATCGTCCTCCGTGTAAGAAACACAACCGGAAGTGACCTCATTCTCATCCCGATTCCGAAGAGCTCCCATCATGGCTGCCGCTATTTTACCCTTGACGGAAGGAGAAAGTGAGGGTGACGAGGCAATAAGGCACTTTTGAGACTTTTTATCGACAAACTTGACGTACAAAGGGGACTGCATTGTTATCTCCCGTAGGACAGCGGTTAAGGGAACTTCTGAGGTGCCCAGCACACGCATGTCCAGAAACTGCTCAAAGTCCTTGATGGTTGCCGCCATTAATGCTCGGCCTTTTCGGATGCCCTCCTTCCAGGAACGTTGCTGTCGAGGGTCCTTGAGGATGGAATTGTCGATAAATAGCAGCGAATGGTGGAACGCGGAAATTGCGGTTTGGAGCCAGGCCTTGGAGGCGCGGATGTCGGTCTTCGTGGGTGTGGCGCCATCTACCGCTGGCCTTTTGCCGTTTTCGCAATCGGCAGCGATCGTAACGAAAACTCTTTGAAGATACTTCGGCAGCTGAAATTAGGAAAATTTTATAATTGGTCTGTACACTTCTAAGTGGCAACAAAAAAGGATATGATTTGCGATGCATTATGTCCCGATGTGTATTCTTATGTTTGGCAAATATCGCCAACAAGCAATTTTTTCTCTCAGACTATCCTTACAAATTTTATAAAAAGTACTTTGATGAAGTTGTTATCGAATATTATTAAATTCTGCGAGTCTACAGTCGAAACAGTTTTCGTGAAGTAAACTACAGTAAATGTTAACTACCAACACAGATCCCGTTTACCGAATTTCTACGCGTTAACACGGCACTGTCTTTTACGCCATTGTCATTCGAAACGCATCTCCTCAATTTAGTTGAGATCATCAAGATCCTCAATTCAGGCGTTGGCTCAAGTTTCTCTTGGTTTTTGCAGAGGAAATGTGTATAGTTACTAATAATAACTAGAACGAGTATTTAGTTTTGAGAAATATAATTTAATGGCAAGAGTCAAGCATTTCGTGATGTCTGCTGTTTCGCCTGCTGTTTTTCGAGCCCAAGTGGAAAATGCTAAGTAGCAGTCGATTTTGGAACTTAAGTTCCACTTCCCACCTCCTACCTGCCACTTCCCACCCGAGTAAAATAAATCGCCTGCTGTCTACTGTAAGAAATTTAATGATATATAATTAACTTACAGCCACCAGTTGGCCACATCGCAGTAAACGATTGACGATGTCCCCAAGCGCCTGTTCATTGTTTCGTGAAAGCATTTCGTTTTTTGGAGAAGAACTGCTTGATTGCATTTCGGTAAGCAGTTGAAGTCCGTCCGAAAGATATGGGACTAGGGCGTCACTGCTCGGCTGAAACCAGGCGAAAGATATATAATCCATAATTCATTGATCAATTATTACTTTATTCATCAATGTAATAATCAATATCATTATTAATTTTACATGCGTAGTCAATCATTTATTTACTTTTCAATTACGTTTGATTAACTTTTCAAAGGGACAAAATATGCATCCTTAATTGTCAATCAATATGTTTTCTTTTCTGAAAAGTATACTCACTAGGCTGAGCAGTGCCAGCCGACAGGACGGCGTGACCGCTACCACGGTCAGACGATGTGACCTTCTTCCTCCATCCTGATGCCGCAGGAGTATGACATTTCTCATCAGATCAAGCTCGATCGGTACATTATGGTACGAAACGGTGTCGTCCATTTCCAGAACAGGTTTTTTCGGTCCAGGGAAATTTAAAAATGTCAGCGAATTCGATGAAGCAGACAGCCAAGCGCTTCGCAAGGAATTCAACGAGGAAAGACTGCTTGATTTCGATAAGGACGGGCTGAGTTTATCCAGATGACGCTGTAGGAAGACATCGAGGAAGGAAATGTACATTAACTATACTTGTGATTATGAGAGAGTTAGCTCTCACAATTATATATATATTTAATGATCGAAAAGGCGGTGAAAGTGTTGCCTTCTTTTACGTACATACATCACATTTGGAAGAAAGATCGTTGTCATCTGTGATAATGAGATCGAAGGAGTCGATGATCGGAAGCAGTAGAAAACGATCGGTTGGATATAGTTTGGAGGCGCCAGATCTAATTACGTTTACGGGAAAATAAATTTTATGAATAATAAAAAAAAATAAATAGGAAATTAACAGTAACTATTAATTTTCTTATATACATAAAAATATTAATATGTATGTATGTAATAGATATGGAATGATGTAAAAACAATTAACACATATATATTTTTTTTAAATAATAAATTACATAAGTAATTTATATGTTTTATGTTGCGTAGGATTGTCAAAAAAAATGTTAGTTTGTGGATAATTTAACTAACAAGAAAATGTTACTTTTGAAGAAGTCACAATTCTATGCCGGGACAGTTAACATTGTGTATGCTCTGTAGGTACCTGCTCATTTTTACCTGGAGAAGTGAGATACAACTTTGTGTCCATAAACAAGAAACGCCTGCTCAACGTGGTCACGGTGGGCGGAAAGGCTGCAGATCTTTCGAAGGGTAAGTTGAAGGGATGTGGCAATGGTCGATGGCAGGAGTAGCTCCGGCTGGCAGTGGGTCGCAAGGAATGTCGGCTGCTGTATGAGACTGTCCGCCAGGTGAGCGAAAAGACCGCGAAAATAGCCTGTCCAATTCCACACGGCATCGTGAGCTTCGTCCATGTCTTCCAGCCTACAGACGTTCGGGAGAGGGGAATCTTAAAAAAGTACCAATCGCATAACCCACATGATTGAACTATACCAATTACTTCGTGTGCCCAATGCGGTACAAGTGTTGGAACCCAATTCCGGACAAAAATGTGTGGACTCCCAATTCCGGACATG
>JBBQAH010000456.1:0-2937 GCA_038316145.1 Burkholderiales bacterium
TAATAATATTTTAATAAATTAATAATACTTTTAATGTATAATATTTAAAAATTACTATCAATATTAAAATCGAAACATTTTAATATTAATATATTATTCATATTCTTACAGCAGAGAAAGTCCCGTCTACATTTTAATTTAATATTAATATAATATTAATATATTAAAATTACACTAGTATAACCCATTATGGATAATTATAGTATAGCATCCCGGAGGATTGGACGGGCTCTCGGGGCGACTCATATCACGGTTCTTACAGTCTGCTGACCGACAGGAATCACGACGTCATTAATGTGACGGTCCAGGCGGCGCCCAATGGCTTCATCTATCCTGCGGTTAGTGCTGTAAATAACTCACAAAGTACCGTAATGTCAACACACGCTGTGATGGTGGCGTACCCCAGTGACCCAATATCGTATCAGCATGTAAAAATGCAGCATTCCCAAAAATCCGATTATCCCAAATTTTGATCCCGTAAAAAATAATCGAGTCGACAAAAAAATACAATCCAAATGTGATCGTCAACTACTATAGAGATGCAGTACATTATAAGCTTTGATCTATTTAAATGCTATCGCAGATAGATTGGTTTAAATTTCCCCGTTCTCAATAGTAAACAATATTGTTGCGTATTAACGCGAAAAAGGTGAGCCTAGTTTAATAGCACAATCCCACAAACAGCAAAAGATTACTTCAAGAGAAACGGTTAAGAAATTCTATATATAATGGGTGGCTTATAATTTTTCAATCAAAAAAAGATCACAGGCGATACCCACAGGAAAGGAACTTTTCACGTAGCCCAGTGGTATTGTAGATTGAACAACAATTTTCAGTTAAATCATCTTGAATGTTATTAATCGTTTACCTATTATGGGGAAATAGTGCGATATTAAACTCAGCGATCCAATGAACTACTGTGGTGTAATTTCAACATATTAATATTACATTAATATTAAAACATTTTGGATTTTAGATATTGATGTTAAATATTAAACTAAAATGAAAACGGTACTTTCTCTGCTCCAGAAATATTAATATTATATTAATATTAGAACGTTTTGGATTTTAATATCGATGTTAAATATTAAACTACATGCCCGGACGAATATTAAAATAACACTAAACTACTGTACGTACGGTATTCGGCACTAGAGACCATAAACATATTACGTAAGGCGGAGAGGGGGAGGGAGGGGGTCTACGGAATCTTACGTACATTGTGAAGTGTCCAGTTGATTGATTGATTTTGTCCGGCATGGGGGGTCAGAAAATCTGGATTTTCGTCTTACGTAATATGTTTATGGTCCCCTACTGTACGGGTATCCAAGCGGGGAAATACGTACGAGACCTGACGCCTGGAAGGGCCCTCCCCTGGCAAATGTGCCCTGGAACGGCCCTCCCTGTATCTTTTTATCTACGACGGATACAAAAAATCTGAAAAGTGCAACCGCTTCCCAGACATCGATTTACCCTAGTGGAACGAAAACAAAAAATGCAAACAATTGAAAACTTTTTTCTTTATTTGTAGACAAAAATTCTAAATGGCAAAACTTTGTTTTCAAATTAAAAAGTCGGTTTCTCGAATTTGCTGTTTTTTAATTTCGTTCCACTAGGTAAATCGATGTCTAGGAAGCGATTGCACTTTTCAGATTTGTTGTATCTGTCGTAGATAAAAAGATTCAGGGAGGGCCGTTCCAGGCGTCAAGCCTCGTACCGGTCGGATATGGCCCGAATACTAGGGTATAATTTCAAGTCCCGGCCACCTGCAAAAAGCGATGAATAATGTTCGGCCATAAGCAACCTTTTTTAAAGCAATTTCGCACGGCATTATGCGCGTGATCCGAATTTGGAATTTACTTGGTATATCATTATTAATCGTATCTGACTGTGTCAGCTCATATGAGCTTATAGACAACGGCAGAAAGCTAAATTTGACCAAGACACTCTTTGCGGTTCAACATAAAATCAAGTTGATTTTTGCAGGAAATTCCTGTGGTTGCGATGGCCATCGAAAAAGTCAGCGCCGACCAGATCATTGTCTTCACAAAGGTCAAGATCATCGTCTGCGATGCCGCCCAGCTAGCCGCTGCTTCAAGTCAGTCGTCGCAATATGATACTCATATCATCAATTCCCCGTTTTTTTTTCTGCAAAAACAAGCTCAAAAAAATACAGTACGCCAATTTTCCACAGGTTTCCCGCACCGAACGACCATAATATGGAACATCACGACACCCAGCCCGGCGGCGGATCAGCAGGCCACCACCAACCTCTCCCACTATCCACCGTACAAGCTGCTCAGCTCCCCCCTGGCCAGCAGTCCACGCAACAGCCACGACAACATACTCCTATCCCCATCCTACCGGCCAATCATCAACAAATCCCTTCCTCCGAACAACAACAGCAGCCGCTCAAACAACATCACCACCGTCCACAAAACCCGCAACCGAACGCGATCCGAATCATCCGCCGCCGCGGTGGTGTTGGGTGCGGAATCCCGCCAAGTGGCGCTGTCGTTGCCCGATCACTCGCAGCAACAGGGCGATGAAACGCCGCGTCCTCCTCCCCGTAATCGTACTGCGTCTTCAACGGGAAAGGTCACCAAGGCCAACGGGACGACGACCACTAAGGCGCAGCGCCCGCCGAAAACGGCCGGGGACACGTCCCGTGTGCGCAGTCAGAAAACGCGAAGCCGCAAAACGAAACGGCCCCATTCACCGGGCAAGGCCGAGAGTGACGGGGTGACCCTTGAGCAGTTTGTCGTGCTGGACAACGTCACCGCGGAGGACAGTCCGATACGGCTGAGCATTAGAGTGCAACATAATGGCTCACGGGAAGCCGCCATGCAGACCCAGATCATAGGTACGGGGGGGGGGGGGGGGGGGTGTGTGTGTTTTGGTATTTTGCTGAATAGGTTTGTTGTTTTTAATATTTTT
>JBBQAH010000197.1:0-4642 GCA_038316145.1 Burkholderiales bacterium
ACCCGCAGGACCCGGGCGACGCAGTGACCGCGGTCGACCGGCTGGCCATGCCCGACAAGTTCAGTGGCTGCCCGGAAACACTGCGGTCCAGCTGGCACGGCACCACCATCGCCGGCCAGTTGGCGGCGGTGACCAACAACACCGAAGGCGTTGCCGCCGCCAACTGGCAGGGGCTGGTGCTGCCGGTGCGGGTGGCGGGCAAGTGCGGCGCCGCAGTCAGCGACATCATCGACGGCATGCGCTGGGCCGCCGGCCTGGCCGTCACTGGCGCGCCGGCCAACCCGAACCCGGCGCGCCTGATCGTGCTGAGCTATGGCGGCCTGGACGCCTGCGACGCCGACAGCGCCGACCCTGCGGTGCGCGACACCGCGCGTTTGTACGAGGCGGCCATTGCCGAGGTTCGTGCCACGGGCGCGTTGCTGATCGTGGCCGCCGGCAACCAGCGCGGCGCGGTGGGCCGGCCGGCCAGTTGCCGTGGCGCGTTGGCCGTTACCTCGGTCAACCGCGAGGGTTACAAGGCGGCCTACGCCAACTTCGGCGCGGCCATCAAGCTGGCCACGCCGGGCGGTGACGACGCCAGCGGCGGTGACTGCGCCGCCGGTGATGCCAACCTGCGTGATGGCGGCCTGGTGTCCACCGGCAACCTGGGCGCGCTGAGCCCAGGCGCCGCCGGCTACGTGGCGGCATCGGGTACCAGCTTCGCCGCGCCGGGCGTGGCGGCGGTGGCTTCGCTGATGTGGGCGCTGAACCCGGCACTGACGCTGGCGCAGATCGAGCAAGGCCTGCTGCTGAGTGCCCGGCCGCATGTGCTGGTGCCCCTGCTCGGCGCCTGCCTGCCTGGCGCAAACACCGGGCGCTGCGCCTGTACCACCAGCACCTGCGGCGCCGGCCTGCTGGATGCCGAGCAGGCGCTGGCCTTCGCCGCCGCGCCCGACAGCTACCAGCCGCCGGTGCGCGGCGCGGTCACGCTGGCCGATGACCGGCTGCGGGCCTGCGCGGTGGCCACCGGTCGGCTGGTCGAGCCGGTGCCGTCCAGCCCGCCTGCCTCGGCCCCGGACGCGGGCGGTGGCGGCGGCGGTGGCGGCGGTGGCGGCGGCGGTGGCGGCGCGATGCAAGCCGAGTGGCTGCTGGGCCTGCTGCTGGCCACCGGCCTGCTGCTGCATGGCCAGCGCGTCGAGCGCAAAGTGGTTGACGAAGATCTGCGCCCCGGATCTGCGCACCAGATCCGCACACCAGATCCGCACACCCGCTGGCGGTGGCCGATCTGCACCGGGTCGATGCGACCACCCGATCCGCTCTCCGGTCTGAGCGCCGGCGCAGGTTCTGCCGCCTGCGTCACGACGGCGTGCGGCGCTGCCTGGTCGCCGCCTGTCACACCGTTGGCGCGCCCGCTGCAGGCGCCCCGCCACCCCCCCGGTTCGCGGGGTAGCGGCCCTTTAGGCCCACTTTGATCGCGGGAACAGGCGCGCATTCACGCCAGTGTCACGAACGATTTTTAACCTGCGGCTTCCACATCGAACGGCTTGCGAGTCGGGACTTCCTGCCCGATCGAGAGCCTCAACCAGGAGTCGAGTACATGACCAGCGTGTTCCATCCCAGCAACGACGAGACCATCAATCCGTCCGGCAATGAATCCATCCGCGACGTGATCGCGCAGTTCAGCGGCCGCCGCACCTTCCTCAAGGGCACGCTGGCAGCAGGCGTGCTCACCGGCCTGGGTGGCTTCAGCGCCAGCGCGCTGGCCTACACGCCCAGCCCGTCGCCGGCCGGCGGCGGCATCACCTTCACCGGCGTTGGTGCAAACCGGCCGAGCAACCCCGGCGGCTTCATCGATGCGATCACCGTGCCGGTGGGCTACACCGCCCGGGTGCTGATCGGCTGGGGCGACGCGATCGGCCGGCCGGGCGCGATGGCCAATACGCACTGGAACGCCGCCGACCCGATGACCGAAGCGGCGCAGCTGACCACCTTCGGCCAGCACAACGACGGCATGCACTTCTTCCCGTTCCCGACCGCCGGTGCTGCCGGCGTGTCGAGCGACCGTGGCCTGCTGTGCGTCAACCACGAGTATGTGGACCCGGGCCTGAGCGTCAACAGCGGCGCCTACGGCAGCCACCCGCTGACCGCCGCCGAAGTGGCCGGGCAGATCGCCTCGCACGGCGTCAGCGTCATCGAACTGCGCAAGGTCGGCGGCGAAATGAAGGTGCAGCGCCCCTCCGTGCTGGCCCGCCGCATCACCGGCAAGACGCCGATGCGCATCAGCGGCCCGGCCGCCGGCAACGCACTGCTCATGACCGCCGCCGACCCGACTGGCACCCAGGTGCTGGGCACGCTGAACAACTGCGCGCACGGCTACACGCCCTGGGGCACCTACCTGACCTGCGAAGAAAACTTCAACGGCTACTTCGGCACCACCGCGGCCAAGCTGGCGGCCACGCCGCTGAGCAACCTGGAGCGGCGCTACGGCGTGTCGGGCGGCGGCTTCGGCTACCGCTGGCACGAGCAGGACTCGCGCTTCGACATCCGCGACAACCCCAACGAGCCCAACCGCTTCGGCTGGGTGGTCGAGATCGACCCCTGGAACCCGAACTCGCTGCCGGTCAAGCGCAGCGCGCTGGGCCGCTTCAAGCACGAGAGCGCCGGCCATGTGGTTGGCGCCGACAACACGGTGGCCGTCTACCTGGGTGACGACGAGCGCAACGACTACATGTACAAGTTTGTTTGCGCCGGCAAGTTCAACCCGACCAACCGCGCCGCCAACCGCGACCTGCTCGACAGCGGCACGTTGTACGTGGCCAAGTTCAACGCTGACGGTACCGGCACCTGGCTGCCGCTGGTCTGGGGCCAGGGCGACCTGACGGCAGCGAACGGTTTTGCCGACCAGGCCGAGGTGCTGATCAAGGCCCGCCAGGCCGCCGACCGCCTGGGTGCGACGATGATGGACCGCCCGGAGTGGGTGGCAGTGCACCCGACCACGCGCGAGGTCTACCTCACGCTGACCAACAACAACCGCCGCGGCACCAGCACGGCCTCGTCGAACAATCCGAACGGCAGCACCACCGCCGGTAGCGCCCGCCCGCCGCTGGACGCCACCAACCCGCGCCAGGACAACAAGTACGGCCACATCCTGCGCTGGAACGAGACCGGCGGCAACGTCGGTGCGACCACCTTCGCCTGGGACATCTTCGTCGAATGCGGCGACAAGGCCACCGCGCTGATGCCAGCTTCGCGCTACCAGGGCAACATCGTCGGTGACGATCTCGGCGCACCGGACGGCCTGTGGTTCGACAAGGACGGCCGGCTGTGGATCCAGACCGACCAGCAGGGCGACGGCCTCGGCGACTGGGTGAACATCGGCGGCAACATGATGTCGTGTGCCGACCCGACCACACGCAAGATCACACGCTTCATGACCAGCCCGCGTAACTGTGAGGTTACCGGCGTGGTCAACACGCCCGACGGCAAGACCATGTTCGTCGGCATCCAGCACCCGGGCGAAGACTGGGCGCCAGGCGGCTTCACCGCCAAGAGCACCTGGCCCGACAGCGGCGTCAACGGCCCGACCACCCAGGGTGGCGCAGTGTCCAAGCCGCGCTCGTCGGTGGTGGTGATCACCAAGAACGATGGCGGCGTCATCGGCACCTGACGGCTGCCGACCCCAGCCCCCCGCACTTCAACCAAGGAACTTCCATGAAACTGATTCCCTTCGCCGCCGCCCTCGTGCTGGCGGCCGCTTTGCCGGCCCAGGCCGCGCTGACCAACGACCCAGGCGCCATCACGATGGCCAACATGGTCGACTTCGAGGCCTTCGACGGCCTGCTAACCACCGGCCCTGAGCTGGTTGCGCCCGGCCTCGTCTTCACCGGCGACCAGGGCTCGATGCTTGGCGCCTTCATCGCCGACCTCGGCGACAACGGCCTGTGGGGCGCCGGCAACCGCTTTGCCGCCGGCGACTTCATCGGCGAACTGCGCTTCAGCTTCGATGGCGGCCTGGTCTCCAGCGGCGTCGGCGCCCTGGTCAACCACTTTGCGCTGTCGCCGCTGCCGTTCTCGGTGGTGATCTCGGCCTATGGCGAAAACAACCAGATCATCGAGACCCACACGGTGATGGTCGACACCGCCGCCGACAGCCTCAACGAAGGGCTGTTCCTCGGTATCGTGCGCCCGCAGGCCGACATCCGCTCGATCTCGTTCAAGGGCAACGGCGTGGTGCTCGACAACCTGAGTTTCACGACCGCGGTGCCCGAGCCCGGCACCTACGCGCTGCTGCTGGCCGGCCTGGCCGCGGTGGGTTTCGTCGCCCGCCGCCGCCGCCGCCAGGGCTGAGCGGGCAAAGCCGAGCCGAGCCAAGCCACGAAGGCGATGATGGGCGCCAATCTTCGTGCGGCCGCCCAAGGGCGAAGGGCGGCGCTCGCCAGCGCCGCCCTTCTTCTTTGGGCCGCAGCGGCCGGGCCGGCGCGGGCCGCGACCGAGGTTCGCATCGCCGCCAGCGCCGACACCACGATCTTTGCCGAGCAAAGCGGCAGCACGACCTACGACAGCATCAGCGACGGCAGCGGGCCCAGCCTATGGACCTCGGTGATCGCCGCCGGCGTTACCCGGCGCGCCCTGGTGCGCTTCAACCTGTCGGCCGTGCCGGCGG
>JBBQAH010000368.1:0-1511 GCA_038316145.1 Burkholderiales bacterium
GAGGGCCATCCCAGGGCACATTTTCCGGGGGAGGGCCATCCCAGGCGCCAAGCCTCGTACAGAAGAATGAGTAATAAGCTTTATACACCTGTAGTACATACACGCATAATTCAGAAGGGTGTAATCCAAGCGAACGGTGTGCGTTTTTCCGTCGAAGAACCCGAATATGCACGGCTCGGTAAATTCGCAGTCTCTCGTAAACTTCCGTCCGGCATCCGTAAGGGATATTACATTCTGTGTGTGTATAGATATCGTAAATGGGTCGACGGACCATTTGGGCATGCATGGCGGAGCTGGGCAGAATTTTATATTCTAAATTTCTAATACGAAGTGTTGAACAACCTGTTTTGCATCTTTTTCCAATATACAGTCGTAACAGTATTTCTAATTTCAAAAGGGTACTGTTTTAAGCTAAAAATATTGAAATATCTTATTACACCTATTACATTAAGGAATATAAACATATTACGTAATCAAAGAGGGGGGGAGGTCTTTGGCCGGTTGCTTATGCTGATGTTATAGGGTCGCGTTGATTGATTGATTGTTGATTACGATGAGGGGTGGGGGGTCTCAAAAATCTTGTTTTTCTGATTACGTAATATGTTTATCTTCCCTTACCCATAGATTTACATATAAAAGCCAGTAGCTGATCATTACTGTGCAAGATACATACATTAACGTTCTATTAGTCATGTAAATGATAGAAATAATTAATTGTTGTAGCGTAATTTTTTTGCAAGAACAATCTGCAGTGCAATCAAATTTTGTGGTTTTTTTTAGAAAAGCAACTCGCGATGCGTAATGACATAAAACTCGTCAAAGACTTTGATGCATTCGAGGAAAATGCCGAGCATAGCTACGGCTCATCTTTGGATTTGTGCCCTGTTGGTAAGTTTTTTTAATCAGTTTCTCGTTGCCTAATCTTTGAATTATACATTTGCTTCAAGCAAAAACTAAAACTGAAATCACTAAAAAATTATACGAATTCCAATTACGAAAATAAGCGCATCAGTCGGACATGCGGATAGTATTACGAGGTTATATTCTACAGAACCCGTCTACTATACACTGTATAGTACAGTAATGTAACAAACTTGTAACTTGTGCAATTTGTTTAATACTTATCATGAATTAATTCTATACATACAAATTATGTCTTGATTTATTGTAGTTGGTGAGATGGACAGCAGACGCCCAGGATCCAGCGCCGAATGTGATAGACGCCCTTGCTGGCTTGAAAACACAGCTCAATACAGTCAATTCAACAGGTACGGAAGTGATCACATACAATTGCTCTTTCGATTTAGTTTAACGATGATGAAAAAAAAGGTCAAGTTTTGCTCTAATTAGGGAAGATAAACATATTACGTAATCAGAAAACCGAGATTCTTTAGACCCCCCACCCCCATCGTAATCAACAATCAATCAATCAACTGGACCCTATAACATTAGCGTAAGCAAACGGCCAAAGAACCCCTCCCCGGCTATGATTACGTAATATGTTTATCTTC
>JBBQAH010000379.1:0-2302 GCA_038316145.1 Burkholderiales bacterium
TTGTCCAGCTTTGGATACAATATCCTCAATTGATTTATCACTAAATGCAGTGACTATTATAATCTCTACTTTGGGGTCAATTTCTTTTATTCTAATGGCTGTTTCCAGACCATCCCATCCTGGCATTCTCATATCCAGAAAGATTAATGCATAGGGACTTTGTTCTTCAATTGATAATTTTACTTTTTCAAATCCTTCCATTCCATTGATTGCTTTATCAACCATAAACTCAGGTATTTCGCTTTTTGCAGGAGTTAAAATCTCCTCCTCTTCTTCATCAAATAAAATACTGCTGGCGTTGAAAATGGTTTCATTTCTTTCATACTTCTTTGGTACAAGAATTTCTTCTATATTATCTCTGACCAACTCTTCGTCATCAATTATCAAAACTCTGGTATTTATTTTTTCTTTCGTCATTGCATTTATATTTCTGCTAATATTGATTTTTTTATATATTAAATGATACGGTTACAGTAGCACCTAAACCAACTCCTTTGCTTTTTAAATGTATAGTGCCATTGTGACTTTCTATGATGCTTTTACAGTTCCCTAGGCCTAATCCTGTTCCCTCAGATTTTGATGTTACTCCCTTTCCAAAAAAGTGATCGCCATTTATTCCTTCAAAACCAAGCCCATTATCTGTGATGATTATATCAATTGACTTAGGATTCACCAATAGCTCTATGTGAACTGATTTGTCAGGTACATTTGCCACGAAAACAGCCTCTACAGCATTTTTCAACAGATTTAAAATGACCTGCATCAATTTTGTTCTATCGCCTTTTATTGCAGGTACCTTAATTGGAATATCCGATGTAATTTGAACGCCCTTTTTATCAAAGGATGCCAAAAGCATTGCTGTTGAATCATTGATGATTGATCTTAAATTTACGGGTAACCTATCAGAACTCTGGCCCTTTACATACTGTCTTTGAATGTTTAGAATTTCATGTATATGAGATATAATATTTAATTGTTCACCAATTGATTTCTTTATATCAATTTTTTCCTGTTCCATGTTGGAGATTACTCCATCCAATAAATCTAGTAAGGCATTAGCCTTAGCTTCTCCAATCGCATTGCCAATAGCTGATTTTTGTTTGTAAATAAAATGCTTCAAATTATTAAGTGTGCCTGTATCACTTTGTTCTATATTTCTTTTAATTTTGGTAACGTAAGAACCAAATCCAACAACAGCATTTCCAATATCATGCAATACACCAGATGCTATTTCAAACTTACTTTGTTCCACGGCTTTATCTTGCAAAGCCTGGCTCATTACCTGTTCGTTTTTATACATTTCTGTAATATCATCAAAGGTGTACATATAACTTTCTGACGATAATTTATTTACAGAAAAGAGGTAATGAACCTCTTTACCTTCATCTTGCCGATTTATGCTGTAACGTTCCTGGTTGATGATGCTGCCAGTTGCTGCTGTACTGGCTTCCATCTTTGCAACTAAATCCGGAGAAATAAGTTTCAATAGATTTAATAAATTGGTTGGGGCAAGCTTTGCTTCCAAAAAAAGGGGGAGTAAAAGTTGTACTCCCTTTGCATTTATTTGCTTAACGTTACCCACTATATCCGTTTCTATCAATCCTAATGGGATTTGATGGATGATGGCTAGCATTTTTTGAATTTGTTCCGCAGGTGCTAAAGTATTCAAGATTACAATGTTTTAACAAGCATATATTGATTGTCTCCCTCACCTCTTAATAGCCTTAGTTGCACAGGAATTGGCTCGGTAATGTAGGTGAAAATATATTGTACCTGCTCATCCAGATAGGTATTATTAAACTTTTCTGCAACTAAAAAATTATTGGTGCAAGGTGCAACTTGTGTAAAAAAATGTTTGCCAATTGTATTTTCACTTTTTACACCTGTAATCAATTCTTCTGCTTTGTTGTAGAACACAACCGTACCATTTTTACTCATTTTTACCAGGACAAAGTTCAAGCTATCTAGGATTTCATTTGGTTGTTCGTCTAGCCATTTCAATATAGTAGCGCTATCAAATGCTTCGTTCATTTTAATTGTTTTTTTTGGTTGATAATACAGATTGTAATAGATTGTTTATTTTATTAAGTTTTTTACAGAAATTGAAACATAACTTAAAGTCAAACTCATTTTCTTTATCAAAATGTTCAATTATATCGTTCCATACTTAATCAACGGATAAAATAGCAATTAATTGCAAAAATAATATTTTCATCCCAGCAACATCTCCCGGCGAGCCTAAGCCGAGCCGGGGCCGTTGCGTGTACCAGGATTACTGTCTGCTTTTATTGAAATCCACTTC
>JBBQAH010000208.1:0-4015 GCA_038316145.1 Burkholderiales bacterium
AGGTTTCATCCCCGATCTGCTGTCTCGCGTCGACGTTGTCGAGGTGGTAGGCCGCCATGTCGAGCTCAAAAAAGC
The DNA here is from genome assembly GCA_038316145.1 of Burkholderiales bacterium. GTDB lineage: Bacteria > Pseudomonadota > Gammaproteobacteria > Burkholderiales > Burkholderiaceae_C > Pseudaquabacterium. The sequence continues at coordinate 76 of JBBQAH010000208.1, forward strand.
CGGCATCAACCACAAGGGCCTGTGCCCGTTCCACGGCGAAAAATCGCCCAGCTTCATCGTCAGCCCGTCGCGCCAGACCTACCACTGCTTCGGTTGTGGCGTGCACGGTGACGCGATCCGCTTCCTGACCGAGTACAGCGGCCTGTCCTTCATGGACGCGGTGCGCGACCTGGCCCAGCAGGTCGGCCTGAAAGTGCCCGAGCGCGAGGACAGCCCCGAAGACCGCGCCCGCGCCGAGGCTGAAAAAGCCCAGCGCGCCACCCTCAGCGACGTGCTGGCCAAGGCCGGCGAGCACTACCGCGCAGCGCTCAAGGCCAGCCCGCGGGCGGTGGCCTACCTCAAGCAACGCGGCCTGACCGGCGCGGTGGCAGCACGCTTCGGCATCGGCTATGCGCCCGAGGGCTGGCGCACGCTGGCGGGGGTGTTTCCGCGCTATGACGACCCGCTGCTGGCCGAGTCCGGCCTGGTGATCACCAGCGGTGGGGATGGCGACAAACCCGGCGAAGAGCAAAAACGCTACGACCGCTTCCGCGACCGCATCATGTTCCCGATCCGGTCGGTGCGCGGCGAGGTCATCGGCTTCGGCGGCCGGGTGCTGGACGTGGGTGAGCCCAAGTACCTCAACTCACCCGAGACGCCGGTGTTCCACAAGGGCCAGGAGCTGTACGGCCTGTTCGAGGCGCGGCAGGGGCTGCGTGCCAAGGGCTACGCGCTGGTGGTCGAGGGCTACATGGACGTGGTGGCGCTGGCCCAATGGGGCTACCCCAACGCGGTGGCCACGCTGGGCACCGCCTGCACCGCCGAGCACATGGGCAAATTGTTCCGCTTCACCGAATCGGTGGTGTTCAGCTTCGACGGCGACGCCGCCGGCCGGCGCGCCGCCGGCCGGGCGCTGGAGGCCGCCCTGCCGCACGCCAGCGACCTGCGCAGCATCCGATTCCTGTTTTTGCCCACCGAACACGACCCGGACTCCTACATCCGCGCGTTGGGGCCCGAGGCCTTCGAGCGCGCGGTGGGCCAGGCGGTGCCGCTTTCAGCCCAGCTGATCACGCAGGCCGGCGCCGACTGCGACCTGGCCACCGCCGAGGGTCGCTCGCGTATGCTGTCGCAGGCCGGTCCGCTGGTCGATCTGCTGCCCGAGGGCCTGCTGCGCGAGCAAGTGGTGCTGGCGCTGGCCAAGCTCGGCGGCATCGGCGCTGAGGCCCTGCTGGCCCATGGGGCCCGCCGCGCAGCCAGCCGGCCCCGTGCGGCGCGTGCGGCGGGCACCGCCGGTCACGCCACGGCCGATGACCGGCAGGGCGCGCCGGCCGGCCCGCGCGCCCAGGCCGGGGCGTCCTATCCCGACGACGGCACGCCGCCCGACCAGCGGCCCGGCCCCGGCGGCTGGCGCAAGACCGACAGCGGCGCCTGGCGCAAGGCGGACGACGGCGGGCGAGGCGATAGCCACTGGCGCAAGCCCGAGCGCAACCGCTTCAACCCGATGCCGGGTCACCGTGCCACCCCGCCGCGCACCGCCTCGCTGCTGGACCGCACCGCCTGGCTGCTGGCCCGTCATGCGGCGGTCTGGCTGGAGCTGTCCGGTGAATCGCATGAGTTCCTGATCGCCCAGCCAGCGCCCTACAGCGAGTTTTTTGCCGCGCTGGAGCGGGTGCTGCACGAGCAGGGCACCATCACCATGACCGCACTGATCGACGAGATGCGCCAGCTGCCCGGCCAGGCCGACGCGGACGAGCACGACGCCCCCAGCACCCTGCGCCCGCTGCTGGACCGGCTGGCCGGCTTCCATGAGGTTGACGACGACGAGGCGCCGGCCCAACTGGTAGAAGCGGTCTTGCGCCGGCTGCGCCAGTTCGCCGTCGCGGACGAACTGGACTGGCTGATCGAGTCGGGCGAGTTGTCGGAGGTCGCCATCGCGCGCCGCAACGAGTTGGTTGCGCTGACCAAAGAACTCAAGAACCCCCAGGGCGCCAATCCCGCCGGCCGGGGCTGAACCGGACGCGGCCACGCGCCCGGACCGGGCCCGCCAGCCGAACCGTCACAAATTCACGATTAAACTGCCTGGCATGACGCGCATCGCTGAGCGCACCGTGCTGTTTGCTGACCTGCGGGGCAGCACAGCCCTCTACGAGACCCTGGGCAATGCCGAGGCCACGTCGGTAGTGACGCACACGGTCACCGCCCTGTCGCGCGCCGTCCCGGCCTGCGGCGGTGATCTGGTCAAGACATTGGGTGATGGTCTGATGGCGGTGTTCAACACACCGGCCGAAGGCTTTCTGTCCGCGCAAAAAATGCACGAGGAGCTTGAGCTGCTGGTCATCCGGGGCCGTGAGCGGGGTGCATCGGCCGGCCTGCGGGGCCTGCGCCTGCAAGTCGCACTGGCCCGCGGCGAGGTGGTGGAGATGGGCGGTGACTGCTTTGGCGACGCCGTCAACGTGGCGGCCCGCTTGATCGACCATGCCAGCGACAACGAAACCCTGATCACCGGCGAGGTGCTGTCCGGCCTGGCCGATGAGTTGCGGCCGCGCTTTCGCTCGCTCGACTGGATGCACCTGCGCGGCCGGGCCGAGCCGGTACAGGTGCATGTGATGGGCGGGCGCCGCGGCATTGACCTGCCGGCCACCCAGTTTGGCGGCGTGCCGCACACACTGGAGCCCGAGGCGGTGCGGCTGGTCTGGCTGGATGTCAACGAGGTCTTCGACGGCGAGCACATGCCGGTAGTGATGGGGCGCAGCCCGCAGGCCAACTTCCGGGTCGACGACAGCCGGGTATCGCGGTCGCATGCGCGGCTGGACTGGCACGGCGGCTCGTTCCAGCTCACCGACCTCAGCTACAACGGCACCTACGTGCGCTTTGGCGACGCGGCTGAAGTGGTCAGCCTGCGGCGCGGCCACTGCACGCTGCACGGCTCGGGCTGGATCGGTCTGGGCGGATCCCCCAGCGATCCCACCGCGCCCAGCGTGCGCTTCGAGCTGCTGTCCTTCGTCGACACGGTGCCGCACCGGCCTTGACGGCTGGCCTCAGGGCTGAAGCCACGCAATTGCCCCACCGCCGCCGGCCCAGCGCCAGCACATCGCCGACAATTGACCGCGATGAAATTCGCACCTGAACCCGCTTACCGCCACGGCAGCGGCGAACGCACCGCCGTGCTGCTGGTCAACCTGGGCACGCCCGCCGCGCCCACCGCAGCCGCGCTGCGCCGCTACCTGGCGCAGTTTCTGTGGGATCCGCGGGTGGTGGAAATCCCCCGGCCGCTGTGGTGGTTGATCCTGCACGGCGTGATCCTGCGCACCCGGCCGGCCAAATCGGCCGCCAAGTACGCGGCGATCTGGACAGCCGCCGGCTCACCGCTGCTGCACTGGACCCAGCGCCAGGCCGAATGCCTGCAAGCCGAATTGCAAGCCCGCGGCCACGCCGGGCTGATCGTGCGCCCGGCCATGCGTTACGGTAAGCCGGCGATCGACAAGACGCTGGACGCGCTGCAGGCCGAAGGTGCCACCCGCGTGCTGGTGCTGCCGATGTACCCGCAGTACGCCGCGGCCACCACCGCCAGCACCATCGACGCGGTGGCCGCCTGGGCGGCGGGCAAACGCCGTGTGCCCGAGCTGCGCTTCATCAACCACTACCACGACGATCCCGGCTACATCGCCGCGCTGGCAGCCAGCGTGCGGGCGCACTGGGCCCGCCAGCCCCGTGGTGACAAGCTGGTGATGAGCTTTCACGGCGTGCCTGCGCGCAGCCTGGCACTGGGCGACCCGTACCACTGCGAATGCCACAAAACCGCGCGCCTGCTGGCCGAGGCGCTGGGGCTGGCCAAGGAGGGCTACGTCGTCACCTTTCAAAGCCGGCTGGGCCGCGCCAAGTGGCTGGAGCCCTACACCGAGCCCACGGTGAAAAAGCTGGCCGCACAAGGCATCAAGCGCATCGACGCGATCTGCCCGGG
>JBBQAH010000251.1:0-1520 GCA_038316145.1 Burkholderiales bacterium
CAGGGCATTCGCCTCCTGGTCATCGACCACGAGAATCCGCGAGGGGTGTAGGAGCTGATCATCCATCGCTGGGCCACCTGCGGCTGGTCCGGAGCGGAGGGTGTGCCTCCATCCTCGTGGCATCGGTCATTTGGGCGAGCGGCTTGAGGAGCAGCGCATTTCCCGCTCGAGGTGACGGTGCTCGACGGACTCAGGAGCTCTCGGCGTCGCCCTCGGGCTTCTCGGGAATCAGCGCGGCGCGGATCCAGTCGAGGGCGACGCGGATGCGCGTTCCTCGAGGCGCCGTGCGGTGCAGCTGGAGCACGCCGATGGCGAGCGCGCCGGCCACCGCGGCGATGCCGATGATGAGGCCGATCGCATGCGACAGCGCGGCGGCACGGCTGGCGCTCTCGGCCACGATGTAGCCCACGCCGAGGAAGCACGCGGCCCAGGCTCCAGCACCCGGGATGTCGAACATCAGGAAGCGGCGCAGCGGGATGTGAGACGTCCCGGCCAGGAAGGGCGTGATCGCACGTGCGACGCCGATGAAGCGGCCGAGGATGATCGCCTTGCCGCCGTGCGCGTCGAAGATGCTCTCAACCCGCGCGATCACGTACGGCGTGATCTGGAAGCGCGGCCCATGCCGGAACAGGAAGTTCCGCCCGAGCTTGCGGCCGAACAGGTAGCCGGTCGTATCGCCGGCGCAGGCCGCGATCCAGACGATGAAGAAGAGCGTGACGATCGAGACGTCGCCGGAGCGCGCGACGGCGCCGCCGAGCACGACCGTCAGCTCGCCCGGAACGAGCAGCCCGGCGAACGCCGCGGCCTCCAGGTAGGCGAGCACGCCGACGAGCGGATACGTCCAGTTGCCGAGCGCGGGCGCGAGGCTCGTGAGCGCGTCGTTGACGCTCGGGAGCGTGAAGGCCTCGAGGCCGTAGGCAATCAGCGCGACGGCCGCGAGGATGCCCGCAGCGCCCGTCGTGCGCGCGAGCGTGCGCCTCCGCAACGTGAGGACGACGAGGAGGACGACGGCGGCAATGAGCGGGATCGGTCGCATCGGTGAGGAGGCCGGCGCGGCGTTGCGGCGACCCAGGGCGCGGCCGCTCCGCCGCCGGTCGATCAGCGGCTTGCGGTCGCCGTGCGTCCCCGCAGCGTATGGCTCCTGGGGACGCTGAGCGTGACGATGGCCGCGACGACCGCCACCGCTGCGGTGCCCGCGCCCCGCCCGAAGCCCGCCGCAGTGCCACGCGGACCCCCGCCGCCGAACCACCCGAGGAGGTTCTACGCGCCGTATGCGGCGAGCGTCAGCTCGACGAGCAGCCGGATCTGCAGCAGTCCGTACGTCCTCGCCTCAGTCCTTCTCCCCGTGCCCGTCACCGTTGTCCGGATCGGTGTCGGGGATGCCGCTCATGCCACCGGGATCCTCTGAGTCCGTGATGGGCTCCGGGTCGATGGCCTCCATCCCGCCGGGGGCATCGGCGGACTCGTCGTCGCCCTTCGTCACGAGACGACGCTCTTGGCCTTGTCGCGCAGGTTCTCGG
>JBBQAH010000228.1:0-2812 GCA_038316145.1 Burkholderiales bacterium
CCGGCGGGCGCGTTTGCCGCCCACTCGCAAGCGGTGGAAGGCTTGCGCCAGCTGGCGTTGCTCAACGGTGACCGCTCCGGCCTGGTGCTGGACCCGGAAGCCCGCTCCTACTACCTGATGGACGTGCTGATCAACACCCTGTACCCGGCGATGGAGTCGGTGGCGCAGTCCCGCGGGCAGGGGGCCGGCCTGCTGGTGCGCAGCGCACGCACCGGCGCGGCAGGGGCAGGGGCAGACGGCGGCGTCGGCAACCCCTCGGCCACGGCCACGGCCACCGACAGCCCTGCAGCGCCGGTCGCCATCACCGTCGCCGAGCAGGCCGCGCTGCTGGGTCACGCCGGCCTGATCGACCGCAGCGTGCTCGACCTGGGCAGCAAGCTGGCGGCCTACGGTCGCGCCGGGGGCCAGCCACTGAACAGCTGGACTGCCGCCCGCATGGCGCTGCAGCGCTACAGCGCCGTGCTGGGCACCAGCTTTGTCGCCGACAAGCCGACATCAGCCGGCGCGGTGTTTTTCGACGCGGCCTCCGTGGCGATCGACCAGTTGCGTGGCCTGCACCAAGAGGCTGCGACCGAGCTGCACCAGCAGATCGCCAACCGCCTTGCCGACATCGACCGCAAGATCGCACTGGCGGCCGCGGTTTGCGGCGCGGGCCTGCTGTTGCTGGCCTACCTGCTGGTGTCGTTCTACGTCACCTTTCAGGCGTCGATACGGGCGCTGCGGCGCGGCACCGATGCCATGGCGCACGGCGACCTGGCGCACCGCACGGTGGTGCGCGGCCGCGACGAGCTGGCCGCCATCGGCAACACGGTGGACACCACCTGCGCCCACCTGTCGGGCCTGGTGGCCGAGATCCGCAGCAGCGCGGCGCTGGTCAACCTGGCCGGCACCCAGGTGGCCGACGGCAGCCAGAAGCTGTCCGAGCGCACCGACGAACAGGCCGGCAGCCTGCGCAACTCGGTCGATGCGATCGGCCAGCTCAGCGTGGCGGTGGCGCAGAACGCGCTGGCCGCACGCGAGCTGGACGAGCTGACCGAGGGCCTGTTCCAGCAGGCCGAACAGGGCCACGGCGCGATGGCCGAGACGGTGGATGCGATGACGCAGATGCAGGACGCCTCGCGCCGGGTGGCCGAGGTGGTGGCGGTGATCGACGACGTGGCCTTCCAGACCAGCATGCTGTCGCTCAATGCCGCGGTCGAGGCGGCACGCGCCGGCGAGGCCGGAAAGGGCTTTGCGGTGGTCGCCGCCGAGGTGCGCCAACTGGCGCAGCGCTGCGCCGAGTCGGCCGACGAGATCCGCAGCCTGATCGGCAATGCCTCGGCACAGGTCGACAGCTCGGCGGTCAAGCTGCGCCGGGTCAGCGAATCGCTCGACACCATCGTCGGGGGAGTGCGCGAGGTGTCGGGCCGGCTGCGTTCGATCTCCACTGCCAGCACCCAGCAAAGCGCCGGCCTGGGCGAGGTGAGCGAGAGCGTCGGCAACCTGGACAAGATCACCCGCGAAAACGCCGCGCTGGTGGAGATGTCGGCCAGTGCGTCCAGCACCCTGGTCGCGCGCGCCGACACGCTGCGCAACGCGGTGGTGTCGATGCGGCTGCGCCAGGCCTCGGCCGACGAGGCGCATGCGCTGGTGACAAAAGCCATGGCGCACCTGGGCCAGGCCGGCCGCGAGCAGGCATTTGCCGACTTCCACACCACCGGCGGCGCTTTTCTGGACCGCGACCTCTACATCTTCGTGTTCGACCGCAACGGCATGATCACCGCCTTCGGCTCGCGGCCCGAGCTGGTGGGCGAGCCCGCCGGTGCCATCCCCGGGCTGGAGCCGGTGTCCTTTCTGGAGCGCGCCTGGGGCGCGGCCGATGGGGGCGGTGGCTGGATCCAGTACGACGTCATCAGCCCCGGCACCAAGGTCGTGACGCCCAAGGAGTCGTACGTCCTGCCGCTGGGCCACAACGAGTTCATCGGCTGCGGTGCCTACCGGCGCGAGGGCAGTGGCGCGATGCGCAGCAGCAAGCCGGTCTCGGCCGCCTGGAAACACAACGTCGCACGGGGCGCCCAGCCGGCCTGAGGCGCCAGGGATTGCCCCGCTGGGCCGGTCCGCGGGGCCGGTCCGCGGCGCTGATTGGCAGCACGCTTCGGCACGGCGCCGTTGCACAAGGCTCAACCCCGGGCCCGTCGCGCCGAAAACAACGGATGACACCGACCCACTCCGAAGCCACCGCGTGAACACCGCACAGCCAGAACGGGCGCCACCGGACGCCACGCCGCAGCGGGCAGCGGCAGGCGCCTCAGAGCCTGAGAGTTTTTCGGGCGCGACCGAGCAGCGCGCTCGAAAGGCGTCCGGTCTAGGCGCAAAGCGCAGCCATAGCGGGCTATGGCGAGCATTTGCAACGACGACTGGGCGTTTTTTGGGCGTGATGAGCGGGCATGAACGAAAGACTCTCAGGCTCTCAGCCCACCAGCGCCTGCGCTGGGCCATGCACGGCGCGCTGCTGGCCATTGCGGTGCTGCTGGCCGCGGCCGCTGGCACGGCCTGGCAAGGCGAGCAGCGGCGCGCCGTGGACGCCGAGCTGATCAATCTGGCCGGCGCACAGGGCATGTTGTCGCAACGCGTGGCCTTGCTGGCCGCCCAGCCACCGGCCGACGACGGCCACGCCTTCGAGCAGACCTTGCACCGGACGCAGGACGAGGCGCTGCGCATCGAAAACCTGCTCGGTGTCGACGATGCAGCCCGCCTGGCCGCCCTGCCGGCCCCGTTGGCCCAGGCGCTGCAGCGCTGGCAGAACGCCCGGGAGCAGCTGTGGTACCGGTCC
>JBBQAH010000159.1:0-6470 GCA_038316145.1 Burkholderiales bacterium
CATGCTGATCGAATGCGCGCCGATCTCGGTCGAGGTGCGCACATCCTTGGCGACTGAAAACGAGCGCTGGAACAGCTGGTGCAGCGTGGTGCCCAGCGTGCCGGCGGCATCGGCCTCGCGCACCGCCTGCTTCATCTGGCCCAGGATCTGGGGCTCGCCCAGCACCATCGAATCCAGCCCGGAGGCGACCCGAAACGCGTGGCGCGCGGCGTGCTGGTGCTCCAGCACATAGGTGTGCTGGCGCAACTGCCCACCGGTGATGCCGCCCTGGGCCGCCAGCCAGTCGATCGCCGGGCTGATCAGCGCGGTGACCTGGGCCGGCTCGGCCGCCACGTACAACTCGGTGCGGTTGCAGGTGGACAGCAACGCTGCCTCGGGCAAGGCGCGCATCAGGCGCTCGCGGAAGCCGCGCAACGCGGGCGAGAGTTGTTCGGGCGGAAACGCAAAGCGACCACGCATGTCCAGCGGCGCGGTCGTGTGGTTCAGGCCCAGGGTGAACACACTCATGGGCGGATTATAGAATTTGCATCTTGTTGAGCATGACGCACCATTCCCTTTGCCCGGCCCTGGACTTGACCTGGGTCAACTGTGACGCCGAACTGGCGCTGACCACCTGCCCATGGGCCCTGTTGACGCGTTTTGGCACCTGAGCAACCTGTTCGGCCCGCCGCTGGGCATGGCGCTGCTGGCACCCAGCCTGGCCAAGCTGCTGTGGCGGCAGGAGCTGCGGGCCGTGCGCTGGCGTGGCCTGGCGTTGTGGACTTTTGCCGCCTGCGCGCTGGTGGTGCTGATGGGTTTGATGCTGACGGGTCGGGACGGCCGGATGGCCACCTACGCCGCGCTGGTGCTGGCCGCCGCGCTGGTGCTGTGGTGGCGGGGTTGGCTGGCCAGCTGAGCCGATCGATCGGCTGAACCGGTCTGCCGCCCGTCAGACCGCCGGACCGTCAGACCGCCAGCGCCTGCTCTTGCGTCAGCACCGCGCCGCGCAGCGAATGGGGCAGCGCCTGGGTGATGGTCACGTCTGTCATCTGACCGACCAGCCGGGCCGCCAGCGGGCCGCCATCGAAGTTGACGATGCGGTTGCACTCGGTGCGGCCCATCAACTCGGCCGCGTTTTTGCGACTGGGGCCTTCGACCAGGATGCGCTGCACCGTGCCGACCCGGCTGGTACTGATGCGCTGCACGTTGCGCTCGATCAGCGCTTGCAGTTGTTGCAGACGCTTCAGCTTGAGTTCTTGCGGCGTGTCGTCGTGCAGCGCTGCAGCCGGCGTGCCGGGGCGTGGGCTGAACACAAAACTGAAGCTGGCGTCGAAGCCGATGTCCTCGATCAGCTTGAGCGTGCGCTGGTGGTCGTCCTCGGTCTCGCCGGGGAAGCCGACGATGAAGTCGGTCGACAGGCTGATGTCGGGCCGCACCGCGCGCAACTTGCGGATCGTGCTCTTGTACTCCAGCACGGTGTAGCCGCGTTTCATCGCCATCAGGATGCGGTCCGAGCCGTGTTGCACCGGCAAGTGCAGGTGGCGCACCAGCTTGGGCAACTGGCCATGGGCTTCGACCAGGCGCTGGGTGAACTCGTTCGGGTGGCTGGTGGTGTAGCGGATGCGCGCTATGCCGGGGATCTCGTGCACGTACTCCAGCAGCAGCGCAAAGTCGGCAATGTCCGCGCTGTCGCCCATGCGGCCTCGGTAGGCATTGACATTCTGGCCCAGCAACGTCACTTCCTTGACGCCCTGGTCGGCCAGGCCGGCGACCTCGGTCAGCACGTCGTCGAACGGCCGGTGCACCTCCTCGCCGCGGGTGTAGGGCACGACGCAGTACGAGCAGTACTTGGAGCAGCCCTCCATGATCGAGACAAAGGCCGATGCGCCGTCTGTCTTGGCGGGCGGCAGGTGGTCGAACTTCTCGATCTCGGGGAAGCTGATGTCCACCTGGGCCCGCCCTTGCGCCTGGCGCTGGGCCAGCAACTGGGGCAGGCGGTGCAGCGTTTGCGGGCCGAACACCACGTCCACATAGGGCGCACGGTCGATGATGGCCGCGCCCTCCTGGCTGGCGACACAGCCGCCCACGCCGATCAGCACGCCCTTGGCCTTGAGGTGCTTGACACGGCCGAGGTCGGAAAACACTTTCTCCTGCGCCTTCTCGCGCACCGAGCAGGTGTTGAACAGGATCAGGTCGGCCTGCTCCGGGTCGCTGGTGGGCTCGTAGCCCTCGGCGGCGCGCATCACGTCGGCCATCTTGTCGGCGTCGTAGGCGTTCATCTGGCAGCCGAAGCTGCGGATGTAGACTTTTTTCGTCATGGGAGGCTCGTGTCTGCGGACCGGTGCGCGCCGTTCAGCGCCGGGTCCAGGTCTGGGCTGCGGGGTTGAACTCCCAGCGCTGTGCCTCGGCGGCGCTGCCCGGCCAGGGTTTGCGGGCGGCTTCGTCGGGCGTCAACACCCAGACGTCATGCACCAGGCCGCTCGGGTCCAGCGTGTAGTGCACGAGCATGAGCTGACCGACCCAGGCCGCCGATGTCTGCAGCATGTTGTTGGCACCGCGGATGCGGGCGCCGGGCGACAGGCGTGCCGGCTGGCCGTTGAGCAGCGCGTCGGGCGGCTGCGTGATCTGCAACGCGCCCCGCAAGGCCGTTGGTGGGAACGGGCGGGTGGTTTGCGCGGCAGCTGGCCAGACCAGCGCCGTGCTCAGCGCGGCGGCAAAAACACAGCGAATCATGGTGTGGATCCAGGGGCTGTGACAATCACCAAGAGAAAGGCCCGGGACGCACTGCCCGGGCCGTTGTCTTGGTACTGCTGAAGGGGTACAGCTGAATTGGTGGCGCTTCAGGGATTCGAACCCCGGACCTGCGGATTATGATTCCGTCGCTCTAACCGGCTGAGCTAAAGCGCCATTGAGCCCAGGATTGTAGCGGCAACTTTTGCGGGCCCGAATGGCCGCGTCCATGCGACAGGAAAAATGTTCAGTTTCTTCAAGAAGAAAACCGAGGCGCCGACGCCCGTGCCGGCGCCCTCGGTCGATCCGGACCGCAGGCCTGCGGTCACGCCGTTGGCCCCGGAGGGCGCGGTCGAATCGGCGGCAACCCCGGCCCCCGTGTTCGTCCTCGACACGCGGGCGCTGCCTGTGCCGGTGTCGCCGCAGCCCCCTGCGGACATGGCGGTGGCGTCACTGTCAACGGCTGCGGCCAAACCCTGGTGGAAAGCGGCGGTCAGCAAGCTGGCGGGCACAGGGGGGGTAGCGCCGGATGCGGCGGAGGCCGGGCAGCCTGACAAACCCGCTGGCGGCGCTGTCGAACCCGTGCCGCAGGCGCGCACGGCACCGGTGGTGGTTGCCGGGCTCGCCGCCGCACAGCCCATCGCTGCTACGGCACCTGCTGTTCTGGCCCCCGCGCCGAGCCAGCCGATGCAGCCCGCCGGCCGGCAGGGTTGGCTGGACAAGCTGCGCAACGGCCTGCGCAAGACCGGCAGCAGCATTGCGCAGGTTTTCACCGGCACCCAGATCGACGACACGCTGTACGAGGAGCTGGAAGCCGCGCTTCTGATGGCCGATACCGGCGTGCGGGCCACTGAGTTCCTGCTGCAAGACCTCAAGCGCCGCGTCAAGGACAGCAAGGCCGCCGACCCGGCGCGGGTCAAGGGCTTGTTGGCCGATGCCTTGACCGAGTTGCTGGCACCGCTGGAAAAGCAGTTGGTGATGGGCCAGTTTCAGCCGACCGTGATGATGGTGGTCGGGGTCAACGGCGCCGGCAAGACCACCAGCATCGGCAAGCTGACCCGGCACCTGGCGGACGCCGAGCAATCCGTGTTGCTGGCCGCGGCCGACACCTTTCGTGCTGCGGCACGCGAGCAGTTGGCGGTCTGGGCCGACCGCAACCGTGTCGAGATCGTCAGCAACGAGGGTGCCGATCCGGCGGCCGTGGCCTTTGATGCGGTGACCGCCGGCAAGGCGCGCCGGCGCGACGTGGTGATCACCGATACCGCCGGCAGGCTGCCGACCCAGTTGCATCTGATGGAGGAACTGCGCAAGATCAAGCGCGTGATCGCCAAGGCCGACGCCGGCGCGCCGCACGAGGTGTTGCTGGTGGTGGACGGCAATACCGGCCAGAACGCCTTGTCCCAGGTGAAGGCGTTTGACGACGCGCTGGGCCTGACCGGCCTGATCGTCACCAAGCTCGACGGCACCGCCAAGGGCGGCGTGCTGGCCGCGATTGCGCGCGAGCGGCCGGTGCCGGTCTACTTCATCGGCGTGGGTGAAAAGCTGGAGGACTTGCAGACCTTCAACGCACGTGAGTTTGCGCAGGCCCTGCTGGCCTGAGGACAGGACCTGACGGCTTGACTTGGCAGCGATCGGGTCGCTGAGCCCGTCAGTCGCAGGCAAACAACGCGACATAGCCGTTGAACTGGCCGACGCCGGCGTGGTGCATCGCGGGCGCCAACAGGTTGCGCAGGTGCGTTGGCGACGCCCGCCACGCCGCCACCAGCGCCTCGGGCCGCAGCTGGCCGGCGGCCAGGTTCTCGACGCAGGCGCCACGATCAGCGCGCGCAAACCGCTGGGCGAACCCGTCATGGCTTAGCCGTCCCTGCGCGGCCAAGGCCCGGCTGTGGTCGTTGGCGATGGCGGTCAGGGCCGGATCGAGCTGCCATGCGGCCAAGCCCAGCGCAGTGCGCTGGGCGTTGATGAGGCCCAGCACCTGCTGGGCGAAATCCGCGCCGGGCTCCACCCGCCCCGCGTTGCCGCCTTGCGCCACTGCCGCTGGGCCGAGCACGCTGAGGGCGAGCAACAGCATGGCCGCACAGGCAACGCTGCGGGTGGGGGACGGGGCAGAGACGCTGTCGCGCATGCCCGATCTTCGCCTGAGCGCGCCAACGCGGGCGCTGGTTTTGGGGCTGACGCCACTTTGTCGGTGCGGCTGTGACGAATTGCCTTGGGTATGGGCGTCGCAGGCCGATAGCCAAAGCAAGGTTTGGCACCCAGATCCGGCGCGGGCATCTCGCCACGCCGATTCAAGCCGCTGATCCGACCCGTCTGCCCAACCTGGGTTCTGGCTTCGGCCAACCCGGCGTGCGGCCGCTGTCTCTTGCTGGAATTTTGTCCGCCTCCGTGTCTTCCCCCACCGATCAGCATGCGCAATGTCCAGCCTGTGGCGCGGGACTGGTGCGGCTGCGCCGCTGGGTGTGGTCGGCTGTGGCCTTGCTGGGCGGTGTGGGCTTGGCGGTTGCCGCGTCGTTGCTGGTGCTGCAGCTGGGCACCTTGCCGGCTGATCGGCAGGCCCATCCCGGCGGGGTGCACCGCCTGGCGCCCGGCGAGCACTTCGATGGCGAGCCGATGCAGCCGGTCGCGGCGACCAGCCCGGCAACCGCGGCGCTGCCAGCGACCGATCCGCCGCTGGGCCTGCGCCAGAACTGCGTCTGGGGCAAGCCCGGCCGCAACCCCTACCAGGGCACGGTGGAGCAAGCGCTGGTGGCCGCCCGCTTGCCGGCCGAACTGGTGGCGCCGGTCGCGGCCCGCATCCGTGCGCGCCAGCCCACGGACCGGGTCAGCATCAGCACGGCGGTGATCCGGTCGGACCGCGGCGGGCGCGAGTTCAGCCCGCGGGGCCTGGGCCTGAGCTTCGGCCATACGATGTGCCTGAACTCGCGCGTCAACTTTGCACCCGGCCATATCGAAAAAGCCGACCTGTACGAGGTGGTGGACGCCGCAGGCCGCAGGCGGGCGGTGATGGTGCCCGATGTGTGCGGCAATGTGTCGGTGCTGAGCGCCGGCGGTGAACGCGCACGACTGCCACGCTGGGTGGCCGCACCGCTGGCCCGGTTGCAGACGGCGTTGGGCGACGATGCGGGTGGCGCGGCCGGCCTGGGCGAGTTCGGTTTGCGTCACGCCGTGGCCGTCGATGGGGCTGCGCGTGAAGTGCCCGAACCGGACACGCTGGCTTGTGTGCTGGTTGGCCTGGCAGCGGCCTGGTGGGCCGGCCGGCGGCGCTGACGGCAACCCGCCTTCCGGCGGCTTGCGCGTGGTCTCAGGCTCTCAGCCCAGCATGCCCTTCATGCCGTTCATGCCGCCCATGCGTTTCATCATCTTCATCAGGCCGCCGCCCTTCATCTTTTTCATCATGCCCTGCATCTGCTCGAACTGGTTGAGCAGGCGGTTCACTTCCTGAATCTGCACGCCTGCACCGGCGGCAATGCGGCGCTTGCGGCTGGCCTTGGACTTGCCGTCCATCAGCAAGGTGGGGCGGGCGCGCTCCTTGGCGGTCATCGAGCGCAGGATGCCTTCCATGCGCTTGACGTCGCGCTCTGCCTTGTCCATGTCGACGTTGCCGGCCTTGGCGGTCATGGCGCTGGGCAGCTTGTCCATCAGCCCCGACAAGCCACCCATCTTCGACATCTGGGTGATCTGCGACAGGTAGTCGTTCAAATCAAACGCGTCGCCGGCCTTGACCTTGTCGGCCAGCGCCTGCGCCGCACCCATATCGACGC
>JBBQAH010000393.1:0-1697 GCA_038316145.1 Burkholderiales bacterium
ATGTCATGCCAAATCAATCAATTATTCATACAACGCAAGCGTTATCATCACCTCATCTACCATTTTCACAACGTTTATGACCTTTTGAAGTAATTTTTTCGCGACCATACCATTTCTAAGTATGCGTACCGTAGTGATCACGAAATTTTTTTTTGGTATATTATAATTATTTGGTCAAAGGGAATGACTGCCATTCACACCAGCCCGATCTCATCGCACGGCAACTTGACCTCCGACTCGTGCATGATTGACTCGAGATTCAGCCTGAAGATTGCCGATTACGGGCTACCATTCTTCCGAAATCCCGCGGATCTGGTGCCGCCCAAGAGTTTCGATCCATCCGTGCCGGAAAACGAAAACCTCAGCTTTCAGCGATTTATGTGGCGTGCGCCGGAGTTGCTCCGTCAATTGATGCCAGCCAAGGGCACCCAGGTATGATTGAATCTATCCTTTCACATATTTTCGTTTTCATTTTTCACTTTTTTAACATGATCATCGACCAAATCAAATTTTTCCGCATTGAGTCGGTGTGTTTTATCCTTTCAGCGGGGTGACGTTTACAGCTTTGCGATCATCCTCCAGCAAATTATTCTACGCAGTGGACCGTTCGAATTGCCAAGTGAACCGCTGGAAATCTCAAATCAAGAAATTATTAAAGAAGTATAATTAAACTTCTAACTCATTTACCGCATTAACTAATACATACATCAAAAAATGTATTTTAAAATGTGTACACGGTGCAAACACCGAAAAACAATTAATAAAATAAGTTATTATTCATCTCATTATGTAAGTATGAAGTATATAATTCGTGAAATGTGAAAAGCAACATGTAACCGTTTGCACATAACATTAGGAGGGTGTATCTGTATTATTGCATAGGAGGTTCGATGTTTTTTTAGAAGGATACCTGTTTTCTGTAACGCCTACGTATTCTTCAGCATGTATTATTATTATAAAGTGGCACTGAAAGCAAACGGTAAAAAACTGTCTCTACTCTTGAAATGTGCGGTAAAATATTAAGTCCGGCCATAAGAAACGTTTTAATTGCGAATAACTCTATCTTTTCCATTATTAAATCGGGCAGAAATTCTTCTAAATTGTCGTATAGGCAAAATTCGAAAGTTGAGGCGAAGTTTGAAATCTCGATTTTGAAAAGAACAAATACAAAAATCCAAAACATGACTTTGAGTTTTTTCAGATTTTGATTTGAAACTTCATTTAAACGAGGAATTTAATTTATTGACATCAACACCGGAATGGTTTGGAAAAACAAGTTGCGCGTGGCCGGACTTTCATCACTTTTTGCCGGTGGGAGGACTTCAACATTTATCCCCGTAGAAATTTCAACATTTCATTGATAAAAGTATCGGCTTGTAACTAATTTCAGAAACACTGTGCCGGTAAATCCCAGTGTCAATTTGGCCGGATCGCCAGCAGCGAATTTAAAATTCTACTCCACAAAAATAGTCAAACTGATCAAACAAAGTAAGTTGAACTGTGTACACTAAAGAACGCAAATCGTCATGAAAATCGTGACGAAATGAGAGAAATAACTGAGACAAAATGACGAAACGAACGATAACGAAACCAAAAAAATAATATTTTTAACGAAACGACTTTTGACAAGGCCAATTTTCGAAAAATAATGACGAAACGAACGAAATCGATGGGTTTTTAATGTGACTAAACTTTTT
>JBBQAH010000508.1:0-2179 GCA_038316145.1 Burkholderiales bacterium
GCCTTCGATACCGCGCAACTGCTCCACGCTGCGGCGCGCCGGTGGCTCTTCGCCAAAGCGGATGGCGTACATCTTGCGCACCACTTTCAACCGCAAGTTTTCGTCCAGCGCCAGCCGGGCCTGATAAAGCAGCCGGTCTGAGCGCGCGCCGCCGGGCTGGCCGGCCGAATACAGCCGCACCCCCGCCTCGCCCACCCACACCAGCAGCGTGCCGACGCGCGCGGCCAGCGCGGCGGCGCGGTGCGACAGCCGCGTGCCAGGCTCCAGCATGATGCAGGCCACCCCGCCGACGGGGATGTGGGTGCGGATACCGGTGGCGTCCACCACCACAAAAGCGCCGTCGAGCACGTCGATCTCGCCGCGCTCGACAAACACCACCGATATCCGCTCTTTGATCGGGATGGGCTTGAGCGGGGGCAGCAGGCCGGTCAAGTGGCGACCTCGCCGACTGCCGCCAGGGCCTGCGCGACCGCCCCATGGCTCAGCCGTTGCCCGCTGGCGCGCAGTGCCGCGATGCAGGGTGCCAGCGGGCCGACGAGCCCTTGCTGCCGCGCAAGGACCAGCACGCCGAGGGTGCCCATCACGCGTATGCCCAGTGCGGATGCCCGCATGCGAGCGGCGCCGTCGTCGAGCAACACCGCGGTGCGCAGCGCCAGGGCCAGCCCGATTGCTGCGCATTCTCCTGGTTCAAGGCCGGGTAGATCGATCGGCGTGGCTGTGCTGCGGGTCAACTGGCCACTGTCCAGCATGGCGCGAATGCGCTGCGCGTCGAGATTGTCCGGTCGTGCCAGGCACTCGGTGGCGACCTGGTCCGGAACATGGACCGCAGAGAACAGCGCTCTCAGCAGGTGGAGCAGATCAAGCCGTCCAAGGGCGATCAGAGGCCCCGCGTCGCTGACGACGATGGCGGGCGCGAGCGCGGAGCGCCCGCCCGGATCAGCCGCCGAAGTTGGCAAGCTCGCGCTCAAGTTCACCTGGCGCGAGCCGGATGGTGGCGATGTCGCGACGCCCCAGCTCGTCCAGCATGTCGCTGTACGCCATGCCCGCGATTCGAGCAGCGCGGCCCAGACTGATTTCGCCGTGGTCGTAGAGCATCGCCGCGATGTCGACGAGTGCGGCCTGAGATGGCGAACCGTTCACCAGCGGCACGGCCAGCATCAGCGGCACACCCTGGGCGGTGACCATGGACAACTCGCCGCGGCGGGCGTCGGCCAGCAGTTTCTCCGGTGCGCGTTGCAGGTCTTCGTCGGTGAGCGTGTGCATGGGGGCTCCGATCAGGGCGCGGGTCGTTGCGGCAGCTTAGCCGATGGGGCGGATCAGCAGCAGGCCGCACGAACTATCACAGCGCCAGGCTGGACCACATCGGCTGTCAAGCAGGCGCCAATGAAAGCATGCCTAGCCCCAGCGCCTTGGCCGGGCCGACGCCAGCCAGCAGCGCCGGGCGCAGCAAGTCGGCGTCAAGCACTGCCAGCAGGCCGTCGAACAGCACGCTGTCCACGGTGATGCGCATGGCGTTGCGCTGCTGCGGCACCTGCACCCGCTCGCGCTGCGAGACATCAGCACCCTGCACGGCGAACCCCAGCCGCTCGCCTTGCCGTTGCAGCCAGGCCAGTTGCGTGGCTTCGTCGTGCAGGCCCCAGCGCTTGCCCGCGCGTTTGACGGCCGGGTTGGCTCGGAGCCTGAAGCGGCAGCGCTGGCCGGTGATGACCAGGCGGTCCAACGCCACCCGTTTGTTGGTGGCGGGTGCCAGCAGATAGCCGGGTGCCGCCCCCAGGCATTGCCAGTGGCCAGGCTGCCCGGCTTGCAGCAGCACAGTGTTACCAGCGCCGGGCGTGCGTTCACGCTCCAGGCGCCACAGGAAGCGCGGCACCGGCGCGTCGGCGCTGGTGGCAAAGGCGCGGCTGAGGCTGCGGTGCATCTGGTAGGCATCGGCCAGATCGCGTCGCGCCTCAGCGTGCGCGGGGTTCAGCAGCAATTGCGTCAGGTACATGGTCAAGCACTCCGGATTGAACGAATCGGGGGCCGAAGCGGCGCGCCGCAAAAGGGGCGGTCGGTTGGTCGTGTCGCAGCGCGCCGGTGCTGGGGTGTTCCAGCAGCAGGCGAACGGCTTGGTCGCGGTGTTCTGCGCGGCCGGGGGCGATGCGCGCTTGCGCCGCCAGCGTGCTTTCCAACGCGCCGG
>JBBQAH010000561.1:0-1789 GCA_038316145.1 Burkholderiales bacterium
TGCGGCTTGGTTCTCCCATGTCAGAACTTATTTATCTAAATGAAGACCGTTTGGATTTTTAACCAAAATATGTTGTTCTCTGTCATATCTAAATGTCTTCAAGATATTCACAATGTTTTGCATATTGCAGAGGATCTCAGAAATCAGTTTCCCGATTGGCAAGCTTTGAATTTTTGAAAACCACCCTTTCACAACCCATGAAGCAAATCAATACTATAATACCCCAAGATGCTCACAATCGCCAAACCGTATGGGAAAATGATATCTCTTTCTTTGATCGACGCTTGATTCTTCAGCGCTGAACAACCATAAAGCACTTTTTGAAAAATTTATGGTCAATAAACCGAGAGATTTGCCCAGACAATGTAGAATCGGAAGTTCTGAAATCGTCTATCCCAATGACTCGGATTCTATCAACGATGTCAGACCAAAAATAGACAAATACCTTTAGCGTTGCTCAGCGGGAAAAATGCCAAGGTAGAATTTATGGGCATGACGTAAATTTCCGTGTTTTGATTGCCTGCTAAGGTATGAAATGATGCAGTCTTGCTGGAGTCTGCAGCCAGACATTCGGCCAACGTTTCTGCAGTTGAGGAGAACGCTCAGCACTTTCATTTCCAGCATGCCTGACGCCGATCACTACCTGTCTATATACGACACCGACTACCTACAGATTAAAGAAGTGGAGGCTCCCTCTGAAGAATGCACCACTCCATTGAAAGTCGTTGAGGACACGTGTCTGTAGTGCGTCACTTTGTTACGGTCAAAATCTGTCAACGCCATTTATGATGTGCAGATTAGAACTGAAAATTACAGAGTAATGTCAGCAATCGTTGATGAAAACGAAAATTTTGCCTGCCTGTTACGCTGATTTTTTAGCTTAATATTGCGATAAATTATTGCAGACGTCCCGTGTCGTTAGGCAATTACCCGTACCGGTACTATAATTTAAATAGAAAGATTTCTGGGTGGTGTGACTATTATTCGGATGACTATTATTCCTTGTACTGATTTCTGGACACGTTAAATTTATTGATCCGGCAGAGTACATATATAAAAGTGTAGATTTATTATATATATTTTTTTAAATAACAGTATTATCATGTAACATTATACATAGCTACAGAGCTTGATTCCGCCATCTGTAGCCGATTTTCAAAAACAAAAATTCGTTGACCAAACGCATGAAATAATTTATTTCAAATGCTCTTACTGAAGATCACCACACCCGACCATACGAATCAACCAGATTGCCAGGAATGGTGAGTAGTAACACACAAATCTTTCGAAATTAATGACCACTCCTGCGTCATTGGGCGATTCAAACCAGCAACGTTAGGAACCTTTCCCTTCCTAAGTCACTGCTTAAAAATGCATACGATGTCGTAGTCCATGGGCGATAAGTTTGTTGAATTATCTGGCCAATTCCTGGTGGGAATAAAATTTTAGCTAAGGGATTCGAGCTTTTGGAAAGTGGCAGCAGCTTTGCGCGCTTGGGCACCATCAAGATGGCGGAAAACAAACCTTGCATCCCTACAAAAAAAAGGCGAATTATCCTACTCAAAAAAAAGCTTTAGAACCCTGTCCACGTAGAACGTCAAATTCCCCTTGGCTGTTGTGGGGACGAATCGAACGGCAGTGGAGCCCTAAAAGCTGATTCTCGCCAGGAACATGATATCACGGGAACGCTTCTGCACGCAAATTTTCTTCCAAATATCCGGGCTCCGCAATCCTCAAAATTCATATTGGATCTTCCGACGGCCGTTAACGTCAGTGATTTAACATCAGG
>JBBQAH010000567.1:0-1753 GCA_038316145.1 Burkholderiales bacterium
AACAGGTAGGCACTAAGCAGGCATAAATTAATTTGTGGGGTGATTGATTGATTGATTGATTGCGATTAATGAATTATTCGATTGATCGAATGATTGATTGATTGCTTGATTGATGAAGCGGAGTTTGATTACTATAAAAACGCAGGGACAGAGCCGAAATTAGCTTATAAAATAATGAAAAACGAAACCTAGTGCTTGGTGCTCAAGACGCTAGAAACTTCAATCCGGGGGCGGCCTCCCTCGTATTGATTGATTGATTGATTAATTGATTGATTGATTGGTTGATTGATCGATCGATCGATTGATTGAATGATTGATTGATTGATCGATTAATTAGTTATTTGCGGTTTTTTCAAATCGTGTTTTACAGGTACAGAAATCGAGGCAACGCAAGATCCAACTAGAACGGGATACCGCGTGGTTGGAGCTGGTGCCCTCTTGGTCCTACATACGGTTTTGTCACGGAGCGCCGTGGACAAGAAACTTCTGCGTGTGTTCCTCGACTTATGCCGTCTTCATCCAGTGGTGCCACTCTGGCGGAACGTTTCCCTGTCGCCCGCAGACGCCGTTCTTCAGCTCATCCCGGACAGCGTCAAACACGTGGACAAAAAGCAGCTGCAAGCCCTTCCGCCGGCCAAGGAGGGTATTCTTATGGCCCGCATCCAAGGCATGCCCAAGGACGTGCAGGGCTACCGCACTGACGCGATGGACTGGGTGGAGAAGCTGCAAACGCTCGCCACCGAGTCGGAGCCGGTCATTGCCGAGGAGAGCATCGCTTTTCTCCGTTCTGGGCTGCAGCTGGCGCGAAAAGTCCAAAATTACATCATGCAGACGTTTCACTATCATTCCGTCCTGTTGAAGCCCATCAGTCGGGCTGTCCTGCAAAATCTCGGCACTTTGCTGGAGATACTCATGGTGTTGCGCGGTTGCGTGAACCGATTCGGGCTGGCCGTGTCCCAGCTTACTGATCGCATGCGGCAGCTCACGCTATCCCGTATACAAATGGCATGTTTTACGCTGGAGAAGCGACTGACCGCGGATAAACGGGCGACTTTTGCTTCGGCCGAGCATGTGGACTCTATGACGGCTCTGAAGGTTGTCAGGAAAATTTTAAGTGGAATTGTGCCTTATAAACTGTCCAGTTTCTTTTTCGAATACATTGTTGGAATCTAATAATTAATAGATGCGATCATGGACTTATTTATTTGCTGTTTCATTGATTGATTGAGGCTTGATTGATTGATTGAGTGGATGAGTGTGTTAATTGTAGTTTTGTCGATTGATTGATTGATTGGTAGGTAGTTTTCGAATTATAAAATTAAATAATCGCTAATATATCTTTATCAGGTGCTGCAACAAACTGTGGCTTCTGGCCCGTTGACGGAGGAGCGTATGATTGTACTACGGGTGTGCTTCGGCATTTGCCTGGCCACGAGAAAGTGGCCCACCGATGACTTGGCCTACGTGGTGGGCGCCATTCCTGCCGTCAAGGACCTCTCCACCTTTCAGAAGTCATTCCATCTGGCCTGTGATACGTCCATCTTCTACTGGAACCGCATGGTACTGCGGCCCTACCTCGAGGAAATTTACCTCAACCCCATTCAGGCGGCTCGGCTAACCTGTCTGCTGGCGGCATTCGTGGCTAGCACGGTCTGCCTCCATACAGTGCGGCTTGAAACGCCGGCGCTACTCCTGAAATTGTTCAGTAATTTCATCCTGTCTGTTGTTGTGGTATTTATCCTAAAACAACTTT
>JBBQAH010000277.1:0-2207 GCA_038316145.1 Burkholderiales bacterium
CGAGCGCGAGCAAGGCCATCCCGAGCGTCACCGGCGCGCGCGAGAGCAGCTTGTCGAACACCGGCTCGCCGTCGCGCGTCGAGAGCCCGAGCTGCCCGGTGGCCGCGCCGAGCACCCACTTCGCGTAGCGCGTCTGCGCGATGCTGGCGGTGATCTTCTCGCCGCCCTGGAGGCCGATGTAGTCGGTCTCGTGGACGTACCACCCCGATTGCCAGTCGGCGATCACCGCGCGCATGCGGCCCGCATCGTCCTCGCTCTTGATCATGACGTCGCGGCCCGCGACGTGCGAGGCGAGCCGCGTGAGGCGGATCAGCGCCTCCTTGTCCTTGGTCACGCGCATGCCGTCGACCAGCTGCCGGAGGGCGAACGTGTCGACCACGCGCAGCTCCTCCTCGCGCAGATCGCTGCCGCGCTTCACCAGGCGGTCGACCTCGCGCCGCACCGCGGGCTCGGTGAAGTCGACCGAGCGATCCTCCCAGAAGCGCTCCCAGAAGAGCGCCGCGCGATCGGGCGCCGCGAGGTCGCGCTCCTCGCCGATCCCCATCCGTCGCGCGATCGGCGCCAGCGCGAGCGCGATGCGACCGCGCGCAGCCGGCGCGAGGTTGTCCAGCCGCGGCAGGAGGTAGGGCAGGCCGGCCCCGCCGATCTGCACGAGGCGTCGCTCGCAGACCGGCGCGCTGTCGTCGTTCTTCTCGATGTGAGCCACGAACTCGTCGATGCGCGTGACGACGTCGCGCGGGGACACGTTGACGAAGCGCGGGAGATCGAGGAAGCGCGCGCGCCGCAGATCGTCGACCTTCATCCGCGCGTCGACGTCCGCTCCCGCCTCCGCGGGGGGCGGGTCGGGCAGGAGCGTCGTGAGCAGGAACACCACGAGGCTCACCCCGAAGAGCGTCGGGATCGCCCAGATGGCGCGACGCAGGGCGAAGGCGAGCATTACGGTCGAACTATACAGAACCTTTGGCCCACGCTAAGAGCCGCTCCAGATTTCGATGATCTCCTTTTCGAACGTCTCCAAGCAGTACGGTGGCCAGCTCCTCTTCGTCGACGCGTCCTTCTTCGTCGGCGACGGCGAGAAGGTCGGCCTGGTCGGCGCCAACGGTTGCGGGAAGAGCACGATCTTCCGCATGATCACCGACGAGGAGCACCCGGACGACGGGCTCGTGGATCGTCCCAAGCGGATGACCATCGGCTACTTCCGGCAGGACGTCGGTGACCTCAAGGGTCGCAGCGTGCTCGCGGAGACGCTCGCGGGCGCAGGCGAGGCCGGCGCTCTCGGCGAGGAGCTCAAGGCCCTGGAGCTCAAGCTGAACGATCACGAAGCCCCCGATTTCGCGGAGGCCGTCGATCGCTTCAGCGAGGCGCAGGCGCGGTTCCAGGAGCTGGGCGGTTACGATCTCGAAGCTCGCGCTCACGCGATCCTCGCCGGCCTCGGCTTCGAGCCCGGGCAGGTCGACGGTGACGTCGGCGCCCTCTCGGGCGGCTGGAAGATGCGCGTCGCGCTTGCCCAGATCCTCCTCGCGCAGCCCGATGCGCTCCTGCTCGACGAGCCCACCAACTATCTCGACATCGAGTCCATCATCTGGCTCGAGGGCTTCCTCCGCGCGTACCGCGGCGCCGTGCTGATGACGTGCCACGACAAGGACGTCCTCAACCGCGTCGTGAAGAAGATCGTCGAGATCGACGGTGGTGACGTCAAGAGCTACTCCGGCGACTACGACTTCTACGAAGCGCAGCGCGCCATCGCCGCCAAGCAAGCCGAGGCCCAGTACGAACGCCAGCAGGCGATGCTCGCGAAGGAGCAGGCGTTCATCGATCGTTTCAAGGCCCGCGCGAGCCACGCGGCGCAGGTCCAGAGCCGCGTGAAGAAGCTCGAGAAGATCGAGAAGATCGAGCCCCCGCGTCGGATCATCGAGAAGACGTTCGACTTCAAGAAGGCGGCGCGCGGCGGGGACGACGTCATCAAGGTCGACAAGGTCCAAAAGCACTACGGCGACAAGAAGGTGCACGATGGCACGTCGCTCCTCGTTCGCCGCAACGAGCGCTGGGCGGTGATGGGTGAGAACGGGTCCGGCAAGACCACGCTGCTCAAGATGATGGCCGGCGCGCTCACGCCGGATGCCGGCAACGTCACGATCGGCGCTTCGGTCCAGATGGGCTACTTCGCGCAACACCAGATGGAGCAGCTCACCGGCGATCGCACCATC
>JBBQAH010000146.1:0-7419 GCA_038316145.1 Burkholderiales bacterium
GCCGGCCAGGCCACCCTCCAGCGCGATCCAGCCGGCATAGCGGCCCATGGTCTCGGCGATCATCACCCGGCCATGGCTGCGGGCGGTGGTCTCCAGCCGGTCCAGCGCCTCGGCCACCACCGCCACCGCGCTGTCGAAGCCAAAGCTGCGGTCGGTGTGGCACAGGTCGTTGTCGATGGTCTTGGGCACGCCCACGACCGGCAGGCCCAGGCGCGACAAGCGGTGGGCAATGGCCATCGTGCCGTCGCCACCCACTGCCACCAGCGCGTCCAGCCCCAGCTCGCGGGCGTAGGCCAGCGCCTGCGCCGAGACATCGGCACCGCCAGCGCCAAAGTAGTTGAACGGGTCGCACTTGTTGTGCGTGCCCAGGATGGTGCCGCCCTGGGCCAGGATACCGGCCACCGCCGGCACGTCCAGCGCCACCACCTGCTGGGTGATCAAGCCCAGAAAACCGCGCCGGATGCCGGTGACGCGTGCGCCGCACTCGTGCACCAGCGCCAGCGTGACGGCGCGGATCACCGCGTTCAGGCCGGGGCAGTCGCCCCCGCCGGTGAGGATGCCGACATGCATGCTGAGCTCCGGATTCAGACGCCGCGAGGGCGGCAATTCAAGCTATTTCGAGAGGCCATCAGCCCAGCCAGGTCACCAGATCGGCCTTGAGTTGCGCCAGGTCGGCGCGCCGGGTGTACATCATGTGGCCAGCATCGTAGTAGCGGTGGGTGATGCGCTGCAGCACCTCGGCCGGCGCGTCCAGCTGCGCCAGCGACCAGTCGGTGGCCGAGTACGGCGTGCCCAGGTCGTAGCGGCCGCTGGCCACCAGCACTTTCATGTGCGGGTTGCGGCGCATGGCACGGGCCAGGTCGTTGCTGGTGCTGGTGAATCCGTCGGCGTCGCCGATGCCGTCGGCACTGCCACGCCGCCAGTTCCAGGCCTTGTGGACGTCGAAGGACAAGGTGTCGTAACGCTCGACAGTGGGCAGGCCCAGCCCGCTGTAGTAGGCCAGCATGGCCGTGGTGTAGGGGATGGCGATGCCCTCGATGCCCGGATCGAAGCTGAACTGGCGCTCACGCGCCGCGGCCATCGGTGCGGTGGCGCGCGATTCGAGCCGGCCCACCAGCAGGCCGCGCGGGCGCAGCGCCTCGACAAAAAAGGTGCTGTCGCTGATACGCAGGTTGTTCTCCTGCACCACCGGCAGGGCCAGGCCGGTCAGCTCGGCCAGGCGCTTTTCAATGCGGCTGCGGGCGCGACCGTCGAGCCGGGCGCCCTGGTGCAGCGCGCCCAGGTAGTCGTCTTGCACAAAGGCCTCGGCCGCTGCGCGGGCGGCCTCGCCCGAGCGGCCGGCCTCGCCCTTGAGCGTGCCGTGGTACTGCGCGGTAGCGGCAAAACCCGGCAGGAACAGGGCGTAAGGCAGGTCGTTGCGCGGCGCAAACACAATGGACTGCAAGTCCATCGCGCACGACACCAGGATCAGCCCCGACAGCGCCAGGCCGTGGTCCAGCAGCTTGTTGGCCAACGCCGCGCCGCGGGTGGTGCCGTAGCTCTCGCCACACAGAAACAGCGGCGCACCAAAACGGTTGTTCGCGGCCAGCCAGCCACGCATCACCTCGGCCAGCGCATCAACATCGCCGTCCACCGAGAGCTGGGTCTTGCGCGCCGCATCGCTGGCGCTGACCGACCAGCCGGTGTGGGGCGGGTCGATGAACACCAGGTCGAAGTGCGCCAGCCAGGTCAGCGGGTTGTCCACCACGGCATAAGGCGCGGGCGCCAGCGTGCCGTCGTCGTTGACCGGCACCCGCTTGGGGCCGAGGGCGCCCAGGTGCAGCCAGATCGACGACGAGCCGGGGCCGCCGTTGAAGGCAAAGCAGACCGGGCGCACTGGCGTGGCGGCGGCGCCGGCGCCGGCCGGGCCGGTCTCGGCCAGGTAAGCCACCGTGAATACCGCCGCCTGCGGCTCGCCGCGCTGGGCGTCCACCCCACCGGCCAGCACCGGCACAAAGGCCGCACGCACGGCGTAGCCCAGCGCCTGGCCGTTGTCCAGCGTGACGCTGGCGCTGGCCAGCACCGCCGGCCGGGCCAGCAGTTGCGCAACCTTGTCACGCTGCCGCTTGGCGGCGTCGGGATCGATTGCTGGTGGGGTGGCGGGGGTTGGGTCGCTCAAGGCGGGCTCCTGTTCAGGGTCAGACGGGTTGTAGGGCCAGCGTTTGGCCGAGGTTCAGGCGGCTGATTCAGGCGGTCGACAGCATCCGCGCGTAGGCGGGCAAATCCACATTGCCGCCAGACACGATCACCCCGACCCGGGCGCCGCGCAGGTCCAGCACGCCTTCCAGCAGGGCCGCCGCGCCCAGGCAGCCGGTGGGCTCGACCACTTGCTTCATGCGTTCGGCAAAAAATTGCATCGTGCGCACCAGTTGCGCGTCGCTGACGGTGACGATGCGCTGCACCAGCGCCTGGATCACCGGGAAGGTCAGCGCACCGCTGGCGGTTGTCTGGGCGCCGTCGGCCAGGGTCTGCGGCACGGCAATCGTCACGATCTCGCCACGCGCCAGGCTTTGCTGGGTGTCGTTGCCGGCCTCGGGCTCGACCCCGATCACCTCGATCGCCGGCAGCTTGTGCCTGGCCGCCACCGCGCAGCCCGAGATCAGCCCGCCGCCGCCCACGCAGACCAGCAGCACGTCGAGATGGCCCACCTCGTTGATCAACTCCAGCGCGGCCGTGCCCTGGCCGGCCATCACGTGCGGGTGGTCAAACGGCGGGATCAGCGTCATACCGCGCTCGGCGGCGATGCGCGCACCGATCTGTGCCCGGTCCTCGGTGTAGCGGTCGTACAGGATGACCTCGCTGCGCGCAGCACCCGCCGGCATGGCCTGGTAGGCGCGGGTGGCGGCCAGTTTGGCGGCGGGCGCGTCCTGCGGCATCACGATCACGCTGGGCATGGCCAGCAGCCGGGCTGAGAGCGCAATCGCCTGGGCATGGTTGCCCGAGCTGAAGGCCAGCGCGCCGGCTCGGCGTTGCTCGGGCGTGAACTGGGCCAAGGCGTTGTAGGCGCCGCGGAACTTGAACGCGCCCATGCGCTGCAGATGCTCGGCCTTGAAAAACACCCGCGCACCGCAACGCTCGTCGGCAAAGCGCGATTGCAGCACCGGTGTGCGATGTGCCACACCGTGCAGCCTTTGGGCGGCAGCGGCGACGTCGGAGAACTCTATGGCGAGGGGGGTCATGCCGACAAGCATAACCAAGGCCCTTGAATGCACGCTGCGCAACCACTCCGCGCGGCCG
This sequence comes from Burkholderiales bacterium, assembly GCA_038316145.1. Taxonomy (GTDB): domain Bacteria; phylum Pseudomonadota; class Gammaproteobacteria; order Burkholderiales; family Burkholderiaceae_C; genus Pseudaquabacterium. The sequence continues at coordinate 3,277 of JBBQAH010000146.1, forward strand.
CCCGATCTGGCCCGCTTTCTGCCCGCTGCTCGGGGCCTGTGGCCGGCCCGCCGCGCCTACGCTCGTGTCAGCAGTTGTTGATCTCTTGAAGGTGCTCACCGCCATGTACCCCGCCACCGCAGCCGCCACCGCCACTCCGTGTGCCGCCGATCACGCCGCGCTCGGCCACAGCGCACCGCCGCTGGCCGCGCCACGCCCCGGCGGGGTTGGCGTGCCCGCGCCAGCACCGGCCCCTGAACTGATCGAATTCGTCGACTTCAAATGGCTGATGGCCGGCGAAGGCCACCGCATCGACCTGGGCCGTCTGCAGTGCGAGCCAGCCTATGCGCGTGGCTGCCTGGCGCTGGCCGGCGGCTCGACTTCGGCGACCTTGCGCCAGGCCGCAACGCGGCTGGCAAGGTCACTGGGCATGGACGCCGCCAGGCTTCAGGCCGGGCCCTGAAACCCACCACGCCGGAAGGTCAGCACCAGCGTGTCGCGGTGGCCGCCGCCGGCGGCGCTGTCCTGCGGCTGTATCGGCGTGCTCTCGTGGATCACCCGCGCGTCGTCGAGCAGCAGCGCGCTCCAGGGCTGCTCCAGCGTGAAGCGCTGGCCCTGCGGCCCGTGGGCAGCAAACACCCGGGTCTCGCCGCCCTTGATGCCGACCCGCGCCACCAGCACCACCACCACCAGATCCACGCCGTCACGGTGCGCACCCTCGGGCGTCGGGCGGCCGATGCCGTCGGTGGTGTCGATGCGGAAGGGGTGCGCCTCGACGAACCAGGGCACTGCGCCGGGACGCTCGCCGCGCAGCCTGGCGCTGTGCACCGCTAACGCGCAAAGCAAGCGCTCCCAGTCGGGTGACTGCGCCAGCGACGGCGCCAGCGGCTCGAACCAGCGCAGGATGCCGCCGTGCAACGCGTTGTACTCGACCGGTTGCCAATGCGCGCGGTGCGGCACCGGTGTCACGGTGCAAGGCACGGCGCCGTCCGGATCGGCGCCTGCAGGCAGGTCCGGCGGTGCGGCCTGCACCACGAAGCAGCCATGGCGCCTGCGCCTGTAACGACCGCCGTCCTTCAGGAAGCCATCGGGCGGCAGGTCGTCCCACAGCGGCGCCCAGCCGGCCAGCACTGCTGGATCCACCCCCGCAAGGCTGGCCAGGCTGGCGGCATCGAGCACGGCAAAGCCATGGCCCGCCAGTTGGCTGTCGAGGTCGTCGAGCGGGGTGAGTGGCGGGGGCAGCGAGCAGGCAGGCATGGCGAAGGCGGGCAGTGGACCGGGGCGGCGTGTCGCAGGCGGGTCGGATCAGGGGTAAGCAATTGTGCGTGAGGCCGCACCGCCACACCGGCCGCGGGACCGGGTGGAAGTCCCGGCGGCGCCTTAAACTGGTGCCCACGGTGGCCCTGCCGTCACCCACCGGTCTGGACCGCAGACAGCCCGCATGAACCCGTCCTCCGCCCCCCCCACCCCGCCCTCGACGCCCCCTGCGGCGCCGGCCGGCCTGCGGCCGGACACCTCGGCCTACCACTGGCTGGACCTGCCGGTGGCCTGGACCGATCTGCAAGGCCGGCTGCTGGGTGCCAACCCCGCTTTCGAAGCCGCCACCGGGCACCGCGCCGACGCGGCGCAGGCCCAGCGCCTGACCGACCTGCTGGGCCTGGACCACACCGGCAGCGATCCGGTGCTGGCCCACGGCCTGGACAGCGGCCTCGACTTTGCCCCGCTGCCCTTTGCCGGACGCGACGCACACGGCCTGCCGCTGATCGGTCTGCTGGGCCAACGCTGCCAGGCGGGCATGTGCATCGTCACCCTGCAACCCGGGCCGACGCCGGCAACGCCGCCGCAGCCGCCCCGTTTCTGGGATCTGCGCGCCCTGCGCGACGGCCTTCGGGGTGCACTCACCGGACCGGTCGTGCCGGACAGCGCGCCGCCACCGGGCGCGCTCGACACGCCCTACCCGCTCGACACCGCCCAGGCGCGCTTCGACATGGCCAGCACGCTGGCGGGCATCGGCATCTGGCAACACGACACCGCCACCGGCCTGCTGCATTGCAACCGGCTGGGCTGGTCGCTGCTGGGCCTGCCTGCACAACCCGACGGTCTGGCGCTGGGCGCGCTGGCCAGCCGGCTGCACCCCGATGACCTGGCCGCCGTCACGGCCCAGTTGGCGGACCCGCCGGCATCCACCCGGCTGAACAACACGGCAACGGCCGGCGGGGCGCACGCCATCGGGCAGGCGGGCCCGATCGAGCTGGGCGCCCGCTGCCGGCACAGCGACGGCCGTTGGCGCTACCTGCTGACACGCAGGGTGGCGCGCCGGGACGACAACGGGCAGCTGCTGGGCCATGTCGGGGTGGTGCTGGACCTGAGCGACCGCTTCGACCAGCAGCAACTCGCGCTGGCATTGGCACAGCGGCTGGAGATGGCCACCGCCGCTGCCGGCGTGGGCATCTGGAGCGTCGAACTTGGCAGCCCGGCGGGCGAACCCGACCCAGTGCATTGGGACGAGCAGATGCGCGCACTGCACGGCCTGGACGCCGACACGCCGGCGCCCGAGCTGCCGGTCTACATCGCCCGCTGGGTGCTGGAGGCCGACCGCGCCAGCGTGGCCGATAGCATGGCCACGCTGCTGCAGCGCCGCGAGGGCTTGCTGGACCTGGACCTGCGCATCCTGCGCCCCGACGGCCAGGTGCGCCGGCTGGCCACCCGGTCCAGCGTCAGCGGCCCCGCCGGCCAGCGCCATTTGCACGGCGTGATGCTGGATGTGACCGAACGCCACAGCACCGAGGACCAGCTGCGCCAGGCCAACGAGCGCGCTGCGCTGGCGGCCCGCGGCGCCGGCATCGGCACCTGGGAGTCCGATGCCTTGGCGTCGGTGGGCTGGTGGGACGCGCAGATGTTCCGGCTGCGCGGGCGCGAGCCGGTGTCCGGCCCGGTGCGCACCGACCAGATGATGGCTTGGCTGCATCCGGCCGACCGCGACCCGTACAGCCGCCACACGCAAGCGGCGCTGGACCGCGATGCACCGACCAACACCGAGTTCCGCGTCGTGCTGCCCGACGGCAGCGTGCGCTGGCTGGCTTCGCGATCGACGCCGGTGCGTGACGAGCAAGGCCACACCGTGCGCCGCATCGGCATCAACTGGGACATCACCGACGTGCGCAACGCGGCCGCCGTGCGCGAGGAGCGCCAGCTGGCGCAACGCGAGAGCCAGGCCAAATCGCGTTTCCTGGCACGCATCAGCCACGAGCTGCGCACCCCGCTCAATGCGGTGCTGGGCTTCTCGCAATTGCTGTTGGCCGAAGGCGCCGGCCCCGACCCGGCCATCTGGCGCCGGCGGGTGGCGCACATCCAGGCGTCGGGCGAGCACCTGCTGGCGCTGATCGACGACGTGCTGGACCTGTCCAGCCTGCAGTCGGGCGAGCTGCCGCTGTCCTTGCAGCCGGTGGCGCTGGCGCCGCTGGCCCAGACCAGCCTGCCGCTGGTCGAGCTGCTGGCGCGTGACCACGGTGTCGGCCTGCACCTGGGCCCGCTGGACGGCTGGGCGCTGGCCGACCCGGTGCGGCTGCGCCAGGTGCTGCTCAACCTGCTGAGCAACGGCATCAAGTACAACCGCCCGGGCGGCCAGGTGACTGTCAGCACCGAGTTGCAAGGCGCTTGGCTGCTGCTGCGGGTGCAGGACAACGGCCGTGGCCTGAGCGACACCCAGCTGGCGCACCTGTTCGAGCCCTTCAACCGCCTGGGCCGGGAGACCGAAGGCATCGCCGGCACTGGCATCGGCCTGGCCATCGTGCAGGCCGCAGTGCAGCACATGGGCGGCACAGTGCAGGTGCGCAGCGCGCCCGGCGCCGGCAGTTGTTTTGAGGTGAGCCTGCAGCGCGCCGACCCGCCACCAGCGCTGCAGCCAGGCCATGCAGGCGCCGCGGCCATCATCATCAACAACGGCGCCAACGTCAGCGGCGCCATCACCGATGCGCCGCCGGCACCGCTGCCGCCAGGTGGGCGCCTGCTCTACATCGAGGACAACGAGGTCAACCTGCTGATCGTGCGCGAGCTGATGCACCTGCGCGACGACCTGCCGTTTCTCTCGGCGCCCGACGGTGGCAGCGGCTTGGCCGCAGCCCGCGCCGAGCAGCCGGCGCTGATCCTGCTGGACATGCAACT
>JBBQAH010000247.1:0-1508 GCA_038316145.1 Burkholderiales bacterium
ATTTTTCTGGACCAGAAAATCCGCTTTGAAGGCGTGCTGCGCACCATCTATTTGTACCCCATGGCGCTGTCGTTCATCGTCACCGGCACCGCCTGGAAGTGGATTTTGAACCCCAGCCTGGGGCTGGAAAAGCTCATGCACGACCTGGGTTGGGCAAGTTTCAGTTTTGACTGGCTGGTGCAGAGCGACACCGCCATTTATTGCATCGTGATTGCCGGTGTCTGGCAGTCGGCAGGTTTTGCCATGGCCCTGTTTCTGGCGGGCTTGCGCGGCATTGACGACAGCATCATCAAGGCGGCGCAGATGGATGGTGCGTCACTCCCGCGCATTTACTGGCGCATCATTTTGCCGGTGCTGCGCCCGGTGGTTTTCTCGACCATTCTGGTGCTGTCGCACCTGTCCATCAAGGCGTTTGACCTGGTGATGGCCTTGACCGCCGGTGGGCCGGGTTACGCCACTGACGTGCCAGCCACCTTCATGTACACCATGAGTTTCACCCGTGGTGAGATCGGCCTGGGTGCTGCCAGCGCCACCATGATGCTGGCCACCGTGGCCGCCATTGTGGTGCCGTATCTGTACAGCGAATTGCGCGCCAAGCCGCACGAGAGGTAACAGCCATGAATGCAAAAATTTTGGGTCGGTTAGCGGTGTACAGCGTGTTGCTGGTGGCGGCGTTTTTCTTTCTTGTGCCCTTGTATGTGATGTTGGTGACCTCGCTCAAGGATGGTGCGCAGATTCGCGCTGGCAACCTGATGAGTTTGCCCACCTCGTTCAACCTGGATTCATGGCAACTGGCCTGGTCCACGGCCTGTACCGGGGTCGATTGCCGGGGCTTGAAACCCTACTTCATGAACTCGGTGATGATGGCCGTGCCCGCTGTGCTGATTTCTACCGCTTGGGGCGCGCTCAATGGCTACGTGCTGAGCATGTGGAAGTTCAAGGGCAGTGACCTGTTGTTCGGCTTCATCCTGTTTGGCGTGTTCATGCCCTACCAGGTGGTGTTGCTGCCGATGAGCCAGGTGCTCGGCTTTTTGGGCATCTCCAGCACCATTGGCGGGCTGATTCTGGTGCACTGCCTGGCTGGCATGGCCAGCACCACGCTGTTTTTTCGCAACTACTACACCGCCATTCCGCGTGAGCTGGTGAATGCCGCACGCATCGACGGCGCGGGCTTCTGGCGCATTTTTGTGCGCATTGTCTTGCCGATGTCGACCCCGATCCTGATGGTCACGCTGATCTGGCAGTTCACCAACATCTGGAACGACTTCTTGTTTGGCGTGGCGTTTAGCGGTGCCGACAGCAAGCCCATCACAGTGGGGCTCAACAACATGGCCAACACTTCAAGCAGCGTTAAAAGCTACAACGTCGACATGGCGGCCGCCGTGATTGCCGGTTTGCCCACCATGCTGGTGTATGTGCTGGCAGGTCAATATTTCGTCAAAGGTCTCACAGCGGGCGCTGTGAAAGGATAAAAAACATGGCATCTTCACTCAAAATTGCAGGCATTC
>JBBQAH010000443.1:0-2340 GCA_038316145.1 Burkholderiales bacterium
TCACGGTCAAGGAGATCGCGCTGCTGAAGTCCTTCGCCGATCAGGCGGTGATCGCTATCCAGAACGCGCGGCTGTTCAACGAGACGAAGGAGGCGCTGGAGCAGCAGAAGGCCACCGCCGAGGTGTTGCAGGTCATCAGCAACTCGATGGCCGATACCCGCCCCGTGTTCGACATCATCGCCGAGCGTGCCGCCCGCTTGTCCGGGGCCGAGTACGGCTGGGTGTTCCGTTTCGACGGCAAGCTCATCGACGTGGCGAGCTCGTTCGGCATCGACCCGGCCGGCTTGCGCGCAGCGCAGCAGGTCTTCCCGATGCCCCCGGGCGACCGCTCGATCACGGCGCGGGCCATCCGCGATGGCGTCGTCGTGAATGTTGGCGACGTCATGGGCGAGGCCGGGTCCGAATCCCTGCGCGAGCTAACCGCCGCGGTCGGCAATCGCGCCGTCCTCAGCGTGCCGATGTGGCACGACGGCAGCATCATCGGCGCGATCGCCGTCAATCGCATCGCACCAGGCCGGTTCGCGGACAAGGAGGTCGAGCTGCTGAAGACCTTCGCCCACCAGGCGGTGATCGCTATCCAGAACGCGCGACTGTACAAGGAGGCGCAGGAAGCCCGCGCCGCGGCGGAGACCGCCAACGACGCCAAGAGCTCGTTCCTCGCGACCATGAGCCACGAGATCCGCACGCCGATGAACGCCGTCATCGGCATGAGCGGCCTGCTGCTCGACACGCCGCTTAACGACGAGCAGCGCGACTTCGCGGGCACGATCCGCGACAGCGGCGACGCGCTCCTGACGATCATCAACGATATCCTTGACTTCTCGAAGATCGAGGCGGGCCGGATGGACATCGAGTCGCACCCATTCGACCTGCGCGACTGCGTCGAGTCGGCGCTCGACCTGATCAGCGTTCGCGCGACCGAGAAGCATCTGGACACCGCCTACGTGTTTGAGGGCGACGTGCCCGTCGCAATCAGCGCCGACCTGACGCGGCTGCGCCAGATCCTCCTCAACCTGCTCGCCAACGCGGTCAAGTTCACCGAGTCGGGCGAGGTCGTGCTGACAGTAGCGAGCACGCCGCTTGCACCGGGCCGGGTCGGGCTGACCTTCGCCGTGCGCGATACCGGCATCGGCCTCTCCGCCGAAGGTTTGTCGCGCCTCTTCCAGTCGTTCTCGCAGGCCGACTCGAGCACGACGCGCAAGTACGGCGGCACCGGCCTCGGCCTGGCGATCAGCAAGCGTCTCGCCGAGCTGATGGGCGGGCGGATGTGGGCCGAAAGCGAGGGCCCGGGCCGCGGCGCCCTGTTCTCGTTCACGATCGAGGCGCCGGTCGCCGATTCACCGGCCCCGCGCCGCGACTACGTCGGCAGCCAGCCCGAGCTGCAGGGCCGGCGCGTGCTGATCGTCGACGACAACGCGACCAACCGGCGCATTCTTTCCCTGCAGTCGGGCAAATGGGGCATGGTCGCGCGCGACACCGGGTCGCCGTCCGAAGCCCTGTCGTGGCTTTCGGCCGGGGCGACGACCGGCGGCGAGTCCTTCGACCTCGCCGTCCTCGACATGCACATGCCCGAGATGGACGGCCTCGAGCTCGCCCGCCGCATCCGCGCGCTCGACCCGAAGTTGCCGCTCGTCCTCTTCAGCTCGCTCGGCCGGCGCGAGGCCGGCGACGTCGAGTCGCTGTTCAGCGCCTACCTCGCCAAGCCGCTGCGCCAGTCGCAGCTGTTCGACACGCTGGTGAGCCTGTTCGCGCACGACGCTGTCGTGAAGCCCCAGGCCGCGAAGGCCGCGGCTCCGAAGCTCGATCCCGGCATGGCCGCGCGCCATCCGCTGCGCATCCTGCTCGCCGAGGACAACGTCGTGAACCAGAAGCTGGCGCTGCGCCTGCTGCAGCAGATGGGCTACCGCGCCGACCTGGCGTCGAACGGCATCGAGGCGGTCGAGTGCGTCGCACGGCAGCCGTACGACGTCGTCCTGATGGACGTGCAGATGCCGGAGATGGACGGGCTCGATGCGTCGCGCGAGATCGGCCGGCGCTGGCCGAACGACGGCCGGCCGCGAATCGTCGCCATGACCGCGAATGCGATGCAGGGCGACCGCGAGGCCTGCATCGCCGCTGGCATGGACGACTACGTGACCAAGCCGATCCGAGTCGAGGCGCTTGTCGAGGCGCTGATGAACGCGCCGACCTCCCGGGCGCCTGCCGGATGATGATGTAGAGGTCCGCTGATGAGCTGCCCTGCCGGCTGTAGCGACACGTGCGGAGGCGGCGGCGTGCCGACTTGCTCAGGCACCCAGCAGCTCGCAGCGCACGATGAGGGCCAGCGTGTCTCCCATGGTT
>JBBQAH010000300.1:0-1670 GCA_038316145.1 Burkholderiales bacterium
AAAAACTGCTTTATTATTTAATACGTTATTAGAATTGACGGTGTTCTGTTCTACATATAATAAATTAAATATATTTATCGTAATGTGAAACTTTTATTTTGGAGCAACACTTTCTATCAATCAAGTTTGTTCACTTATAGCTCACCACACGAAAAAGGCTTACTGGTAGTGCAATTTGTGATTGGATTGCAATTCCCCGAAATTGTTTGGACGAAGCCAGGTGGGCATGGATCTTTTGCTTTGTTGCAAATCAAGCAACTGGCCTCTTGAGAAAACTCAATTTTGTTGGAGGTTTCGGATGCTACTTTCACTGCGGCGCCTTGAACGATTTTATTCAACACCAGGTTGCCGAAAGCATCGGCAAAGTGGTCCCCATGAGTGTTTGGCAGAGAGTTGCAGAAGATAGGCAAGGCAAAGTACACGAAACACAGCGTACAGCATAGAGAACATTTGGGATGCCGCATGATTTTTGTGATTGCTTGATACGGTTATTAGAGATTATTTAACAATATTTGATGAGACCTTGAAGTAACTATAGAAGCCTCAATGGCGTCTCATTATGTAGTGACCGTAGGTGTATAACCTCTTTCTGTTTGAGCTTCGGATTATACGGAAATTTTTCCCTCAAAGTATTTAAGTATTGGTCGTTATATTGTATTCCTTCTTATCATTCGATGTTTTACCGCAATATCTCTGGTAATAAAATATAATAATCTTTAGGGTCGATTGTATGCGGTTTACGACATATGACAGGATGTGGAAAATAAGCGGGTTACGGGTGTTCCCGTTTGCCAAAACTCATTTAACGGAATGGCATCATATGGATAAATTTATCAGGAGTCCCGAGACAGTTTAAGTCTCAGTCACTGATTTAAAAAAAGTTCCATGCTTGCTTGCATGCTTTGCTTGCTTGAGCGAATGAATGCGGGCATGTTCGTCGATCGATCAGTAGTCAGTACGATATCAACCCTTATCATTCGGAAACCCACATGCAAATACAATTGAGGCAAGTGGGCGCACAAACTCACATACCCGTTTCCCAGATCAAGTACGTGTTTGCCCCTTCGCCCTTCATCAGTTGTCCGCAAACTTACTTGTAATGTTACTAATGTACATCGTTTAGCGTTAATATCTTTTAATGATGTTTTGGAACAAGATAAACAATACAACCAAAAATTATCGAGTCTATACAGATATACTGTATGCATATACAGTAGACGCTCTCGTATTCGAACGGTCGTTTTCTCGCCGCGTTTCTGTTTGAGTAGACGCATATCGTCCGTCGTGATACGAGAATATTTCTCAATTTTTCCCGATTTAATGACATAAAAAAGGATGGCCTGGCTTTATCCAGAACAAAACGCGGCGAGGAAATGACCGTTCGAATACGAGAGCGTCTACTGTAAGGGACCATAAACATATTACGTAAGACGAAAATCCAATTTTTCTGACCCCCCATGTAAGACAAAATCAATCAATCAACCGGACCCTTAACAATGTATGTAAGAATCCGTCGACCCCCTCCCACCCCCTCTCCGCCTTAAGTAATATGTTTATGGTCCCTAAGCTTATGTCTATGAGTACACGGTATGTATAAAACTAGCGAGTCGTGTTGACTCAACTATAGAAGGCCGAGGGGGCTGAACACGTACTTGATCGACTTCGAATTT
>JBBQAH010000280.1:0-1884 GCA_038316145.1 Burkholderiales bacterium
GCAACGGGCCGGGGCGCTCGCTCAGGCACGCGCCGCCGGCCAGGAGGAGTTCTCCGCATGACAATGCCCGCTCTCACAACCGTCGGACAGCGCACGCGCCGGCTCGACGCCGATGGCAAGATCACGGGTCGAGCCCGCTACGCTTCTGACTACCGGCCGGCCGGCATGTTGCACGGCAAGATCGTTCGCAGCGATCGTCCGGCGGCCCGGATCGTTTCGATCGACACCTCGGCCGCCGAGGGGCTTCCCGGGGTCTGGGCAGTGCTTTCCGGAGCAGGCTACTGGCGCCCCTTCGGGGAAGTGATGAAGGATCAGCTGGCCTTCGCTGTCGACAAGGTCCGCTGCGCCGGCGAGCCGCTTGCTGCGATCGCGGCCGAGACGCCGGAGATCGCCGAAATGGCGGCCCAGCTGATCGAGATCGAATATGAGGACCTTCCCTCCGTCTTCGATCCGATCGGGGCGATGGAGGCCGGGGCGCCACTGGTGCATGACGATGTTCATGCTATCGACGGTCCCCCGACGCTGATCCGTGACGGCAATATTTGCGCCAAGGTCACCCTGAAGCGTGGCAACATCGACGCGGCGTTCGCGGCGGCATATCGCATCGTCGAAGGGACCTATACGTCCCATTCCGTCCATCAATCGCCGATGGAGCCACGCGCCGCTGTTACTGAGCTCGACAATACCGGTCGACTGGTGGTGCATGCCAGCACGCAGCATCCGTTTGGCGTGCGCGCGCAGCTGGTGGAAGCGCTTGGCATCGCCCATGGCGATGTGCGAGTAGTGGCCGAGACGGTGGGCGGCGGCTTTGGCTCGAAGCTGGAAGCGTCGGTCGAGATGTACGCGGCGCTGTTGACCCGCGCGACCGGACAGCCCGTGCGCATGGTCAACACCCGCGAGGAAGACTTCATCTCTGGCGTTCCTCGTCATCCGATGATCGTCGAGCTCAAGAGCGCGGTCGACTCCGAGGGGCGGATCATCGCCCGCAAGGGACGGGTCATCATGGATTCCGGCGCCTATGCCGTCGGCAGTCCATTGCTGGTCGCTGCAGCAGCGCTGCTTGCTCCCGGCCCCTATCGCATCGAACACCTCGATATCGAGGCGATGGCGGTCTATACGAACAATCCCCCATTCGGCGCCTATCGCGGGCCGACCGGCCCACAGATGATTTTTGCCGTCGAGTCGCATACCGATGCGATCGCCCGCGAGCTCGGTGTCGATCCCTTCTCGCTCCGCCGGCTGAACGTTTTCAGGGAAGGCGATCACGGGCCGAGCGGTCAGCTGCTCACCAATGTCGGCATGGTGGAAGCACTGACCCGAGCGGCGGAGGCGATCGGATATACCGAGGGCTCCCAGCCAGCGGCGCCGAATCATCGACGCGGCAAGGGACTCGCCTGCGGGTGGTGGCTGACCACCGCCGGGTCGTCCGGGTGCACCGTTCAGATGAATGAGGATGGCACCGCGGTGGTGCACACCGGAGCGACCGAAATCGGCACCGGCTCGGTGATGGCCGGCGTCGCCCAGGTCGTGGCGGAAGAGCTCGGCATTGCGGTCGACAATGTGCGCGTGCTCTGGGGTGATACCGATGGAACGCCGATGGACGCCGGCGCCCAGGGGAGCCGAACCATGTACAACATGGGGAACGCCGCCATGCAGGCAGCCCAGGAAGCCAGGAAGCAGCTCCTGGAAAAAGCCGCCAATGTGCTCGAAGCGGCCGAAGCCGACCTCGAGGTCGTCGAAGGACGGGTTTCGGTTCGCGGCGTTCCCGACCGGACCGTCACCTACGCCGAGCTGATGGCCTGGCAAATGTGGGCGACGACACCGGTCATCGGACACGGCACCTTCCTGACCGGGTTTCCGGATTCCGATGCCGCCACCACCATG
>JBBQAH010000127.1:0-9151 GCA_038316145.1 Burkholderiales bacterium
GCGCATCGATGGGGCCTTCCCGGGGGGGGGGGGGCGCGGGGTGTCGCTGATCCGCCTGGACACGGGCAGGGGTGTGCGCAGCCTGGGAAACTTCGTGGTGCCGCCCGGCGCCAGGCTGCTGCTGTCGGGCGGCACCGCCGCCACGTTTTCAGCCTCGATCGGCTCGACCGATGTCAGCGCCCGCTTTGTCGCCGCCGACGGGGTGTCGGCACCGGCTTTGCCCAAGGTGCCGTCCGGGCCGTCGAAATGGATTTTTTCAGCCAACCGCGGCGCCGCCTTCGATGTGTCGGCCTTCGACAGCGCCGAGGTGCTGGACGCCGCCGGCTTCGCGGTGCGTTTGCAGTGGCTGCGGCTGCAGCCGCTGGTGTTCGACGTGGTGGTGCCGTATTTTGTCGATGCGGCGGTGCAGCGCCTGTTGTCGGGCAGCGGCCTGGCGCAGCGTTTCAAGCTGTTCAAGGGTTTGTCGCTGGACGCCATCCAGCGGGTGGTGGACAGCCGGCGCGCCGCCGGTGTGCGCGGCATGGTGCAGTACGCCATCAACCTGCCGGCTGAATCCACCGAGCGCAAGCCTTGGGACGACCACGCCGTGCTCGACCCATTTTCGGCCCGCCTGGACGCTGCGCTCGCCGAGACCCACGACAGCCAGGAGAGCTTGAGCGTGGGCGCCTTCGAGAGCGAAACCGAGCTGCACGACAGCAGCGACCGCTTCGTGATCGGCGGCGTTTTCAACGTCGCCGTGTTCGACGGCGTGTTTGGCTTCTTGTGAACTTCGACTTTTGATCTTTGACGCTGTGACCGCTGACATTGTGAATTTCGACGCTGTGAATTTCGATTCTGTGACTCTCGCCGGGAGACTGACATGCAAGACATCCTGAACATGCAAGGCCGGGTGCGGCTGCTGCTGGAGCGGCCGGACGGCCGGCTGGTGCTGGACCGCTGGCACGACAACCGCATCGTCAAGGTCGGCCGGCAGCTGGTGGCACAGCGTTTTGCCGGCGTCAGCGGCGCACCGCCGGCCATCGTCAGCCACATGGCGGTGGGCACCGGCGCCGATGCGGTCACCGACGACCAGGCCGCGCTGGTGGCCGAGCGGGCGCGCAACCCGGTGGCCGCCCCGGTCTACACCGAGATCGTCGATGCGGGGGGTGTCAAGCGCATCAAGGTCAGCCTGCAGACGGTGTTCGATTTTGGCGAGGCCAACGGTGCCGCGCCGCTGCGCGAGGCCGGCATCTTCACCGCCGCTGCGGGCGGCACGATCTACAACCGGGTGGTGTTCGATGCCGTCACCAAGGCCAGCACCTTCAAGCTCACGCTGATCTGGGACATCGTGTTCTAGGCCCAACCCGACCAGGAGAGACCCCATGCCCATCACCCCCGACCTGCCGTTCCCCAAGAGCGCAGGGGACTCGATCCGGTCCAAGGACTGGAACGACCTGGTCTCCGAGACCAGACGCCTGGACACCGCCAAGGTCGACCGTGCCGGCGACGCCATCACCGGGCCGCTGTCGGTGGCCGGCGCGCTGGCGATCGGCAAGTCCAGCGCGGCGGCCACCGCCAAGCTCGATGTCGCCGGCAGCCTGAGCGTCAACGACTTCAACCTGCTGCTGCGTGCCGGCAACGACATTAACCACGGCCTGGGCTGGTTCGGTACCGGCAAGCTGTTTGCAGGCGCCAACATCGACGGCCCGGTGCTGTGGGGCAATGCCGGCGGCGCGTTGGGCACGGTTCCCGGCGGCGCCCAGCAGATCGCGTTGAGCTGGGACAACGCCGGCCGTATTGCCATCGGCGTGCCCTCGACCGAGCTCAAGGTCGATATCGGCGACCGGATCCGCCTGCGCGAGGGGCCGGCCGGCAGTGCCGGGCTGTGGCTGTACCAGACCACGCCAGCCGAAGACCGGGCCTTCATCGGCATGGCCAGCGACAACAGGGTCGGCCTGTTCGGCAAAAATGGCGCCGGCTGGAGCCTGAGCATGGACGTCACCCTGGGCACGGTGGGGGTGCGCGTGGCGCCCCATTCAGTGATCGCGCACCGCATCGACGCCGGTGTGGTCGGCAGCTCGCCGGCACTGACTTATGGCTTGTATGTCACCGGGGCCACCACCTATGCCATCTACGCCGGCGGCAACACACTGACCAACGGCCGGGCGAGAGACAGCAAGCTGCGCGTGAGTACCGGCACCAACGGCGCAGTAAGCACCACCTCGGCGACCTGGGTTGATGTGCCCAACCTGAGCATGACGATCACCAGCCCCGATATCGGCGCGTTTTTTGATGTGCGGGTGCATATCAATGGGGTGCAGGGCACCCTCTCGCCCAACATCCGCGGCTATTTCAGGCTGCTGGTGGACGGTTCTGAATGGGAGCGCACCGCCCATGAATTCAACAACGCCGGCTGGGAATTGCGAGGCGTCGTGATGAACCGCCTGATCTCACTGAACGCCGGCAACCACACCCTGGCGGTGCAGTGGCTGGTTCAAGGCACCACCGGCACGCCCACCCTGACCTGCTGCTGGTACAACGACATGCGCCTGATCTCGGCCGTCGAGCTCTGAATCCACAAACCTTGCGCGGGAGCATGCCATGTACCTGATCGTCGACAAAGCCAGCCACAACATCCTGCACATGTCCAACGCCTACCCGGGCGAGGACAAAAAGCCGCAAGACCTGCTGTCGTCCTTCGATGCCGAGACGATGGACTTCGGCCGCTCACCCGGGCCGTACATCCCGGTGCGTTTCGTGATCGAAGACGGTGTTGTCAAAGACCTCGACCCCGCACCGCCCGCGCCCACCGAGGCGCCGGCGGAGACCCTCGATCAGGCCCGGGCGCGCACCCTGCACGACATCACCGCGCAGTCGCTGGCGCAGCGTGCCAAGCTGATCCCCGACCACCAACTGCTCAACGCCGGCCTGGGGCTTTACGACGCGGCCCGGGTCAATACCCTGCGCGCCACGGTGCAGGCTTTCCGCAGCGAAGTGGCGCGGCTTGAAAAAGCCGCCGGCCGGGCCAGGACCGTCAAGGCGCTGGAGGCCTTGAAGCCCGCGTTTCCAACCGCGCTGGTCGCGCCCAAGACACCGGACAGCCCATGAACGCACCTGACCGCTACCCCACCGCCCGCCTCGACGCCCCGCTCATGCCCAGCCCTCAAGACCCCAGCCCGCAAAACACCCCCATGGAAAACAAGCTCCGCCACCGCTTGGACGAACTGCGCACCGAGTACGACAAGGGCCAGCAAACCCTGCACGCGCTGGAAGGCCAGGCCGCCAACCTGCGTGCCACGCTGCTGCGCATCAGCGGCGCGGTGCAGGTGCTGCAAGAGGCGCTGGGCGAACCGGCGCCTGAGCACCCCGCGCTGACCGGCCCACCCGCCAGCTGACCCCAGACCACCACCGCCATCCCGTCCCCGCCATCGCCAACCCGCCATCCCGTCCCCGCCACCACCAACCCGCCGTACCCGGCCATGCTGCTCAACCTCCAGACCGCCATCGCCGATCTGCTCAAGACGGCTTTCCCCACGCTGTTCACCGGTGCGGGCGCGGTGACCATCACCTTCGCGCTGGACAACTGGTCGTTCGACGCGTCCTCGGCCGACCCGGTGGCCGGTGAGCCCGGGCCCGAAGACGCGGTGGACCTGCTGCTGTTCAACCCCGCCACGCCGGCCGGCCCCTACCAGCTGACACGCAAACCCTACCCGGGCCCGCGCCGCGTCTACCTGCGCTCGGCCGCGGGCGACCTGGTGCCGCTGCTGCCGGCCGAGCTGGCCTGGGACGCGCTGGACAGCCGGCGCCTGACGCTGCAGCCGCGGCCCGGCCGTGACCTGACCGGCTTCGACCGCCTGGAGGTGCAGTACGGCGTGGTCGCCGCGGGTACCCGCCTCAAGACCCAGCACCTGGTCACGATGACACTGGCCGCCACCGACCCGGCCAAGGCCGAGCGTGGCCTGGTGCTGGGCCTGGCGGCGCTGGCGCTCAACCGCGAGGCGCTGCGCGCCAAGGCGGCTTTTGCCTACACCACGCCGGACTACCAGGCCCAGGGCATCCTGAAGTCGCTGAGTTTTGTCAGCGGTGCGTCGGCCGCGGCGTCCGGCCACCGGCTGCTGGTCAATGCCGAGGTCGACCTGCGGCTGCAGCGCCTGCTGGGCGCCGACGAAGGCAAGCCGATCGCCTTCATCCTGTCGCCGGGCAAGCCCGCCGGCGGCAAGTCCATCGACATCGATCCGGCCGTGCAGGCCTGAGACCCGGAGGCTGAGATGGCCCAAAACCCGGCAACCACCCAGGCTTTTGTGCGCTTCGACCCTGATCGGGCCGCCGAGCAGTCCGACTTCCTGCGCAGCCGGGTCACGGTGCTGCGCGAGGCCGGCGGCCAGTGCTGGATCAGCGCCGACGAGGCGCAGCTGGCCACCCTGGCCGCCCAGGGCATGACGGTCACGGCGTTGGACCATGCCGACCTGCTGCAGCTCGGCCCGTTGGTCTGGCGCCCGGCCAGCGAGACACCGCAAGTGCCCGCGGGCTTGCGCGCGGCCACGCCCGCTGCGGGCCAAGACGCCTTTTGGCTGGTTCACTTTGCCGCGCCGGTCGACAAAACCTGGCTGCAGGCGCTGGCCGATGCCGGCGCGCTATCGCTGCACACCTTGGACCCCAGCAGCGGCGTGTTCCGCATGACGGCCGAGGTGGCCGAGGCCGCGTCCGGGCTGGTGTTCGTCGATGCGGTCGGCCTGTTCCACCCGGCCTATGCCGTCAGCCTGGACCTGACCGGCGCCAGCCAGCCGTTCAGCGCCGCCTCGCTGGCCGGCCTGACCGTCACGCTGCCGCCCGACAACACCGCCGGCAACCTGGACCTGCGGGTGTTCGATGGCCTGGACGAGGCCGAGGTGCAGGCGGTGCAGGCCGCGCTGGTGGCCGCCGGCGCCACCGTGGTCTATGCCTCGGGCCAGGCCTTCACGCTGCGGGTGCCTCAGGCGGCGGCCAACGCGGTGCTGTCGGTGCCCGGGGTGCTGTGGGCGGGTGCTGCCAGCACTGCGCAGGTGTGCAACTTCAATGCCGGCGTGATCGTCGGCACCCACCAGATCCGCAACCGCGGCACGGTGGATTTTCTGGTCAACCTGGACGGTCTGGGCGAGGTCGTCGGCGTGCTCGACTCAGGCTGCGACGCCGGCACGCTGGCCGCCTTGCCGGCCGACCTGGCGGCCAACGTGCGGGTGCTGCGCAACCACGCCAACCCCGCCAACCCGGTGCCCGACACCTTTCTCGACGGCAACGGCAACCCGGCCTTCCACGGCACCCATGTGCTGGGCACCATCGCCGGCGACGGCAGCGGTTTTGCCGGTGCCCCGCCGATCGTCGGCATGGCGCCCAACGCGGCGGTGGTGATGCAGGGGCCACTGCCCAATGACTTCCGGCCGGCCTTCGACTTTGCCGCCAGCCAGGGCGTGGGCCTGATCAGCAACTCCTGGGGCCACTTGCCGACCGCGCCGGTCAACAACCGCTACGACCCCAACCGGACCGCGCCGCTGGACCGCTGGTGCTTCCTCAACCCCGACATCCTGGTGCTGTTTGCCGCCGGCAACGAGGAGGTCGATGCCAACAACGACGGCGTGATCGACGGCACCCGGATGCGGCTGCAGGCCCTGGCCAAGAACGTGCTGACGGTGGGCGCCACCGAGAACCTGCGCAACAACGCCGGCTGGGCCAACGATTACGCCAGCTTCTTCGGCGCGGTTTTCAACACCGTGCCGGGCGCAGTGGCGCCGGCCGGCAGCTTCGCGATCTCGGACAACGCCAGCCACGTGGCACTGTTCAGCGGCCGCGGCCTGGTGCGCGATGCGGGCGGCATCAGCACCGGGCGCATCAAGCCCGACCTGGTGGCCCCGGGCACCAACATCCTGTCACTGCGCTCGTCGCTGGTGGCGCCGGTGGCGGGCAGCGCCAGCGCCAACACCCCGGTCGGCGTGCCCAACCCCAACTACGCGGTGCTGATGGGCACCAGCATGGCCACGCCGGTGGTGGCGGGCAACAGCGCCCTGCTGCGCCAGTACCTGCGCACCCGCCATGCGCAGATGCGCCGCCCGCTGTTGCTGCAGGGCGTGCCGCTGCCGGCGCCGGCCAACCCGCAGCCGGTGTTTGCCAGCCGGCCGGCGCTGGCGCGCCATGTCGACGGCCTGGTGGCGGCCTGGGTGACCCCGGCGCTGGCGGCAGATGCCAAGCAGATCGTCGCCCAGCGCCTGACCCGCCACCAGGCCCAGGTCGATGCCGCGCCGGTGCTGTTGCAAGCCGGGGTGGGCGATCACGCGGCGCTGCAGATCACCACCGTGGATGAGCGCAGCTACCTGCTGCACCGGCACGGCGACGGCAAGATGCGGCTGTCGTGTTACGACCGGGCGCTGGCGCCGGTGGCGGGTTTTGGTACGGCCGGTGTGCTCACGCTGGCACCCGACGCGCGGCTGGTGCATGGCGCGCCGCCCGCGCTGCTGGCGGTGGCTGATCAGCTGGCCTGCGTCTGGCCCGGCACAGCGGGCAACGGCGGCTTCTTCCAGCGCTTCCGCGCAGATACCGGCGCAGCGGTGGACGCGGCCGCGGTCAGCCTGCTGTTTTTCGACAGCACCGGCGCGCAGACCCCGCTGGCCTGGAACGGCAGCCGCTTTGCCTTTTGCGGCGTGCTGCAAGGCGCCAGCTTTCAGCTGCAATTGCGCCAGATCGACAACGCCGGTGCGGTGGTGGGGGCCGCGCCCGTCACCGTGCTGGCGCAAGCCGCCGAGATCCGCGACCCCTGCCTGGTGTGGGACGTGCGCGCCGCCCGCTACGCGCTGGCCTGGGTCGATGCCCGCATCGTGCCGGGTGGTGAGGTCTGGATGCAGTTTCTCGACGCCCAGGCCGCGCCGCTGGCCGCCGCCTGGCGGGTCGTGGCGCTGCCCGCGGCCAGCCACGCCCGCCAGCCACTGCTCAAACTGCACCCCGACGGCGGTTACCTGCTGGCCTGGGAGGATGACACGCAGGACGGCCACTTCGATCTGTACCTGGCGCTGCTCGGCGGCGACGGCTTGGTCGACGGCCGGCTGGCACCCGACCCCAGCGCCGGCGGGCGGCGCGTGCTGCGGTTGTCCGACACCCCCGCGGATGTCAACGGCTACGCGCTGGCGGCCGACGCTGAAGGCTTCGTGCTGGCCTACCAGAGCCCGGACGAGGTCAACGCCGACCGGGTGGGCGTGCAGGCCGTGCGCCTGACCCGCGGACTGGCTTTCGAGGCGCAAGAAGAGCCCTTCATGCCGCTGCAAAAGAGCGGCCGCTACAGCAATGCCACGCTGCTGGACCATGCTTCGCCCGCGCTCAGCGCCGTCTCCGCGGTGTGGACCGGCGCCAGCTGGGACCTGCTGCGCCTGGCGGCGCCCGACCGGCTGCAGTGGCTGCGCCTCAACCCCGACGGCGAGCCCGACAGCCGCCACGGTGTGGACGGTGTGCAAGACCGGCCTGTCCCGATGCTGGTGTTGTCGGTCGAGCTGCTGTGGACCGGCAAGGACCGGCGCATCAGCGTGGTCAACGAGGTTTTGTCCGGCATCACCGTGCACCTGGCCGACAGCGACGGCGCGTCAGTGCGCGGCTTTGGCGCCGGCGGGGCGGCCGCGCTGCAAGACAGCGTGCTGCTGCACAGTCACACGCCGCCACAACTGGGGTTTTACACCCAGCCGGCGTTCACGGTGGTGGTGGCCTACGGCAGCCTGCAGGCCGGCGTGCTGCACCTGCGCCAGCAACGGCTGGACCGCCACGGTGTGCGCATCGCCGCCGCCACCGACATCGCGCTGGCCGACGGCGTGGCCGAGCACAACTGGTTCCAGTTTGTCAACGGCGAGAGCCGGTCCATCGCCGTCTACCACCGCGCCGTCGGCGCCGACATGCGGGTGTTCTGCCGGCGCTTTGTGCCCAGCGGCGCGGCCGCCGGCGCCGAGCAGGGCTTGAGCGCTGCCGCAGGCGAGGCCCGAAGCGGCGTGCTGGCGCGCCGGCCCACCACCGTGGCCAGCACCCAGCGTGAATTCGGCGCGGCCTGGCAGTACCGCGCCAGCGCGGCGGCGCGCTTCGAGATCCGCTTCTCGCGGCTGGACCGCCAAGGTCTGCCGATGGCCGTGGCGCCGGTGGCCGGCGCGGTGCAGCCCACCGCCGATGTGGTGGTGATCGGCCCGGCCAGCGCCGGCTGGGACGCCAGCCGCGACGCGGTCGCGCCGCAGCTGGTCAGCACCTACACCCACGCCGGCTGGACCACGCCGGCACCTGCGGGTGTCACCGCCCCGGAGTGGAGCCCCACCTGGGGCCTGGCCTGGGTCGGTATCGAGACCGACGGCCGGCGCCTGCTGTACTTCACCATGCTGGACGAAAACGGCCAGCGCCTGGCGGTGGCCCAGCCGCCGCTGTACCCCAAACCGGTATTGCCCAACCCGGGCCTGGCCGCGCCGGCACCGGCGCCGCTGCTGGCGGTCAGCAACCCCGGCGCGGTGGTGCGCGACTTCAAGCTGGCCTGGAACGGCCGGGTCTTTTTGCTGACCTGGACCGAAGAGGCCGCCGGCCGGCTGCGCCACCAGGTCACGCTGATCAACCGCGAGGCCAGCCGCGCCGCTTACGCCCTGCCCAGCGCCGCGCTGCTGCGGGCGGTGCTGGTCAATGGCGCCACCAACCTGACGCCCGGGCCGCTGCCGGACCGGGGCGCCGGCTACGGCTGGGGCCGTATCAACCTGCGCCAAAGCCTGGCACCGGCCCAGCCCGTCACGCTGCAACTGCGTGACGACTGTGCCATCGGCCCCGGCCGCGCGCTGCGCTACCGCTTTACGCTGCCGGCCGGCACCGCGCTGCTGCGCATCACGCTGAACTGGACCGATGCGCCTGGCCCGCGCTTGCGCAGCACCTTGCACCTGACGCTGCGGGCACCCGCTATGGCGGGTGAGTTCCGTGGCAACCTCTGGCAGACCGCGGCAGGTCGCACCCATTTGTCGCGCCCGGTGTTGCTGCCGGCGCCGCTGGCCGATGCCCACGAGGACGTGCAGCCCTTCAAACACCTGGTGCTGGCCAATCCGGCGCCGGGCGTGTACGAGGTGGAGGTGGCCGCGGCCTTTGCCGCCTACGCGCTGAACCAGCAGAACCTGCAGGCCTTTGCATTGGTATTTGCCGGCAG
>JBBQAH010000417.1:0-6065 GCA_038316145.1 Burkholderiales bacterium
ACAGCAATTTAAAATATATTGTAACCACCCCCCCCCCCCCCCCCCCCGAACTCACCGACAGTGTTGATTTTGATTGTTGCTGTTGTTGGGTGGTGGTTGAACTGGAGTCATGGTCCTCCGTGAGCAGGGTAACAATCGTGCTCTTGTCTTCGGTAAAGTTGTTCTGAACCAAACGGAAGATATCGATGGTCTTAAGACGAAGATAGGTGACGTTGAGCCCCATGGCAGACCTGGCAGTATAGTAATATCATTGAATCTTTGTAATGTATTGTTTTGTATGTAATGTAACTGTACCAGACGGCCGGTAGCTGGGTCGTGTTTTCGATGCATCCGTAAAACTCCACGGCCGGGTCAATGGCGCCTCCGCATTGATCCACCATTTGCTGGATTATGAAGCTGGATAAAAGACCGGTCCGAGTATTTTGCTGGAACAACACTACTCCACCTATATGTATAAGAAAAGCAGTACAATAACAGTGTAATCATGTAATATTTTCGTACGTATCCATAAATCACAACTGTAAAATACCATGCGCAAAATAAAACGTACGCGGTGTACTAATATCATGTTGTATTGGTAATGTAAAAGGTAATGCTGAGCAAAGTAATGTGATGAAATGCATGATATGTCACGTAATGTAAATATGGTAATATAAGGTAATTAACCGTAATATACATCATAATGTAATGCGGAACATAGTACGGAATTTTGAACATAATATAATACAATACCCGGAAATGAAAACCTTGTATTATGTATTATAGTGTTACTGTTGCTTCGGCTTTTTAATGAGGCACTCTGATGAGTATCATTCGTGACAAGTTATAAACGTTATTTATGTCCACAGTCGTTTCGTTAATCTTACCGTTGCCATCTTCCGTGTTGGTAGTGTCGACGCCGGTTGCGTTCGAGATGTCTTGATCCGTCGCATCTGGGCCGGCGTCCCCAACTGGAATACCTACATTTATCAGTTAACTAATTAATAGCAGCCGTAATTAGATTACCCATTGTCCCTCATTACTTGTCTTTGTTGTACGAAATGGCATGGGGATTTCTAATATAATCTTAATTCAACTGTACAAGTTAACACATTGTATGTACCGTATACACGGTACATGTGACATACTATAGCATATTGTAGTTACCAGTAATGATGCTATTTCCGGTAATTAAAAGTATTCCTAAAAGGGAACAAGTACATTCGGGTTTGGCCATGCTTCGTCTATTCACTGGAGTGATATACAAAATATAGATAAAGATCTGAATGGTCCGGCTCGTTTATGTAGGATAGTTTTGAATGGGTAATATTAAACGTCTGTGACTGTTTATGCGGTATGTCTTGTGACTATAGTTCGCTTATTTTTACTCCTCTAGGTAATGACAAAAAAAATCCCATCTGGTTTTTAATATATACCCGACTAAAACACTAGTCTAGTACGTACACAGTACAATACGTGGAGCAAATCATGAAACTCAAAATGAAGCTGACGATCTTGGGGAAAAAACCTGTTTACGGTAGTGTGACATGCATATGGTTTGTCATTGTACTTTGTACACGGCTAGTGGTGTCTTGTACATAATGATTGGGTGATTACGGTTTATGTGGGACGGTATTACTAAAAGATGTTTTTTATGCCGAATCATGTCGTTTACAGTCAATGTATAATGGACGCCAACGTACAATCAGGCTACTGATGTGCAGGTTATTCTGGCTAGAAAACACTGGCTGGACGAATATGCCAGTGTCTAGTGTGCCCATGAAAAATATACCCGTTCCAAGAACACAATCGTCTTGTTGACGAGTTCATATTTTGTGTACGTTCATCTTTCAATGTTATTGCTGCGCTATAGAGTGCGATGAGTGTGCGAGGCGGTGCGATATATATACGGGCGGAAGAAAGGTAAGAATAAATAAACATACATAAGAATGGACAAGTGCGAATTATTGTCCAACATGCCAGGTATACACAGGTTGCACTTTTCAGAAGAGGAGCGGCTTACGTTGATGACCAGTTTATGTCTAGCAGTACTCTTACAAACTTATCAAGCAGTTTTAATGCAAATGAGCGACGAATGTACATTACGATTTAAGTACCGGTATAAGTAAACATTTGATTAAACTATATTTGAATCATTATTATTTCGGCAAATAAAAAGAATCGGGCACAGTTCATTTAAATATAGGTCTTGTGAGGTCGATGTATATTTGGCATACCTATCTATTTCATAGCATTATTAGTATGCACCTGATCGTCATTTTAAATCTCTAGTACAGTAAACTCTGGCTACAATCAGTCAAACATAGCATACATAATGCACACATATAACCACGGAGAATATCTAGGGATGGCTTTCAGTTGGAGGTGAAACTGCTCGTCAGGTGATGGATTGCTACCTGTTCCGGTGCGGAAAAGTAGGACTAACTAGCTGATAGCATCCGCCATGCTCGAGATTAATTAAAACACGCAACCGTCCCGAACTCGTTTTAAAATGTCTCTGCTAGATGCTGAGAAATCCGACCATATTGCATAAACAGGTGCGATCTGTTGGAAATATCTCATCGTCAGTCGGTTGAACGGCACTTGCACATGCAAACGGATTCTCATAAGAACCGGCCAAACTCCCGGTCAGGAGCAGATTCATATGCTTCCGTCATTGGCGATGCGCACTTCTTGGTATCATGGAGCCATCTGCTTCCTAGCGTTCGTCTTCCACTCATTCCGTCACAGTGTATTCCTCGAGGGCAGCTCGCACCAAACTAGCCACAATTTTATTCAGATTCCCTGTAAAGGCGGAAGTAAAAATAAACCTAATTATTGCATAGACGTCAGTGACGACTTCATCCAACATGGCCAGCAGTATACATGTCTTTTACAGATTTATCACGTTACATTACGTTAGATTATATGACACATTACATTTCAAGACATTGACATTATCACACTCACATTACATTGCATTACGCATTACATGGCGTTATAGTATATCTGACTTTTCTTTACCTTAAATTATATATTAAAATTACATTATTAAACTCCATTGCATTAATATATAATACTAAACTACAGTAGTTGACTATTGCAGTTGTTTATACAGTAGCTGATATTTGTAAGCCTGTAATGTACACGTACCGGAATCATCCTGCCTGTGGGCTGAATTTTTTTGCAGGTTGGAATACACGTGACGCTCATTGACCGGCCTGATAATGTCTTAACAACAATGGTCTGGCCCGGTCTCGGGTTGTGGTAAATTGTATAAAGACGGTCGCCGTGGGTCGCAGGTCAGTAGGCCGGTCATGGCAAAGTCGGAAAACTCATTATGGCCAATGTTGACATAACTAATATCTTTACTGGGTAGCTGAAATTCCTGCGATTCCGTGAGTTCGGTTTCAATCCCGGGATTATCTACAATGACAACAGAATGTATATTAACATTGCCTGAAATGATCCCTTTTTTACTTGCACTTCCAATCACCTGTCCAGAAACGCCGGCTGACGCTGAACAAACCATTATGAAATTGTGAGATTTCTCGTTCATTTCGGAGTAGGGTGACATGTAAGGAGGAGTCACTTTTTTTATCCTTCGGTTCTATGGCTTGTCCATTGCTACTACGGATACTGGTAAGAGGCCTTCGAGACGTTCCGTGAGCTGCTGTCCCGACTGGCATCGTAGCTGGATCGGCGCAATGACGGCCTCAGGAAAGCAAAGGTGTGGCGGCGGAACTAGCACCGGGACTGGGTGTGGCCGCAGCAACAGCAACGGCAGATATACTAATGCCGGTATTGGCTTGGTTATCCCAATCGGACCCGTTTGTTTGCCATGATTGTCTATTTAAAGACTCATCGGGACTTGATTTGGGTTCAGGTCGAGCTTACTGGGGATAGGGTTGCTAACTGGGCTTGTGCTTTCTTCCCGTGCAATGTAGATGCGAGACATCCGCGGCTGTACACTAACATGGGCAATGGTCATGCTTGGTTCCAGGCGTTTGATCATCTCCCCTTTCAGGCTGGACAATGTTGTCAAAGTGTCTTCCTGGTGGTTAACGATTCTCTGATCCTTGTCGTCGTGTCGCGATTTGGCGGCTTGACTTTTCCGTTAATTTTCACTTGACGACTGAAAAGGGTTTCATTTTCTTTCAAAATTGTGTTTTAACGTGTTGACCCACATAGAGTCCCATGACGTAACTGATGCACCAAGTGTAATCTTGACCATATATATGGTTCAGTATTAGTGCAGTATTAGTGTATTACTGATGAGTCTGCTTTTTACTGACCTTCTTATTATGTGAGTATTCGCCAGGCTTCTTCGTGATAGGTGACCATGTTGGCGCTAGAGGTAGTCTGTAGACAGTCTCTTTCCTGGTGCGTGTCTTTTCCAGTTGCTTGTTCTTGGTGGAGGGGATGTCATCGTCAGAAGTGGACCCGGTAAGGAAGACGCAGTTCAAGACCATCGTGTACACGTAATAATATACTCTGTACGCTGTCCTACAGCATATTGCAGAAATACGGAAAAGATTGGTAGGATACTCCAGTTAACTAATCAACGTACAGTACATTGCCAACCGATATGGTTTAATAGCACAATAAGGATAGCGTATTGCCCAGAATCTGTAGACTGTAGCGGGCAGGTTTCAATAACCGGTGACAACTGACAATTAAATGAACGCCCTGTGATGAGCTCACAAGGCAATATCTGATTGAGCAGACAAAACACAGGGGAAATTATGGATTAATCGGCCCACATATTTACAGTGTGAGTAACTTGCCGTAATTAATTGTAATAGCACTGAATCTGTTGGTTACTGATAGGGCATTAATAAACGCAGTTATTCCTTTACATAATGTGGGTTACAGTAGCGGTGAATTATCTGTACCTTCTCTGGAGCATAAACTTCGCAGTTCATACTGCTCTTTCTGTGGTACTCTATATTACGTTACTTAGGTGACAACAAAGTGAACAAACAAATACAACGTGCATATCAACCATCCTAATTTTCGATCTTCCTTATTAGAGGACATTTACCATACTTTTACAGCGAGTTTTAATGTCTTGCCTCGACGCATATACCATCATACATGGAGCAATTTGCTCATTATAGCGAGCAAGGCATAACATGCTGGTAGATGCACATACAGGGTAAAAGTTTTTTCAGTTTGAATACCACTACAGTCCTCTGTATATGAGTCGCCGGGCCACGTACCGGGGATTTACTGCACCACAGGGTAATCTACAGAGTACTACGTGATTACACCGTCAGTCTTACTAGTACTTTGTTGATTATAGACTTGTGTTGTGTGGAACCTTCCATGAGTATGAATATTCTTCCTTATTCCCTTATCGTTCTCCCAATTAAACGCCGACTGCCGAGGGATAATCACGAGACCGACTCCATCCTACCGCCGTACGCGTATATTTTACGTCATTTATTGTTACTTTTGCTACAACAGGATATTTCCTGCATTTACGACAGTATCATCTTTGAGAGCGCATGCTGGTCCATCAATCACACTCACATTCACACCCAACGCAGGAATAAGTTATCTACTGTAGCAGAGCAAAGTGCTCCTGGACCCGGGGGCTACCAATTTCAATCACGTCGCAGAACATTTTAAAAGTGGGCTCTCGCCCAGCACGTCTTCCCTACTTCTCATCATCCTTGTTCATGTGTTAATATACTGTACCACAGTGAACCATACAGACACCGCCCTGTTGATTCTAGTTTGAGGCTGTCGGGACCGACGGAGAAAATAATATAACTACGTACAGAATGTACATATTCCTTCCCTTAAAGAGAAGATAAACATATTACGTAATCAGAAAAACTAGATTTTTGACACCCCCCACCCCCCATCGTAATCAACAATCAATCAATCAACTGGACCCTATAACATTTGCGTAAGCAAACGGCCAAAGACCCCCACCCACCGCTTTGATTACGTAATATGTTTATCTTCCCTAACCGTTGGCCGCATCATAAATTATACATATACATCGGAGCTGTTAAATTTCTGATAGAAAGTGCAATTTTGGATTTATGCCACACGCAAAAGGAAATTACTTTCTA
>JBBQAH010000516.1:0-2102 GCA_038316145.1 Burkholderiales bacterium
TTCTTTGGGGGTAGAAGAAATCCGAGACGTTACTAAGAAAATGGAATTCAAGGGTAATTTGTCAGCCAATAGGGTGATAATTATTTCGAATGTTGAGCGTCTTTCTATTAGCGCTTTTAATTCGTTTTTAAAGAGCTTAGAAGAACCCTTCCCCGGTAACGTAATAATAATGACCGGGCGCGACAAAGCCAGTATTCCAGAAACTATATCTTCTAGGACGAGACAAATCCAATTATCTCAAATAACAGAAAAATTGATTTTCGAACACCTTAATAATAATCTAATGGTTAAGCGAGACTTGGCTACTCGTATTAGTGCGTTGTCTGGTGGTAGAGTCGGATTCGCAATAATGTGCGCACAAGATGAAGAAAAATTTGATAATTTTGAAAAATCATCAAATTTACTATGGAACAGTTTCCGTAGTCAAAGTATTTATGATAAGATAGCCTGCACAGACACTATTCTTAAAGTAGAATCTCTTAGAGATCAGCTAGAGTTTAGTCAGCTGCACGGGAGCGTGATGCTTGATAATTACATTAAAGCAGATGATGTCGCTGGGACAAGGATGGTTGCCGCTTTTATTTCTTCGTTAGCAGCTGCAATGGTTCTTTTGAGCCAAAATATTAATAAAAAAATAGTGTTGGATAATTTAATTTTAGGAAACTTAAATGATTAAAGTAATAGGTGTTCAATTTAACTCGGCAATAAAGATATATGACTTCAAGCCCGGTAGGCATAAAGTTGAAATAAATGATTGGGTTGTCGTAGATACTGCTCAGGGAAACGAGATTGGTCGAGTTATTTATATAAATAAAGAGGTTGAGCCATCGACCGAAGATGATATTAAAGATGTTTTGAGAGTAGCGGACGAAAAAGACTTAGGTCGTCAAGCAAGAATGACAACAGAAGGCGAGCAGTACTTCGAAAGTTTTGCCGAACAATCAAGGTCTCTAGGTCTAGAGCTCAAGCCAGTTAAAACAGAACTTTCTTTCGACGGTGAAAAGATAATATTTTACTATACAGCAGAAAATAGGGTAGATTTTCGAGAACTTATCAAAGATCTTAGCAGGGCCACTAGGAAGCAAATCGTAATGAGACAAATAGGATCTAGAGACGAAGCAAAGATGATTGATGGTTATGGTATATGTGGCCAGCAAATTTGTTGTAGGCGTTTTATGACGAAAATGGAAAGTGTTACTATGGACATGGCTCGTGAGCAGTTTGAAAATAACATTAATGCCAGTAAAGTAACAGGAGCTTGCGGTAGACTTATGTGCTGCTTAGCCTTTGAAATATCAAAAGGAAAGAAGAAATAATGCTGGCCTATTTCGTAATAATCGGTGTTGCAATATATGTAGTTTCTCTTGGCTATAAGTCTGTTTCTCGCGATACCGAAATTATTATTGGGCAGAAGCGCGAGATTAAACAAATAGGCGAGAAGATCCAGGAAGTATTAGATGCCGAGAAAATTGAGAAAAAGGCAGATAAAGAGCACCGGTCTATCTTAACCGAGGCAAATAAATTATTTAGAAATAACAGCCTAAGACAGGCCGAAAAAAAGTATCTTTCAATAATAAAAAATGACCATAATAACATTAAGGCCTATCAGGGGTTAGGGTCAATATACCTAGATCAAGAAGAGTATTCTGGTGCTGCTGAAGTTTTTCAAAAAATAACTGTCTTAGACCCAACAAACGATACGGCCTTTAATAATCTTGGCTTAGCTTATATGAAGACAAGAAAATACGACCTGGCTGTTACTGCATATGAGCACGCTACGGCACTATGCGGTAAAGTAGCGCATAGATATATTAATTTAGCCTTGGCGGCAGAAAAAAATTTGGACACTAAAAAACAAATAGCCGCTCTCGAAAAAGCAGTCTCACTTGAGCCTAAAATAGAATATCTGCAGGCCTTAGTGGAAGCAGCACTTAAGTCAGAAGACTTTAGCACTGCTAAAAAAGCACTAACAAAGATTGTTGAGCTTGAACCAAGTAATCTAGAAGCTCTAAGAAAATTAGCAAAATTGGGTTAAGCGGTAACGGGTTTGTAGAGGACTCGCGCATCTTGGACACATTCATCTAAAATAGAAAGGATGAAAG
>JBBQAH010000187.1:0-5109 GCA_038316145.1 Burkholderiales bacterium
CACGCCCTGGTAGACGTTGAAAAAGACGATGAAAAACACCAGCGTCACGCCCAGCGCCACCTTGCTGGCGATGCCCAGACCAAACCAGACCGCAAAAATCGGCGCCAGGATGATGCGCGGCATCGCGTTCATCGCCTTGACATAGGGCTCCAGCAGCGCGCTGGCCATCGGGCTGAGCGCCAACCACAGGCCACCGGCCAGGCCGGCCACTGACCCGATGACAAACGCCAGCAGCGTCTCGACCAGCGTGACCCACAGGTGGCTGTAGATATCGGCGTCAAGCACAAACCAATGCCAGATCCGGCCCAGCACCTTGAGGGGCTCACCAAAGAAAAACGCCGCCTGCTGGTCGTTTTCGAACATCACGTTGGGCAGCAGCCCCGGCGTGGTCATCGCATGCCAGAAGGCGAAGATCGCCAGCAGCAGGGCCAGTTGCCAGACGCGCAAATTGCGCGGATTGGGTTTGAGGGTGGCCCACATCACACTCACCTCAGGCGCCCACCGGCTGCAACTGCTGCCGGTAGCCCTTGAGCACTTCGTCGCGCAGCACCGCCCAGATCGACCGGTGCAGGTCGATGAAACGCGGGCTGGTGCGCACCTCGGCCACGTCCCGCGGCCGCTCCAGATCGACCACAAACTCACCGATCGGATGCGACGCCGGCCCGGCGCTCAAGACCACCACCCGGTCGCTCAGCGCAATCGCCTCGTCCAGGTCGTGGGTGATGAACAGCACCGCTTTTCGAGCCTGTTCACCCCCAGGCGCTTCGCGCTGGCCCCCCGAGGGGGCGCGCAGCAGGCTTGGGGCGGCCCGGCGCCCGCTGCCGGCTTGCCACAAGTCCAGCAACTCGTTTTCCATCAGCTGCCGGGTCTGGATGTCGAGTGCCGAAAACGGCTCGTCCATCAGGATGATGTCAGGGTCGAGCACCAGGGTCTGCGCCAGCGAGGCCCGTTTGCGCATGCCCCCGCTCATCTGGTGCGGGTAGCGGTCGCCAAAGGCGCCCAGGCCGACCCGGCGCAGCCAGTCCTCGGCCAGATCACGGGCAGCCGCGGGCGCCACACCGCGAAACGCCAGCCCGGCCATCACATTGCCCAGCGCGGTGCGCCAGGGCATCAGGCTCTCGGTCTGGAACATGTAGCCGGCGCGTGCATTGATGCCCACCAGCGGCGCGCCAAACACGCTGACCAAACCGGTGCTGGGCGCCAGCAGGCCCGCGCCCAGGTTGAGCAGCGTGCTCTTGCCGCAGCCGGTGGGGCCGACCACCGAGACAAACTCGCCCGCGCCCACGGTCAATGACACGCCGGCCACCGCGGTATAGCGCTGGCCAGGTTTGTCGCGCGAGACGAAGGTGCAGGACACGTCCTGCAGCGACAGCGCCGGTGTCACCGGGTCGGATGCCGCGCCAACGCCGCCCTGACGAAGTCGTCGGTGTAGACCGCCTGCAGGTCGATGCTGGCCTTGGCGATCTCGGGGTCGATGCTGGCCAGCGCACGGCGCGCCGTCTCGGGGCCGGCCGCCGGAAACAGGCCGTCGGCAGACAAAGCGCCCTTGGCCGCCAGGAAGGCATCGATGTAGACCGCACGGTCGCCCAGCAGGTAGGTTTCAGGCACGGTCTTGATGATGTCGCCGGGGCCGGCTTTCTGGATCCACTGGTTGGCGCGCACGATGGCCGTGACCAGCGCCTGCACCGTGCGCGGGTTTTTGTCGATGAAGCTTTGCGGCAGGTACAGGCAGCCGGCCGGCATCGGCCCGCCAAACACCTTCTCGGCCTCGGCCAGGATGCGGGTGTCGCTGATGATCTTCAGGTCATTGCTGCGGGTCAGCAGCGAGATCACCGGGTCCAGATTGGCCAATGCGTCGATCTGGCCCGAGCGCATCGCCGCCACCGCGCCGGCACCCGCACCCACGCCGATGATGCTGACGTCGCTGGGTTTGAGCCCGGCCTTGGCCAGCACGAAGTTGGCCATCACGTTGGTACTGCTGCCCGGCGCGGTGTCGCCGATCTTCTTGCCCTTCAGGTCGGCCACGGTCTTGAAACCGGCCATCGTCTTGGGGTTGATGCCCAGCACGATCTGCGGCGCCCGGCCCATCAGCACCACGGCGCGCAGCTTCTGGCCCTTGGGCTGCATGTTGATGGTGTGCTCGAACGCGCCCGCCACCACGTCGGCACTGCCACCCACCAGCGCGCGCAGCGCCTGGCTGCCGCCGGCGAAATCCACAACTTTGACGTCCAGCCCCTCGGCCTTGAAGTAGCCCAGCTGCTCGGCGATGGTCAGCGGCAGGTAGTACAGCAGGTTCTTGCCGCCCACCGCCAGCGTGAGCTGGGGTTTTTCGACCGCCTGAAGGGCAGTTTGGGCATGCCCGATGGGCGCAGCAGCGCACAGGGCGGCACCCGATGCGGCCAGGAAAGCGCGGCGTTGCAGGGTCATCGGGGGGCTCTCGGGTATGGGTTGTAGTGGGTCGGACGGATTGACGACTTTAACCAAACCGCCGTGGCTCAGCCCGGCAGGCGCACTGGCAGGTCGGTAAAGCCGCGCACGAAGTTCGACAGCGTGCGCTGCGGCGGGCCCACCACCTCGATGGCCGGGAAGCGCGGCAACAGCTCTTGCCACAGTACCTTGATCTGCATCTCGGCCAGCCGGTTGCCGACGCAGCGGTGGATGCCAAAGCCGAACGACAGGTGCTGGCGCGGCCGGGCGCGGTCGATGATGAAGCGGTGGGCCTGGGTGATGGCGTCCTCATCGCGGTTGCCCGACAGGTACCACATCACCACCTTGTCGCCTTTTTTGATGGCCTTGCCGCCCAGCGTGGTGTCAGCCAATGCGGTGCGGCGCATGTGTGGCAGGGGGCTCTGCCAGCGGATGATCTCGGGCACCAGGCTGTCTACCATCGCAGGGTTGGCGCGCAGCTTGGCCCACTCGGCCGGGTTCTGGTGCAGCGCCAGCACACCGCCGCTCATCGAGTTGCGGGTGGTGTCGTTGCCACCGACGATCAAGAGCAGCAGGTTGCCGAGAAACTCGCGCGGCGACATGTGGCGGGTGGCCGGTGCATGCGCCAGCATCGAGACCAGATCGTTGGCCGGTGGCGCATTGACACGCTCGTTCCACAGACGGGTGAAGTAGGTCAGGCACTGACCCAGTTCGGCGCTGCGGGCCTCATGCGACTCGACGATATCGCCCTGCCCTGGCACGGCAGTGGCCACGTCGGACCAGCGGGTGAGCAGCCGCCGGTCCTCGAACGGAAAGTCGAACAACGTGGCCAGCATCTGCGTGGTCAGCTCGATCGACACCCGATCGACCCAGTTGAAGGTCTGGTCGCGTGGCAGACCGTCCAGCACCCGGACGGTGCGCTCGCGGATGGTGGCCTCCATCGACGCCAGGTTGCCCGGCGCGACGATGGGGGCAACGCTCTTGCGCTGCGCGTCGTGCTTGGGCGGGTCCATCGCGATGAACATCTGCAACCGGTCGTCCATCGGCGCATCGAACAGGCCGATGCCGCCGTGCGACCAATCCGACGAATACAGCGCATGGCTGGTATCGACCTGCATGATGTCGGCGTATTTGGTGACCGACCAGAACGGGCCGTAATAGCCGTTGCTGTGCCAGTGCACCGGGTCGTCGCGGCGCAAACGCTCGAAGTAGTGGCCGATGCTGTCGTCCTGGAACAGCCGCGGCTTGCTGACGTCGATCTGGTCCAGCGGCATCGCAAACGCCTCGTCGCGAGCGCGACGGTTGGCCTCGGCGGCGGTGTCGGCGTTGGCGGGCGTGGTGGAGGTCGGGTTGATGTCGGTCGTCATCGCGGCAGTCCTCAGGCGGTTTTGGGCAGAGCAGGCAATCCAGGCCGCAAGTCTCGCCCAGCCCGGGCACCCGGACAGCCCCGACATACCCGGGCTGTCGCACAGGTTCGGCGGGGGTTGTCGTCCAGGCAGGTTGGTCGGACCGGCAGGCTGCCAGCGGCCGCCCTACCATCGACGCCATGAATTGCGGGCTGCGCCCGCCCCACCGCCAGGAGACCCCCGCGATGTCAGGTTCCACCCCCGCTGTCTTGCTCATCACCGGCGCCGGCCGAGGCATTGGTGCGGCCACCGCCCGTCTGGCCGCGCAGCGCGGCTGGGACGTGGCTGTCAACTACACCCGCGACACCGCCGCGGCCGAGGCCGTGGCCGCCGCGGTGCGCGCACTCGGGCGGCGCGCCATCACCGTGGCGGCCGACGTGGCCGACGAGCCGGCCGTGCTGGCGATGTTTGGCCGCATCGATGCCGAACTGGGGCGGCTGTCGGGCTTGGTCAACAACGCCGGGATCGTGGCAATGAAGGCCCGGCTGGACGAGATGGACCTGGCACGCTGGCAGCGGCTGTGGGCGGTCAACATCACCGGCAGCCTGCTGTGCGCCCGCGAGGCAGTGCGGCGCATGAGCACCCGGCACGGCGGCGCGGGCGGCGCCATCGTCAACCTCAGCAGCGTGGCCGCACGGCTGGGCGCGCCCCACATGTACATCGACTACGCCGTCAGCAAGGGCGCGATCGACACTTTCACCACCGGCCTGGCGCAGGAAGTGGCGGCCGAGGGCATCCGGGTCAACGCCGTGCGGCCGGGCATCATCGACACCGACATCCATGCCGACAGCGGTGACCGGGGCCGGCCACAAGCCGCCGCCGCGATGATCCCGATGCAACGCCCGGGCACCGCCGACGAGGTAGCTGCGGCCATCCTCTGGCTGCTTTCGGCCGAGGCCAGTTACACCACTGGCGCGATCCTGGACGTGGGCGGTGGGCGATGAGATGGCGGACGGGTGGCCGGCGTGTGGCGGCTCTGAGCTGCCTTTCGTTTTTTGGCCCGTAACCGGCCGTTCGTGGGTGTTGTGCGACCGCGCCGCGCCGGGCTGGCGTGCCCCGCTCCGTGTCATTCCGGGCCGGAAAAGCACCGGCCCTCCCTTCTTTACCTGCGCGGGACACGCCAGCCCGACACGGCGCTACTCCACCCGCATCGCGTGCCGGCTTTTCAAGCCAACGCACGCGGCAACGGTGGCGGCGGCCAAGGGCGTCGGGTGACCGGATCCCGTAAGTAAAGGAGGAGATGTCGGCCCCTTGGCCGGCATCGGGGGACATGGAG
>JBBQAH010000279.1:0-2227 GCA_038316145.1 Burkholderiales bacterium
ATTATTCATCTTTCAGCTTTCATGCCTGTCCAAAATGCACCAACCCGGACACCATACATCCATTCAAGGAGGTTCCAAACGCACAAGTGTATGCAGACTTTCAAGCCAGAGACCAATACGTGCGGGAGCGATGCACTGCGCTGCACATCACCTGGGAATGCGAAATCAAGTCCATGACTAAGCTGGACCCGGCCATGAAGACCTTTCAAGACTTAGTCCAAATAACCGAGCCCCTCAATCCTAGAGACGTCTTTTTTGGAGGCCGGTGAGTCACACCTCCCTTACTCTCTTAGTGGTCTGTCTGTTTTATCGAATTTTGTCTGATCTAGGACAAACGCGATCAAGCTCAACCACAAGTGTCAAGACGGGGAAAAAATTCTGTACTGTGACGTCATGTCTGAATATCCCGCCATGTGCAAGATGAAACGCTTCCCCATTGGAGCTCAGAAACGCATCAAGAGAGACTTTGGACCGGTCGGTGATTACTTTGGCCTGATCAAGTGTGAGATACGCCCTCCAGGAAATCTTGACCTGCCCGTCCTCCCTCTTCGACACAAGGGGAAACTGGTCTATGTGCTTTATCCAAAGTGTATTGACATCGTCGCAAACAGTCCCTGTGAACACGACAACGACGAACGGGTCATACGAGGCACATGGTGTTCAATGGAGGTCCAGAAGGCATTCGAAAGGGGTTATGAATTGGTCAAGTTGGAGGAGGTGTGGCATTGGCCCGAAAGCAAAGAGGGCCTATTTGCCGACTACATCAATCTGTTCTTGAAAATTAGGACAAAAGCCTCGGGCTATCCACCCGACTGTGTGTCAGGTGCACATCAGGATGCATACATTCGGGAGTTTTACGAGGTGGAGGGGATTAAGCTGGACAAGGACAAGATAACATTTAACGCCGGCCTTCGCGCGCTGGCAAAGTAAGTAAAACCAGACCCGGTGTATTCCTTCTTTGTACCTATCATATGTATTTTGTCCCTTAGATTATGCCTGAACAGTTTCTGGGGTCGATTCGGGATGCAAGAGAACCTAGTGAATACTATGTACATCTCCGATCCGGAAAGATGGTGTCACGTGATACTGTCTGGCGTCTATGACGTCAGATCTTGGCGCCTGATTGACGATGACACTATTGCTGTACAGTATCGTAGCATGGAAGACCACGTCGAAGTCAATCCCACAACAAACGTGTGCATAGCTGCCATGACAACCTGTCACGCCAGACTGCATTTGCTTGGGTTCATGGAACAAGTGGAGGAGGCGTGCCCTGACAGACTTTTGTACTTCGGTAAGCTCCGCCTCTTTTACCAATGCCCAACGTGAAGGACCCACCCACCGGCAGATTTCTTGGGCAACTGACGAATGAGCTCAAGCCAGGACAGCATATCGAGGAGTTTGCCTCACTTGGACCAAAGTCGTACGCCTGCCGGTACAACAACGGCTCCCACAGCGTGAAGGCTAAAGGACAAACCCTCAACGGAATCACCTTCCAG
Source organism: Burkholderiales bacterium (assembly GCA_038316145.1). GTDB lineage: Bacteria > Pseudomonadota > Gammaproteobacteria > Burkholderiales > Burkholderiaceae_C > Pseudaquabacterium. Next base: position 1,500 of record JBBQAH010000279.1, read on the forward strand.
TTTATAAGCTTCGAGTCATACATGACTATGCTTGCAACAAAGTCTGTTGTATCAGTACCGTATACCAACCTCATTGCTCGAAACAAGCGCCAGTTGCAGCTGGAGGAAGTTTTGAGCCTGAACAAGCGCATCAAGTATACTTATGATAAGCGATGGCTTTTGCCGAATTCATATGTTACTCGTCCTTTTGGTTATAGTGAAAAATAATGGACCCTGTGGATATTTTGCCTGATTTTCAAGATTTCTTTGAAACACTGTTCGATGAAGACTTCTTCGTACCGAGATATGTCGAGCTCGAAACATACAATTTCAAATTTATTCGCGAAGGCGATACAATTCAAGTGGTCATTGCACCACTGCACGGAAAGTTTTTCCATTTATCGCTCCATGAACTACTGTTGCTATTCAGGTATCTAACATCTGCCGAGTGCCACAACGATCGCTTGCCAAAGGATGTGGTCAAGTGCAACCCAGAACAATTCGAGCTATGGACAAAGCAGGATCACACACATGTTCACGACATAAACACGACCCTGCAAGTTCACTAGATCAAACAAAGCAAGAAACATCTGCTACGACTAGTACGCCATCACGGGGCGCCAGTAAAACAGGTCATGTACATAAACCCCGGCATTATCGATAAAATTCAGCCCCAGCTGCGCAGGATGATCCAGATAATCCTTCCACTGCAGAAAGGCCTGGTTCTTGTCCACCCGTCATTCACCATA
>JBBQAH010000285.1:0-3386 GCA_038316145.1 Burkholderiales bacterium
CATCCCGCCCTCCATTTCTCCGTTTTTCTTTTAAAGGAGTCGGAAAATGAAGCTGCAGTGATACAAGATGAAGAAAAAGTGCATGGTTCTGGATGCATTTCCCGTATTGGTTTGCGTCGTTTTTGGTTACATTTTGGCGGGTCGATATCGGTTCTGGAACCATTTATTTTGGTTTCTCTTACAAATCAGCGATATTAAGTAACGTTTTATAGTCTTATTCCAAAATAATAATGGTTTAATTGCGAGATGTAACTATTTCTTAATGTTCTCAAGCAAAACCATAAATGTTGACATACAAAGTGTTTTGAATATCAATTTTAATGCTGTGATTACTTCAGTATTATTAACCGGTAAAACATTTTATCTTTCTATAAAAAATGTACGGGTAAAACAATTTTCCTCTGAAATATTTTCTTTTGTAACTGTACGTCGCATTTAAATACAATTTAATCGAATTTTCCAACCTCGACCAACCGGTGGTACTCTAATTTGTCATGCAATAAATACGCAGATAGCTCGAGATTTCGTTGTCTGTGACATAAAAAGTCTTCTGTTAAGAATTCGTGCAACTTATTACGTATTATAATTTCAACAGATTAACTTATTATTGTAATTTCATTTCACAGTTTTTCCAAAAATGATTTCAAAATTTTTTACATAAATTATTCTCCTTCCTACTCCCACAGTTTACCTGTTAATAAAAAAAGTATAACTGTACCGCAAATGTTAATTTTGTCAAAGAAAAAAAAACACATCTATATCTTTTTATATAAACATCAACAGAATCGATATATCAGCAGTTTTAGGATTATCAAACGCAATCACGGTTCCCTCTCTCCCATCAAAGGTCGGTGTATTAAAACCCCCGGCAGAAAGAAACACTCAAGACAAACGATCCCGGTGCCAAGCAGGCCACAAAATGAGGGTGTCAGAAAAGTCATTTTCCAGCCCGTCCATCACCGGCGACCCAGCCCAGAGCGCGAACCCCCTACACATGTTTCACATACGAAGAAAACAGAGCAGGGAAAAAGAGAGGACAGAAAAAGGCGACAAGCTAAAGGGCCAAACAAGAGCGATGGCCATTTATACAGCATACAATGAGTGCAGAACTTAAAAAGCAAAGGGCCAAATTTTTCGCCTGATTTTACCAGCCTCCTCATTTCTCATGCCCACCCCCTCAAGTTTCATCCAGATCATCTGTCGGTATTATACATTTCCTGTATACCACGGGTCGTTTTTACGTGTCGGTGAGTATGTGGCTTAGAGAAAACTATTTTATATTTAACAATAACAAATCGCCGTTTGATTGACAATAAATTAAACAAGCGAAAGAATACGTTTTTTAATAATTTTATTGTTGATATAGTTACCCATCTAATCCGCACAAATGACCAAATTTGTGTATTTAAATGATCGTTTTAATAATGATCAAAGTACTTCACAAAAAAACTTATTCAGCAAATTGTTGACTAAACTTGAAGTTCGCGCAATCCCGTCTGTCAGTTAAGTTGCCCTTCAAAACACCTACTTGCTTCGATGTTAAAACTTTCGATTTTTGGAAACTGATTATGGGTACGAATGTTTTATATTAACAAAAAAATATTAGGCTTTATAATAATAAGATACCACTTGATTGACTACCACAAGACTATAAATTTTTCTAGATTCATGGATATTCGATTTTGTTGCGAATATTCCCACCGTGAAAAAGAGGCTTAAAATCACTCTGATATTTGGAAGAAAACCCTGGTTGACGGGATTGAACGAACTTCAAATGTCTGACTGGATCGAGCAGTCTGCCATGTTCTTGAATGTATAGCCTGTGTCTGTGTCTATCCTGGAATAATCGGGGGGAAGTATCGAAAAGAGAGCGGGAAGTGGGGAGCTGGCGCAGAGGGGGCCACACACAAAATGGGCAAACGGGCCTAGCAAAAGAGCTGATTAACGGACCAGGGAATGTAGGGGATGACTTCCGGGTGTCATTAAGGGCCCAGCATGCAGCTGTATTTTTTATGTCTGTATAGGCAGGCATCAGGCAGACGGGCCAGACGCGAGCCCCATGGTTATTTTTCATCCCGTCATCATGAATGCCGCACATTGTGAAGCCCTTCATCTGGTTTTTCTGCTTCTTTCGCTGCCCGATTTGTAATTATGGAAGACTTGATGGGCGCTCCAGTTCTCTTTTCCTTGCAGCACAGTATAGACAGTAAAAAATGATTTTCTCATTTTAGTTTCCATTTATAATATTTCTGTCTTTCAGATGGGTTATATTACTGATCAATTGTCTGATATATTTGTCTGCATTTTTGACTAATTTCAAACAATTAATTATCACCAATATTATCATAACTGACTTTTTATTGATCTAACTAAACGAAAAAAACCACATTTAAATCGTTTTTGCTATAAACTTTTACGACTGTACTGTATCATAATATATGGTAACGTTTCTTTATTGATGCCCCTTTTTACAGTCCTGTCCCTCATGATCAAGCATGTACCCTCTGTATAAATTCATCTTTCAGTTATGACAAGTGAAAAAAATGGCCACATTCCTGTTCAGTATATGTCGAATTTGTCTCTTCTCCTCGTCAGACACCGCGGCACACACAGACTACCCCTGGACGAGCTGGAATGTGCTGTCAGTTAGCGAACTTGTTTCATTTCGAGGGGCAGGGTTGACGGACTGCACACGGTTCTTTGCCAGTCAAACTATTTGAGCGGGGAAAGCGCCCATTATAGTCGGAGTTCCATCCACTTTTCTCCGGATAAAAAATGTTAAGCACGAGCGCTTTATGCGTTTAACAGGCTGTCCTCACTTTCTTGCAATTGTTCTCAATTGAGAGGCAAAGTTTAATTGACGCGCAATGATCCTGCATTTGTATGAGCCGTATCGTAATGCACCGAAATGAAAAGGACTAAAGAAAAAGAAGACCGTTAATGGAAAATGTTCCACCGATTAGGGATGGCAAAAACTAAACTAAACTAAAGAAGCTAAACTAAAACTAGACTAAAACCTTTAGCCGACTAATGAGACTAAACTAATAGCTTTAGCTAAATAAAACAGCTAATTAGCCTCCCATTTGGTTTTGGCTAAAACTAATTAGTTTTGAGCTAATAGTTGACTAAACTTGCTTAACAGCTTTAGTTTTGTAGCTAAACTAAACTAAAAGCTTTAGCAGCTAGCTTAGTTTAGTTTTAGTTTAACTAATTAGTCGGCTAAAGTTAATTTTTGCCATCGCTACCACCGATTGCGTACGGCCTTAACAAATTTTAGGTTCAATGGCAGACACTGTTACTGATGCCTCAATTTTCAAGTCAAGCGAACGGACTGCAGTTACAATAGTCTGCCCGTTGCTCCATTACACTGATCGTCTTCTTTTCAC
>JBBQAH010000570.1:0-1747 GCA_038316145.1 Burkholderiales bacterium
GTTTCAGTATATTGGTTGTCAGGCCGAATCATGTGCAAAATGTTGCGTGCAGTACCGATGCCCGGTTGCGGCGCATGGATATATAGGCTTTTATGATCAAAATAATGGGCTTTTGCTTGGTAACCATAAGAGATGATTGTTGGAAACCTTGCGATGAGTTTTAAGCTTTGCTTTAAAACATTTTTAATTTCAATATTGTCTGGATCATCATCATGCGAATATAAAACCAGTGTGCTCCTTTGAAGTTTGTTCATGATGTCTTTTGAAGGGATTTTCAAAATCATGTTTTCAGTAAAACCGGCTGGTAAGTTACGTAGTGAATCAAGCAGCTCGTTAAATTCATGGAGTTCATCTGCAGTTGGCAAGTTACCAAATAACAGCAGATAAATCGTCTCCTCAAAACCAAAGCGGTTTTCTGACTGAAAGCCATGTACCAAATCGCAAAGGTCTATACCACGATATGTTAATTTGCCTTCACTTGGCATCTTTTTGCCATTTTCAAGGATATACCCATCAACTGAACTCACATCAGTAAGCCCCACGAGAACGCCTGTGCCGTTTGAATTTCTAAGGCCCCTTTTGACGTTGAAATCGTCATAGAAATGTGGTGCGATTCTATTGTTCTTCTCAGCAGCAGCACTGAGATAGTCGATAAAATCACCTTTGATATCGATCATAATTCACCTCCACTAAGGATGTATTTTTTAATTTCAGCAACATAAGTGGCAGTGTTACCTGTACCTTTTAAATCAGGCGTGACGACCGATTTATTTGCCAGTGCACTGTTGATGGCGCGCCTGAGCAAGGTGGCTTCATTTAAATAACCAAGGTGGTCGAGCATCATGGCCGCAGACAATAATAGGGCTGTTGGGTTTGCAATGTTCTTACCTGCGATATCAGGTGCACTACCATGGACGGATTCAAAAATGGCCATCGAATTGCCAATGTTGGCACCTGGTACCACGCCAAGTCCGCCGACCAATCCTGCACAAAGGTCAGATAAAATATCTCCGTAAAGGTTTTCCGTAACAATTACATCAAATGCGTTTGGGTTGATGACAAGTTGCATACACATGTTATCAACAATCATCTCTTTAAGAGTGAATTCAGGGTATTCCTTTGCAATTGTTCTCGAGACATCGAGGAATAAACCATCTGTCAATTTCATGATGTTTGCTTTGTGTACAACTGTTACACTTTTTCTGTGATGTAAACGCGCGTATTCAAATGCTGCTCTGACGATGCGTGTGCATCCATTTCTTGTTGTGCGTTTGATGCTTTCAAAGGTATCATCGTCAATTTTGGTTTCAAGACCAATATAAAGACCTTCCGTGTTTTCTCTAAATATGACGATGTCAATCGATTTGAAAGGGGTGACAACATTTTCAAGGCTGAGAATAGGCCTTATGTTCGCATACAAGTCGTATTTTTTTCTTAGTGCAACGTTGATGCTTTGAAATCCAGTGCCTATAGGCGTCGTAATAGGACCTTTAAGAACCACTCTATTTTTTTCGATGGATTCGTAAACCGCTTCAGGAACCAATTGCCCCGTTTCTTCAAGAACCTTTGCACCTGCTTGGTGGAAGTCGTAAGTGAGGTCGAGTTGAAACATGTCCAGTACACTAAGCGCTGCAGCCATAACCTCAGGTCCGATGCCATCACCAGGTATAATCGTAATTTTAGCCATTATGTACCTCCCAATTTAATGCGCCACCGCATTTTAGTATTTCAATTTCTTCGTCAGAAC
>JBBQAH010000374.1:0-1965 GCA_038316145.1 Burkholderiales bacterium
AAAGTGTCAGTAATTAGCGATAAATAGACTGTCGTTTCGAAGCAAATTTACAGCAATTTAATTTTAATAATAATGGTACTGTAACTTGACAATTTTTCATTGCTATACTGCAAGACATCTGTATGTTACTAATGTACTGTACCGTGCTTTTCAACGTACTGTACATTTAATAATAATAATGTTTTTCATTGTCCCACTCTAACATTTATTTTTCATTTTTAAAACAGCCATTTTGGGACGTGCTATCCGGATATTCAGCTGTAATGATGCACGCGCAAGTAAGAAATCACATCCGAAGTAGTCATTTGGCGAATCCTGGTTTTTTCATCTATCAAAGTCTCAATAGCCATACATTACATCGCTGCTCGATTTCGCCTGTACTGTAGGTTATGAAGGAGACGCTCAGGTCCAAGGGTCCTGCTGGCCTACGAGACGGTGTCCAGGTGCATCGCACAATTCTTAATCGGACGTTCTACTCACCAAACAGCAGCGTCTTTGACGATATCTTTATCGAGGCTAGCGGAGTTAGGTGCGTACCTCTGGCCGTGGCCCATTTTGTCAGAGGGAATATCTCCCTCCGCGAGGTGATTCAGACTTGGCAATTTACTTTATATCGATGGTACTGTTCAGATTACATAATATGAGACTGTCGGCCGGGTTAATTCACCGGCTGATTATTGTTTTGTTCTCACAAAATATTATACTCTACATGCATTTCTGATTGACACGGATTTGGGCCTGAAGCAATTGGTTAACATCACCGACAGTTGGCCAGGAGGCAAATGGCCACCTCCGGCTGAGCCCATGTGTGGCTATACTAACGAAAAGGCGAAATGCCACACCTCTTCCGGTACGAAAATTATAAGCAAGCGAAGCAAAGCGCCGAAACATCCTTCCATTCAAGAAACATTAAGGGTCATTTCCAAATTATGCGGAGGCATACGGTAATTTAGACTACTTAAACAGACGATTGGACCCTAAGTCGTACCCAGCATGGAAAAACCGGTGTCGGGTTGCTGTATGCGAGTACATGCAGTCAAAAGTCCCGTTGACCCAGAAAACTATTTAAGCTCATCCCAGTCGAGAAGCAGTATTTTCTGGGATCCAGTGGACTTTTCTTGGCACTGGACGACAATGGCCCGAATCACTGAAACTTTGATGTCTACCCGTTGTTTCTTTTTGTTAACTAAAAAACGCTGTTAATATGTTAGCTATTCCGTTCACCTTTCTCACTCGAAAATTAATTTTCAGGGTAAGAAATCGTTGATACAGTGCTTTACTTTTATCAAAATTATCAAACTTTGGCAACGGTCAAAATGCAGTTCAAAATACTCATATAACTTCCTATTGTTGTTTATTCCTATTTGACAATTGGCAGATCACTACCAGTATCAGGAACGTCTCACTGCCGTGACCAATACAGAGCTGTCTCGAAGATATAATCCTCCAAACCCCAATATAAAAATATACAGAGGAAAAAAAGGAGAAAACATGACAAAGGAAGAAAAGAATAACCATATTTCGTTGATAAAAATAGGTTACCCCGAACCCAGTCGCGGAAAAAGGCAACAAAACAATTATCCGAGCCCGATATTACGACCCTGAAATAAACGCATATTCCGACCCTGACAAAATCCATTCACAAAGAAAACCCCGAAACCATGCAGTCACTCTTAGCAATTTCGCGAGAGAAGGAAATCACGTGTGCGCGATTAGCGAAAATCAGTCTTTAGTACAGACCAGTCCTTTATGATCACCGCCACATTTTGAACAGTGGTGGCCAAATTTACAGATACTCACGCAATTAGTCACTTGCCACCGATGGCACGCGTTTGCGACCTGGCGCTGCTGCGAATGCTGATGCATTATGCCTTCACCACGAACAAACGCGCACAGAGATCTGCGTGTAAGGGAATGAAAATATCGATCGGACAAGTTGCGACGCACTTCCATCTCTGTGAAATA
>JBBQAH010000566.1:0-1759 GCA_038316145.1 Burkholderiales bacterium
CTGCTCAGGTTGAACCAGGCGATCGGCAGGGCGATCACGACTCCGAGAAGAAGAGCGCCGGCCAACCCGATCGCCGCGAGCCAGCCATCGAACGCGATCTGCGCGCCTAACGGCAGGCGATCCGCGCCGAGGATTTCGAAAAGCCGAATCCCCCATGCGCCCACGACGAGTCCGAGCACTCCGCCAATGAAAGTGAGGACAACCGTCTCGACCATCACCTGCTGCACGACATGCCGGCGGCTCGCGCCCATCGATTGGCGGAGGGCCATTTCTTTCGCGCGACCGCTCGCGCGGATCAGGAGCAGATTGACGAGATTGACCGCGCCAATCAGGAGGAGGAAAAACACGCCGCCCTGCAGCAGGAGCAGCGTCGGGCGAATCGAGCGCACGTGATCCGCGTGGAGTGAAACCACCGGCGAGCGGAAGCCGGCCTCGGCCATCGCTTTGGCCTCGGGGTCATCGCGCTCGACCGCGGCATTGTGCGCATCGATCTGGGCCTGCGCCTGGGCGGTCGTCGCGCCCGGTTGCAAGCGTGCGATCATCTGCGTCGCACCGCCACCGGAGTGGCGCTGCTTCGCTGTCCGCAGATCCGCGCGAAAGGTCAGCGGTAGAAAAAAGCGTGCTTCCGATGAAAGGAACTGAAAGCCCGGAGGCAAGACGCCGATGACCTTTCTTGGCACTCCGTTAACGCGAAGTTCACGGCCGAGGATGTTTGGATCGGAATGATAGCGCTCGCGCCAGTAGGCGTCGGTTAGAATGGCCACTCCGCGGTCCTCGATCGGAGTGATCGTTTCCGGCTCGGTGAAGGTGCGACCCATGACCAGGCTAACCCCTAACGTCTTAAAAAAATCCGGCGAGACGCGCAGCAACTCTTCCTGATCGGTCGAACCGCTTTCGCCAACGACTTCGCTGCCATAACGAAAGATAGAGAGACTCGCGAGGGCCGGGATGTGGCCGCGCCGCTCGTAGTAGTTGGTCAGCGATGAACCGTCGCGCTCGACCCCGGCCTTCGGATAGGTGTTGTAGATTGTGACCAACCGGTCGGATTGCGGAAACGGCAGCGGCCGGACGAGGACGGAGTTGATCACTGCGAAGATGGCGAGGTTCGCCCCGAGACAGATCGCGACGATGGCCAGCGCGGTCAGGGTGAAGGCCGGCGATTTGCGGAGTTGGCGGAAGGCGTAGCGGAGCTCGTTCATCAGATTTTCATTCCGCTCGCAAAGTAGTGATCGGATCAACGCGCGCGGCGCGGCGGGCCGGGATCCAACAGGCGAACAGGGCGGCGCCGGTCAGGAGAAGCGCGACCGTGCCGTAAATCAGCGGATCGCTCGCGCTCACCCCGAAGAGCAGGCTGCGCAGCAGACGCGAAACCGCGAAGACGCCGACGAAACCGAGGAGCAGACCGCCGGCGAGCAAACGCAATCCCTGGCCCAGCATCATCGAGCGGATCTGCGACGGCATCGCGCCCAACGCGAGACGCACCCCGATCTCGCGCATGCGATGCAGCCCGTGGAACGCCATCACTCCGTAGAGGCCGACGACCGCGAGGGTCAGCGCCAGGATCGCAAAACAAGTGAGCAGGAAGCTCATCAGGCGCGGCGCGGCCCACGTTTCCGCGACCCGTTCCTGCATCGTCTTGAAATCGAAGGCGGGCTGCGCGCGATCGAGGGAGGCGACGATTTCGCGCACCGGTTGCTCAAACGACTTCGGCGGGAGCGCGGTGCGCAGCAGCACGACCAGGCCAGTCTGCGGTTGCTGG
>JBBQAH010000483.1:0-3303 GCA_038316145.1 Burkholderiales bacterium
CCCTTAGTGGGCGTCACACATTGTAATGTATGGGGACCGTCACATTTTTTTGACCCCTCTCCCCCCACCCCGGTGTCACGTACTTTGTGAACGTTCCCTTATAGTCATTCTATAATGGTAGTACTTAACGTAGGTAAGGATTATAGGACCTCCTTTCGTGACTGCTTAAATACTTCTTGACATGATTCATGTTTAAAGGCGCGGCTCATGTCAAATTTTTGTTTACTCATGCAATCGGTATAGGAATAATATATAGTGTGATCTCTGCCTTCTTTGGATCAAGAATGTCTTACCTCGGTCAGGATGAAGAGAGTGCTTCGGTCTATCGTCTGAACGACTACACTCAAATTTGGATTACCCGAGCTCCACATGGCATGAACATAACTCTGGGGTATCTACCTGGAAAGGCCTCGCCAACTTCTCTCACTGTTGGTTGTAGCGCAGGTATCAAGTTCTTAGTGGTGGAAACGGACCATTTGTTGGAAGCCATCAAAGACAGAGTGATTATCGAAGAATTGGTCGCCTTCGCTTTGGATAAAAAACTCTCCACTGTTCCTTATTCTATCGAGATCGCGTTGCATGAAGCAGAGTATCCAGAGCACAGTAAGACTGTACAGGTAATTTACCATCACATGTACGGCCGCAAGGTACAGTTCATTTCCGGATACGAGGGAAAATTCATCCGTATGCCACTGGGAATCTACAACAAGATGACTGGCATTCTACGTCAGGAGGCTGCTATTCCACGATCCGTTAACGGATAAATAACGCTCTAGCAAACGCGTACTCTCAGAAGCTGGATTCTTTGCTGAATGTACTTATTGAATTATCAAATACGCTATGAAAATAAAAGAAATTATTATTGATATGATTGTAGCAGACCATTCGCGAATCTGTTTTATATCCATTTTTCTTTCAGTTTTTGAATTATAAACGTGCTATCTTGAATCTGTGTTCTCAGCTTGAAATATTCATTAATGAATCGACACACGTGGAAATCATTGGTTTCCTTATCGTTACAAAATACAGAAATAACGTCCTCATATGTGAGACCGTGACAGCGTAGCAATAGAAAATACAAACAATAGTTTCCGCAGAGAGTAGAATCAGCACTTTGCAACACGTTCTGGCTTAACAGAGTATAAGATTCATCCATCCATTCCTTAATGTGCTCAGGATAGGAGCCTGAATTTACCCCAAAAGAATCGAAAGCTTGTAAACTACCAGATTCAGTGCAATAGAAAGCGACTCAGTGTTGCCCTGGTCGTCCATGTACATCTGTGTTTATTATATATCCTCCTGGATATTCTTTTCCCGGTATTTGATCGGCTGGAAAAACCCCAATAAATTTATCACGAACCAAACGTTCAGCCCGGAGAGCATATTCAATTTCGTGGCCGTTCATGGTGCGTAATCAAAGATGACTTGACAGTTGTTATTGACCTGAATTGAATTGTCGTACGTGAGCATCCCTACCACCACAACCGTCTCAGTCAATGGTGTATTGAACCGAAAATTTAAATTGAGTGCTCCGTTTCGTGTCATGCTTAATGCTCCACAGCCCGTGTGTGAGGTTGTATAGTCGAAACCATAGAGTGTGAAACCTTTACCATAATCAATCCTATCGAAGGGCAGTTCCCCTGACGGTTCATTGAGACGTTGTTCAAATATGTCAGGCTGCAACAAGGGTGTTCAAGCTAGGATTCTGAGACAGTATCCACTGGCCGTTTACACCTAGGACTTTGCCCATAGCCTCAACCTGTCTATCGTCGCTCGTGGGGACCCTGAAAGAGCTGGGGGCCTTCTTCAACTCGTCCGCGTCCCGGAACGTTGTTCTGAAGGACATCTGTAAAACCGCGCCGGCCTCGGGCGAGTTATCAGATCAGAAAGCCATTAAGATTCCCTCCATGACTCGCTGGACCTCGTTGGACGATTGTCTGCATACGTTTTTGAAACTGTGCCCCTCCATCGTGGACGCACTGGAGAAAATTGTGGCGGAATTCAACGATCCTGATACGCGGTCGAAGGCCAGAAACTGGAGCAAAATTATCCTTGATTTTGAGCTGGTACTGGTTGAGCATGTAAGTTATCTCTTCTTCTAAATTTATGAGTGCCATTTTCTTATCGTCATTCACTCATAAATCGGACAGAGGGACATCTTCAGAGAAATTTGTCGATTTCAAAGTCAATTTATAACTTTAAAAATGTTTTACCATATCCAGTATTATTTTTATGAGCGCAGTGAAGTAATCGGTGGATTCATACTCGTTTCTCTCATACTCAGCGCCGCATGACTGAGGCAGACGAGTAGAAATTCACTAACCAAATGGCGTCACTGAATTATTTATTGTTTTACTGTATTTGCAACTGCACCTATTAGATTAGCACATTTTATTTCGGCAGATCGCGAAGAAGTGCTTCGGATTGATTGCCAGAGTGACGCGTCTGCAGCAGGATTCCAAGCTGGACTTTGTTGAGGCCTGCAAACACGTTTTACTGACGCTGAATGCTCTCAAACTGACGCGGGTGAATCTGGACGAGCAGATCGCGGAGCTGTGGAGGGCTACGGAGAAGTTCCCGGATCCCTAAGGAATACCAACGGCAAAACCACCTCGCACGTGTGCGCACCAGAGGAACCGCGCAAACGTCCAGGTGCCGGTTGGGGACCCGGAGCAGTACTTTCGTGTCACAGTTGCTGCTCCATCTCTGGACCACATTGTGCCGTCGATCGAAAATTGGTTCGACGAGAAGAATATGCGCGCCATGATGATGTGCCGCCTGCTGCCTCTGTACATCGTGGAGACTGAACTGTCTGCCCTGGATGACCTGCTAGACTTCTACAAAAAAGAACTGCCGTGCAAATGCTCAGTCACGGGGGGGGGGGGCTGGAGGTGTGTGAGATTAATCACTCTATGAAATAGATTAATTTGATTATCTTAAAGATGACGGGATTGCACGGGCTTAAAACAAAACAAACGGGGAACCCCATCAAAATTTATGCTTCAATTTTAATCATTTCAGCTGTGGAAGTTGCAGTGGATTCATGAGGAAGTGAAGCCCACAACAGAGCTGGGCCGCTAGACGATTTTTCAAAGCCGCTACGCTACGCTACGCTAATGTTCGACGGCCCGCTATACCCGCTACGCTACCGCTACGGCCTGAAATTTACCGCTACGCTAACCCGCTAATCAAATATTAAATACTACTAAACTTTATTTCGTGATAACGGAAAGCTTCCGCTTCTTAGAAACCCGCTCAAACAGGGCGCTATTCATGTGACCAAAGAACAGGGTCTCAAAATTT
>JBBQAH010000465.1:0-4450 GCA_038316145.1 Burkholderiales bacterium
GTTAAAACTTGAAAAGGAGATTGCTCGCTGGCGTACAGATCAGTAAAAACAACAGGAGGAGCTTATCCTTTTTTCTACACCCAATATTTCCTTCCTGCCCTCGCAAAAAAAAAACAAACAAGAAAAGATGTGGACAAGAAACGAATATTACATTAAAAACATTTTCTGTCCAAGAGTGGGGCGCGTCGTGAGGAGTGCGCGCGTGCAGTGGTGCCGCCTTGCCAAAAAAATCCGCTAGGAAATCAACCAATCAACCGACCACCGCCAAAATCAGTTGTTGTTCATATGATTCAAGGGGGAAATGGAATTGGAATGCATATTATTGTGCATCTGGCCCATGTTATGATGGCCGGTCCCGGGCTCGTACTTGATGATGCCCGGCGAGCCGCCGCCACCATTACTGTCCGCCTGCTGGTGCTGCTGCTGATACATAGTCTGGTACTGCTGCGCGTTCTCCGCCGCCGCGGCCACCGCCATGGCATGCGCATTCGGCGGCTGCATGTACATGTCCATCATCTTCGTGTCCGGCCGGCTGTACTGATTGCTCCGCCCGTAATCCCGACTGCTGTAGAGGCCGTAGCCGGCCTGGCCGCCATTGGCCTGCTGCCCGTACGGCTCGTAAGCCGCCGCGCCGCCGTAGAACCGCCCGGTCGCCGCGTACTCCGGATGCATGGAGAGCATGGCGGCGGCGGCCTGGGCCTGCGCCGTATTGTACCCGTTGGAGGCCACGTTGTTCGCGGCGTACAGGCTGGCGTAGGGGTGGTTCTGCACGGCGGACTGCTGGGCGGCATTGCTGGCCTGTTGCTGGACCTGGCTGCTGCTGTAGGGAGCGCCGGCGCCGCCACTGTGGCTGTTGCTGTTGTTGCCATGGTTACCGCCACCACTTGCTGCCGCGGCCGCCGCGTTGCTCTGCTGCTGGTGGCTCTTGGCCGCGTTCTCCGCCGCCTTCTTCATCAGGGTCTTGGTCTTGCGACGGGGCCGGTACTTGTAGTCTGGGTGCTGGGACATGTGGAGGGTCCGCAGCCGTTTGGCCTCGTCGATGAAGGGCCGCTTGTCGGCCTCCGAGAGGAGCTTCCACTCGGCGCCCAGCCGTTTGCTAATCTCCGAGTTGTGCATCTTCGGGTTCTCCTGCGCCATCTTCCTGCGCTGGCCCCGTGACCACACCATGAAAGCATTCATCGGGCGCTTGACACGGTCTACAGAAAGAGAAAGAAAAAAAAACAAGAGAAAGTTGGTTAAACATGCTCACATATAAATCAAAGGAGACTGCTGGCGGACAATGAACAAAAATTGTACGCGCGACTCGGATTGTTAAATATTCACTTATAGGTGAAGCACAAAAAAAAGACCGGTTTTTTTTCTAGCTCGTCGCTGTCAGTCGGTCGATCGGTTGTGTGCTGTGCATGTTGGTTCTTGCTGGGCTGCCTCAAACAACGGGGTCTACCCGTGCCGTGGTAACACGTACTCTATCAAGTCACATCAAGCGCGCGAATTTACAGATGCCGTAATTGATGTCATGTTATATTGATGGTTCATTATCGACTCATTTTTCATACTTTTCAACCCTACTTTTGGTTACAGACAAATTTTACCTTCAAATTTTTTTCAACTCTCTTGCATTACACTGTTGTGCACAGTTAATTTAAGGAGTAAAAATAATTATCTAATAACTGTTCAATCCCAACTCCAAGTACAACAAATTCCATTACATGCATGAACTATATATTTACAATAAATAACAAAATTACATTACATAAATATACATTACAAATACATGAAACATTACATTACATTACATTACAAATATAGAAATTTATTTTCGGACATGAACATTTATCTGGTAATTATCTTGATTTACAGTATATAATGGAGTGTTATGTAATGGAAAAAATTTCCGGCATAATAAAAAAGTCGGGCGATGTGATTAAGCGGATTCGGCATCATCGAGACGCGGCGCTATGGCGCCATAAAATCTCACTGAAATGCCCGCCACGCTGTATGGACCGCCGGTACGGTGGTAGCGATGGAGCTAGCTACGACGACTGAAGGCCCCGTGGGCCAGCAATGTGGAGTACTTCTTCTCAGACTAAAAGACTGATCAATTCGGTTGAAGATTACTTTTTTCAAGCACAATTAACGGCGGGAGGTACAGTACAGTGTAGATGGAAAACAGGTACACCGATCAACTAACTCTTCTTTTTCTTGATGATTATTGGACAGAATTGTATGTTTTGCTCGGTGTGATAGACAGATGTGCCGACCAAGCCAGGTCTCTACGGAGTGAGACACTGGCGGTCGACGGAAAGATAATTAACAATGTCGTAATACCCCCAATGGCAGCCAGTCGGAATTGTACTGGCCCACAGGTACATGGTAGGTAGAGAGTAGTGTACTAGAGCCTTAATAATAATACGGCGAAATGCATCGGGTGAGGCGTGAACTGCGCTCCCGATTTAATCCCACCTGCGGGCCATTCTTGACCAAGAATTTTCAGCTGAATTAGTCTAGAAAGAGAGCCAAGCTTGAAAAAGCTAAACCTTAAGTCACCACCCGTTCTTGCCGCGCTCACGAAACAAAATTAACTCAAACCATTTATTTCCGTTGAGAAAAATCCGCCAAATTTCAAAAATATATTCGAAGAATTTACGCGCATTTAATTTTCTAGATATTTCTTACAAACAAACATACATACATATATAGTATATAAATATATAATTTTTATTTATTTATTAATATTTATAAATTTATTTGTGTTTATACTATTTATATTCATTTATTTATTTCTAACATATATGTATATATATATTTATAAATTTATTTGTGTTTATACTATTTATATTTATTTATTTATTTCTAGCATACATGTATATATATATTTATAAATTTATTTGTGTTTATACTATTTATATTAATTTATTTATTCCTATTTGTACCAGCAATCGCATAAAATAAATGAGAAGAATCAATAAAGATTTAACATCGAGCTAACGGCTCTAATGATTAAAACCAACAATGCTACAACTACCTCGCTCAATGAGAACATATGTAACATGAACGACAAATCAATTAAGCGATTTTACAGCAAAATTAAAGAACCTCTCATAAATCAAACACCATTCACGCATAGAGAGCCAACAACAAAGAAAAAACGCAAAATTTATTATCTTCCTCACACAGATTGGTATGTTTTTTCCTGCGGCGCCCGGCGACCGAGAAACACGTTTTTTTTGCTGTTCAGGTTGATGAGTTCTCCCCCTCTCCCTCTCGCTGCTGTCTAATCTCTACGCCAGCGCACACGTCAGAATGGACGAAACGAGAGAAATAACTTTTACAAAATGACGAAACGAACGATAACGAAACCAAAAAACTGATATTTTTAACGAAACGAGTTTTGACAAGGCCAATTTTCAAAAATAATGACGAAACGAACGAAATCGATGGGTTTTTAATGTGGCTAAACTTTTTTCATGTACTCCCCCCTTTGAAAACATTTTTTGAACTTCAAATTTCAATGACGAAACGAACGATGACGAGTAAGTGGCCAAAAATTGAATGACGAAACGAACGATAACGATTTTTATGGACAAATAATTTTAACGAAGCGAGACGAAATTTTCGTTAACGAATCGTTCGTTCGTCACTGACGAACGATTTGCGTTCCATACTCTACACTGTGTGGTCGGGGCAGAAAAAAAATAATAATTAGCTTGTCGCTCGGGGCCGAAAAAGTTCGTGTTTTCAACATAATTTTTATTCGGTTTGGTTTGGTTGATCGGTTGAGTAGCCGCCGTTTGTACCGTGCATGCCGTGCAAAAACATAAGATGATTTTTTTCATGCTGGGTCGCCGCGTGGAAAAAAGTGAGATATAGGTCTGTCAAGGCTAATTGTGACGGTAAACACCGACAGCTACTAACAAATCCTGGATTCATAAACCGCAAAGAATGATTATTAATGGTAAAAATCACCAGCTTGTTAATGCGAATTGTTAACACACACACAAATACAGACTAGTTTGCCATAATGTTCGAGAGTGCCACTGAATTAAAATGATTCGTCCTTCGTAGTAGTGCCTGTGCCTGATGGGAATGCGATCGACCGGCCGCAGTTGTCCTTACACGGCACTTACGGTTCCAGTAGGTACTTGAGAAAATTTTATCCGCTAAAAAATTCGGAATTACACCCTACTTTTTGCTCCAACAGGATGACATTAAACGGAACTCTCATCCGGGTGTACTATGGAATTTATTCGAATTGAAAGATAAAAATTTCTGTATATACAATACTACACACTAAAGAACGCAAATCGTCATGGAAATCGTGACGAAACGAGAGAAATAGCTGAGACAAAATGACGAAACGAACGATAACGAAACCAAAAAAATAATATTTTTAACGAAACGACTTTTGACAAGGCCAATTTTCGAAAAATAATGACGAAACGAACGCAAT
>JBBQAH010000339.1:0-1772 GCA_038316145.1 Burkholderiales bacterium
CCAGTAGAAGGTTGAGAATAGTTATCGTAACATCGAACTTGTTCTGGAACAGTCACCAATATATTTACTCGTTTTCAACTATGTGGTACAGTTTCCATAACAAAATAAACAAACAAAATTACGAGTAAAATTTATAGAGAAAATAGGCATCACCTTTTCAGGTGTTTTGAGAAACTGGCAAACTTCTGAAACAGTCAATCGAAAAAAAAAATTAAATGAAAGAACCTCTTTATAGAATGTGTACAGGGAATTATAAGAAGAAAAAATAAGGCAAACCTCCGTACTAGGACCCAAAGTACAAGAAGATCAGAACTACAAAAGGGTTAGGAATATGTATTCTCAACCCGCCATCAATAATGAGTCATCAATGATGCGTCCATTGAGGGGAAGTGGAAGGGCAGCCGCCCGGTGAGAGCACAAATTGTGCGGGCACTCCGCGAAGCAGTCGGCATGGAAAACGTGGCCCGAACGGCATCGCTCCAGCCCATGGAGCCTTAGATTTCCACAAGGGCACAGCTGGTGGCCCTGGTACTGCTTGATATGCTCCGAGCACATCAGGATCGGCTGGGACTCTTTGGGATAGTAGAAGGCGGCCTTGTCGGCTGGCTTGCGACAAACCGTCACGGTGCCGGTTGATTTGTCCACCAGCGAGGCTTTGCACTCCGCCACGATGTCCGGTGCGAGAAGCGTTGCCAGGGTGGACTCGGGCAGAAGCTGGAGGGCTTTCGCGTTGTCTCGGCTCACGCTGTAAAGGCACTGACAGTCGCTGGACGGTTTCTCCGGCGCAGGGTCCTTCGGTAATCCCACGTGGCTCAAAAAAAACGTTCCTAAAAACATACACATAAGGCATCAACCAATCGACACACCTCAAATCATTCAATCAAACAATCAACCGACCAATCGATAAGTCAATCAATCAATCAATCAATCTACAGAACGAATTATATTCTGTTCAATCGCAAGCAAATCAAGCAATCAATCGAAAAATCCAATCGATTAATGAAATCATTGAATAAACAATCAATCCATCAATCAATCGATTCGCTCAATCAAGCAATTTCGGAGGCCTACTGTACCGATGCCTTTCTGCAGCAGCGTTCTTTCCACGAGAACCGTACTCTGCGCCAGGAAAAATTCCAAATACTTTAGCGCACTTTGGCAGACCAGTAACATGCGGTCGAATTTCTTCTGGACATCGTCTATGTCAGACAGGTTAATCTCAGGATCGACAGCGTGTACATAATCCTGCAGCAGTTCGAGCGTGAGCCGAGATTTGCCCCAGTTTGTCCACTTCTCCTGCAGCGCTTCCTCCTTGGTCTTAATGTGAATCTTCATGGGCCTCTTGCCCTTGTTCCGCAGTGAATTGCGGAGTCGCTGCTCGTTGGTACCGTCGAAAATGTCCGTCACCGGCACGGGAGGTTGGTGGTTGACACTTGCCGACGTCGGTTCCCGTTCGCGCCGTTCCACCGAATCCGTCAGGGAAACAGACTCCTGAGATTCCGAGCGAATGCTCCGAATTGAGTTGGATTCTTCTGATCCGTAGCGCAAATCAATCAGAGGACGTACAACAGATTCAGCGACGGTGGCCAAAAGCGGTGTTGACGGAGGTGTACTTGCCGGAATCATTGGCGGCGGCGGCGGAGGAGGAGGAGGCGACATGGGCGTGCGGATTTCGGGTAGTGGTGGAAGAGAAAGCAGAAACGGAAGTCGTCCTGTGCACGAAAGAAAACAACAGTCACTGCTAGATCTTCAACTTATACGAGGATCTTTGG
>JBBQAH010000523.1:0-2057 GCA_038316145.1 Burkholderiales bacterium
GTCCAGCGCCCTGCTCGCGGGCCACGTCGGCGATCGTCGCCGCGGGCACCCCGGCCAGGGCTTGCGTGCTGACGGTCAGGCCGCTGTCGTGAAGAGTGGCCGCGATTGCCTCCAGGTACTGTCCCGCCGCGGCCAACTCGGGCTGGGGATCGAGTGGGATGTAGGCTGCGGCCTCGATCCCTAGCCTTGGATTTCGCACATGGGCATCGCGATCGTCCTACCCGGTGAGATCGGCATACACCGTGTCCGGGATGCCAAGCAACTGGAGCAACCGCTGTTGGAGCGGCCTCAACGTCGATACCGCCCGGTGCCAGTCCCCGGCGACCTGGAACCGCACCAAGGTGATCTCCCCCAGCGCCTTGAGGAGGTTGTCGCCGGTCGGACGGGCCGCCACATGCCCGGCCAGCAGGCCGGCGACCTTCTCGCCGGCCGCCAGGGCGCGGCGCGCTTCGCGCTCGATCAGGCTGAAGACCAGCAGCGCGATGCCCAGGATCAGCAGCAGCCCGACGATGCGCCGGTTGCTGGTGACGAACAGCGGGCGGACGCGCAGCGGCCCCTTGGCGGCGCGGTGCCGGTGTTCGACCTGCCACTGCCCCTTCCACTCGGCCAGCAGCCCGCTGGCGTCCGCCTCGGCGGTCGTCCGGGTCGTCTCCAGGACGTAGTAGCCGTCCAGCGCCTCGGCGCGGGCCAGGGCCGCCGGCGCTACCGCGCACGCCACTGTTGGGCACCCGGCCGCCTCCCCGCAGCGCACCTGATAGAGCTCGCGCAGGTGGCGGCGCTCCAGGATCGCCTCGATCTTGGCCTGTGCCCGCTCCGCAGTCGGATACCAGCGGCTGCCGACCCGCTTGACCACCCGCGCGATCTCGGCCTCGGCCCGCTCGCGCTGGCGGGCACGGTTGCGCCGGCAGGCAGCCCGCTCCTCGCTGCTGACCACGAACAGCCGCCGCAGGGCGGCGGGGCGCCGGCCGCCCCGCCCGTCTGGCAGGCGGAGGACGACGGTCCGTTCACAGCCCAGGTAGCTGGCCCGCTCCACCGGCGGCTTGCGCCGCTCGTGGGCGCTGAGATAGGCCAGCGGCACCAGCTCCTCCGGGGCAATGGCCAGGAACGCCGCGTCCAGGTCCGGCGTGCGGGGCAGCGGCGCCAGGTAGCCGACCTCGGCCGCCAGCAGCGCCCGGCGGTTGCCCTCCGACAGCAGCTTGCTGTCGCCGACCAGCACGAAGTCGCGGCACCGCGCGTGCTCGCGCAGCGCCTCCATCGTCGCAATCACCGTCGCCACGTCAGTCGTGTTGCCGTCGTGGGCCTGCTCCCAGAGCGGCACCGCCCCGTCGTCGGTGGTCACCTGCAGATAGCGGACCTGCTTCTGTCGCCCGCCGCCGTAGCCGTAGCGCACCTGGGCATAGGCCGCGTCTTGCTCCTCGTCCGGGTACGCGCCGCTCACCAGCACCGAGGTCAGATCCCAGCGCAGCGTCGTGGTCGCCAGCCCGAAGGCGCGGATGGCCTGGACCGTCAGGTCGCCCCGGAGTTGGTCATGGACCGCCGCCAGGTCGTCCAGGCAGCGCCCCAGCCGATCGTCGTTGAGGGCGGCCGGGCACACCCCGAGCGTCTCGTCGACCGCCCAGCTCTCGGCCCAGTGCTGGATGTCGTACAACGGCCGCGGGGCCGTCAAGCGGTTGGCGACCAGGGCCATGACCACCTCCCCGTTGGTCAGGTGGGCGACCGACCGCACCGACGCCAGCGCATCCACCCGTTCCTTCAGGTGCAGCCGTTCCATATACTCCCGCAGGACGGGCAACGCGCCCAACTGTTTGACCAAGACCTCGTTCACCGTCACGACGACACCTCCTGCCTGCCCGCCGCCGCCCGGCGACGGGTGCTGCTGGAGCTATTGTCGCCGCCGGGCGGCGCCGCAGCACGTTCATCGTCGTGTCCGAATCCCCATGTGCGAAATCCAAGCCTAGCCGCTGGGCTGGGTGACCAGGGTTGCGGGCGCTAGCGTTGCAGCAAGCGCACCTGGTGTCGCAGCAGGAGGATCTACAGAGCCTTGTCGCGGTCGCTCT
>JBBQAH010000371.1:0-2614 GCA_038316145.1 Burkholderiales bacterium
TACGGCGGATTTCCTCCGGAAGCCAACTACCTGTTTCTCGGTGATTACGTGGATCGGGGCAAACAGAGCCTGGAGACAATATGCCTGCTACTGGTAGGGATGATGAATACATCTACTGCTCCGCTGTTGGACGCGGGAAAACACATTACCGCTTCATCACCATAACTCAATTAAATTTGATATTAAACCGGATATTAATGTCTTTTTCTTTCCAAGGCATACAAGATCAAGTATCCAGAGAACTTTTTCCTCTTACGTGGAAACCACGAGTGCGCCAGCATTAATCGGATTTATGGATTTTACGACGAATGTATGTCGGAAAATTATTTTGAGTCCGGAAAAAGCGGACGTATTATTTTATGCCGGAGGGCCTCGATTAAGTTGGACAAATTTGCGTGGCCCTGTTGAACTTGGGCATTAAATGTTTTTAATGTAGCCTTGATTACGTTTGGCTTTAAACTTATTGATTGAGTTTGACAATTGAATGCATTTTATTAGATTTATTGATTGATTGAAATCAGTTTTTTTTATCGGGAAACAATTTGTCCTGTTTTAGGTAAACGGCGCTACACGATCAAACTCTGGAAAACGTTCACCGATTGCTTCAACTGCCTGCCGGTAGCCGCCATCATTGACGAGAAAATTTTCTGCTGCCACGGCGGCCTCAGTCCCGACCTCCAGGTGTGTATGTAAATGGCTTTCGTTTTCCCGTTGAGAAATTGACTATACATTTTTTTTTGCCTACAGTCCATGGAGCAGATTCGGCGTATAATGCGGCCGACGGACGTGCCCGACACGGGCCTGCTGTGCGACCTGCTCTGGTCCGACCCGGATAAGGACACCACGGACTGGGGCGAGAATGATCGCGGCGTCAGCTACACTTTCGGCCCGTCTGTCGTGGCCCGTTTCCTGCACAAGCACGACTTTGATCTCATCTGCCGAGCTCACCAAGTACGTTTGTGTGTGAAAGAGAAAAATGAAACGTCGACTCGATAAGCCAATCGCTTGGATAGACGAGGGCTCGACTTGCGAATGTTATTACGCTTAAGTGGGGGGGGGGGGGAGTTATTTGGGCTATCTTCGTTGGCCTGTTGTGGTATTAGGAGTATCCCGGGTACTTCCGTGTATCCATTTGAGTGCCTTTATTTTTCTCTGCACCAGACTTCATGCTGGATGGTTGAGGGATTTTTTTAGGGAAATACTTTTCCCCATTTTGGGGGCAGGGATGAGAATCGATTTCCTGTCGATCGCGGTCACGCTTGTCATTCTCAATAGGGCATCGAGAAGATCGATTAGCATTGCAAATGAAGTTATGTTTTTTCTTTTCCGTTCATGGCGTTTGAAGAATAGAAGCTGACAAAAAGGGGCACTTTAAAGTGTGAAGTTGACTCGATAATTTGTTGATGCATTCATGCCTCGATGCGTTTTCCCTATACCACGTTTGATCGATTGATTGATTGATTGAATTTGGTTGCTGTTTCCGATTTGTTGAATTGTTAAATTTTTTGATGCTTTTTTCTTTGCAGGTCGTCGAAGATGGATATGAATTCTTTGCCAAGCGGCAGTTGGTGACGCTCTTTTCCGCGCCCAACTACTGCGGGGAATTCGATAACGCCGGTGCGATGATGAGCGTCGACGAGACGTTAATGTGCTCGTTTCAGGTAAGTTGGCCGTTAATCCCCTTTTGGAGTTTGCGTTTGCGTTTTCCATTATCCGCCACTCTGTTGGATCACACCTGCACTCACGGTTGCTGCCTCGTTATTACAGATTTTAAAGCCGGCAGATAAGAGGAAATCGCCGCCCGGTGGCACTGCCGTTCCCAATCCCAATTCCCGGCCCATCACTCCGCCGCGCGCGGGAGCCCCGGCGGCGGCCACCAAGCCAAAAAAGAAGTAGAAAAATGTCTTTCCCCCAGCACGCCACACATCACATCGGATCACGGCCAATTTTCCTGAAACAGACGCCCGCTGTGCGCCGCGCCATGGGGGAAAGCGAGAGAGAATGGCGAACCGTAATTTATAGCCGCGGTGCTGATTATATTCTTGTCGTGCCGCGTCGTCGTTTACAAACTTCACCACGCAAAGGGGACGGAAGGGAGAGCAGAACGGACGGATCACCTTTTAATCAATTTTACGGAGCGGATGATGCGAATTATTATCGTCGTGTAGTTGTTGCTCCACTCATTTTTAAACGCAATCACTTTTTGTCGCGGTTTTTATATTTCTTGTGTCTGTACAGGACAAATATAAGGGTGGATGATGTTTGGGGGTGTTGTTACTGCAAAAAACAATACCGCCGACCAGCTTCTGCCCCTGCAGTTCGTTTTTGTTGTTGAGTTATGCTATAATCTTACCAAGAAGGGTTCGAGGGGTTGAGCAGTTTTTTTCCGAGTATTGCATACCTCGACTTAAACTGGGAAAATAATTCCGCTTTTTTACCATCTCTTTCGCTGTATGACTTGAAAATTTTTGTTTCCCGACGCAGGGTTATGGATGATGTGCGTAACTCTTCTATTGTTTTCCTAAAGTTGTCTGTCTCATTCGTGTGTATAAAATCGCAGCGGTACAACGAAAAAATATATCTTGAATCTCAATAACCGGCCGACTGGTTGGTT
>JBBQAH010000042.1:0-19664 GCA_038316145.1 Burkholderiales bacterium
TTACTCAAAGAATTGAAGTGAACTTCACTTCCATGAGCGTTTAAAGTCCAAGAGACTCGACATCTTTACGACATCAAGCACTCGCCTTCTTACGCCCACGCTTATCGGCTGTTGGTTGTTAAAGAGCTTTGCTTTTCAGCACGTACCGCCTTTTGGCGGCACGGGGATGGGATTATAACTTGCTGTCTTAGCCTTGTCAAACCCTGTTCTTGCCGGTCGGTCTTCTTGCCACTTGCCCGCTGGTTTGCTTTCGGTTTGCACCGCTTGCACCTGCCGTTTTGCGTCAAGCCCGTGATTCTGGCATGTCCTTGTGGACGCGTAAAGCCTGGACCCGTATTTCTTTTGAAGACCCGTTTCCTGCTCGCTTTGCAACTCGCTTCGCTGGACTTGTCCACCGCCGTTTGCTGCTCAGCCCATGACTATAGCATCGAACTTCGAGAGTGAGCAAGATGCATTCGGGCGCGCCGATCAGGGCGGCTCAGGTGGTCCGCGTGGTGGCGCGCCGCCCCGCCTGGTCAGCCGAGGCAACAAGCCCGGACTCTGATGCCGCCGGGTTCTTGCGCTCTGGCAGTCGGAACTTGCCTCAACGACGGTATCGCCTTCTGCGACCGAGGCGGTGCGGCGCGCTATCGGCCGGCGCGGACCCGCTGTGCCGGCTTTTCCTGTAGCGCAGCCCAAGCCTGGGCTGGGTCGTCAGCAGCCAACACGAGCTGCGCGGCTCGGGTCAGGCGTGCGGTGTCCGCCCTCAAGACCCGCTGCTTGACTGCTGAGATCTGGCTGGGGTGCATCGACAAGCTGCGCAGGCCCATGCCCAGCAGAAGTTCGGTGAATTCGACGTCTCCCGCCATTTCTCCGCAGACGCTGACGTGCTTGCCCGCGGCATTGGCGGCGCTGATGACCTCGGCAATCAACCGCAGTACGGCGGGGTGCCAGGGGTCGTAGAGATGGGCGACAGCCTCGTCGGCCCGGTCGATAGCCAGCGTGTACTGGATCAGGTCGTTGGTGCCGATGGACACAAAGTCAAAATGTTTGAGCAACAGCGGCATGGTCAAGGCCGCGGCCGGCACTTCGATCATTGCCCCGTCCTCGATGCGGTTGAAGGCCACGCCTGCATCATGCTGTTGCTGGCGTGCACGCTCCAGCGCTTCCAGGGTGGCCAGGATCTCGCCCCGGTGCGCCACCATGGGGATGAGCACCCGCACCTTGCCATGGGCGCTGGCGCGCAGGACGGCACGCAGTTGTTGCCGGAACATGGCGGGCTCGGAGAGGCTCCAGCGGATCGCACGCAGCCCCAGTGCCGGGTTGAGGCCGTGTTCGTGCCTGAGCTCATGGGCGGCCATGCGGTCCAGCGGCTTGTCGGCGCCGATGTCGACGGTGCGTATCGTCACCGGCAGACCGCTCATGGCCTCGACGGCGGCACGGTAGGCCTCGAACTGCTCGTTTTCGTCGGGCAGTTCTCCGTTGCGGTTCATGAACAGGAACTCGCTGCGAAACAGGCCAACGCCCACCGCACCGGCTTCCAGCGCATTGGGGGCATCGCCCGGCAACTCGATGTTGGCCAGCAATTCGACCGGCTGACCGTCCAGCGTGATGGACGGCATGTGGCGCAAACGGTGCAACCTGGCCCGTTCCAGTTCACTCTCGCGCTGACGGAAGCGGTATTCCTCCAGCACGATCGGTGTCGGGTTGATGACCACCACGCCAGTGTCGCCGTCGATGATCAACCAGTCGTCCTGGCGCACCAGGCGGCTGGCCTCCCGAGCGCCGACCACGGCCGGGATGTCCATGCTGCGCGCGACGATCGCGGTGTGCGAGGTACGCCCGCCAACGTCGGTGACAAATCCGGTAAACACACTGCCCTTGAACTGCAGCATGTCGGCTGGCGCGATGTCGTTGGCGACCAGCACCAGCGGGTCCTCGCCGCCCAGGTCGCGCGCATGAACAGCCTGAGGCAGCAAGGACTCCTCCTTGATCAGTGCCCGCAGCACCCGCTCGGCCACCTGCTCGATGTCGGCCTTGCGCTCGCGCAGGTACTCGTCTTCCATCTCGTCAAACTGGCGCGCCAGCACCTCGGTCTGGGCGCTGACAGCCCATTCGGCGTTGTAGTGCCGCACTTCGATCCAGTGGCGGGTGGCTTCGATCAGCATCGGATCGCGCAACAGCATCAGGTGCACTTCGAGCAACGCGGCCAATTCGGTCGGCACCTCGGCAGGCAGGTCACGCTTGAGCGCACTGAGCTCGGTGGCCACGGTGTCCCTTGCGTGCCGAAGCCGGGCAACCTCGGTTGTCGCGTGGGCCGCGTCGATGAAGTAATGCGCCACGTCCACCCGGCTGGAGGCCACCAGGACGGCCCGCCCGATGGCCACGCCGCGCGAAACAGGCAGGCCGAACATCTGAATGCTCATGGTTCACTGTAGCAGCGCGGGCTGAGCAAAAACGCGGGCTCCGGGGCGCAAAGGTGACTGATCGATCGCGACGCAGACCCGCTCTGGTCGCCGCCACTGTCGCCAAAGCGTCACACCCGGTTCACGTTGAAGTCACGGCGCAGCCGCAGCATCAGGAACAACTCAACCAGCCGGCCGCCTGACCATGGACTTGCCTCTTGTCACTGCATCACCCGCCCATCTGCCGCCGGGCCGGACGCAGCCGCCCGAGCCGCCGATCGAGGTGCTGTGGGCCCGGCACCAGGACGAAGTGCTTGCGGCCCAACGGCTGCGTTACCGGGTGTTCGTCGAGGAGATGGGCGCCAGGCTGTCGCCGCCGGCCGGTACACCCGCCGGCCATGACATCGACCCCTTCGACGCCCATTGCGAGCACCTGCTTGTACGCACGCCCGAGACGCACGACGCACCGGGGCGCATCGTGGGCACGTACCGCGTGCTCACACCCTGGGCGGCGCAACAGGCTGGAGGCTTGTACAGCGAAACCGAGTTCGACCTGGCCGCTTTGCAACCGCTGCGCAAGCACATGGTGGAGCTGGGCCGCTCCTGCGTCGATCCCGACTTCCGGCAAGGGGGCGTGATCCTCGCCCTGTGGGCAGCGTTGGGTGATTTCATGCAACGCAATGGTTTGCAAACGATGGTGGGATGCGCCAGCGTGGGCATGCGGGACGGCGGCCACTTTGCAGCCAGTCTGTGGCGGCAACTGCGGGCCAGTCACCTGGCTGAACCCGCGTTTCAGGTGACGCCCCGGCTCCCATTGCCGGTCGCGCAACTGGACCACGGCACGGCTGTGCCCACACCACCGCTGATCAAGGGCTACCTGCGTTGCGGCGCCCGGGTACTGGGCGCCCCGGCCTGGGACCCGGATTTCAACACCGCCGACCTGCCACTGATGATGCGCTTGTGCGACCTGCCGCCGCGTTACCGCCGGCACTTCCTGGGCAACTGACGGCAGCCGCTGCCGCTGCCGGACCCGTCACTGCCCCTCGCCGAACTTGTCGTTGATCAGCGCCAGCAGCGCCGTGTTGGCGGCGTGCTCGTCGGCGCCGTCGGTTTCCAGTTCCACGTCGCTGCCCATGCCCGCGGCCAGCATCATCACCCCCATGATGCTCTTGGCGTTGATGCGCCGGCCGTTGCGCGACAGGTGCACCTCGCAAGCAAAACTGCCTGCCAGTTTGGTCAACTTGGCTGAGGCCCGGGCGTGCAAGCCCAGCTTATTGCTGATGGTGACGGTCGATCGAATCATGACTGATGGGCTTTTGGGCCTGGTTCTGAGGTCGGGACACCGCCACGGGCATGACGCCCTGGCTGGCACCGGCCAGCGCCAGGGTCACCAACTCGTCGAGCGATTTCTGGCAATAGTTGAGCGCACGCCACAACATCGGCACGTTCACGCCGGCCACCACCCGCACACCGGGCTGGTCGGCCAAACGCCGCGCGATGTTGCAGGGCGTTGCGCCAAAGACATCGGTCAATACCAGCGTATCGGCAGTGCCGAGGGCGCTGAGCCGGGCTTGCGCCTCGGCCTCGTAGGCCTCGAAATGGGCGCCAGGCGGCACGTCGTAGAAGGCGATGGTGGCGGCCGCGTCCGGGAAGGCGTGCATTGCCGCATCCCGCAGGGCACTGGCCAGCGGAGCATGGGCGATGATGAACAGGCCTGTCATGGGCTTTGGATAGGGTTGTGGCAGTTTATCCGCCCGCCAAGGCCGACGACGGCCCAAGGCGCCGGCGCTGCAGGTGTTGCAACCCGTGGCGCCAGACAAACGACAGTGCGCAGGCTGCCGCAAAGGCACCAAACGCCACCCGGTAGGCCGCCAGCGTCGGCAGCCCTTGGGCTTTCAACGCGTCCAGAGCCAAACCGATCGCCCACTGCAGGACAAACACGCCGGCAAAGATCATCAGGTTGAAGGCCGACAAGGCCCGCCCGGCCAGCGCCGCCGGAAAGGCCTGGCCCAGCGCCGGCTGGCTGAGCGAAACCACGCTGGCGCAGACGCACCACAGCGCCCAAGGCAGCGGGCCGGCCTGCGGACCGAGCCAGACAATCACGGCCAGGCACAGCACGTTGGCCGGCCAGGCCACGGCAATCAAACGCTCGCCGGCCCAGCCGGCGCGGACCAGGCGCGGCATCAGCAGGCCCCAGCTGAAAAAGGCCGCCAACATCGAGAGATTGACCAGAAACAAACCCTGCGCGGCACCTACCGCGTTGCGGCCGGTGACCTGCGTCAGCCAAGGCCCGATCCACAGCGACTGCATCGCCACCATGCCGCCGTAGACAAAAAAGCCCATGGGCGCCATGCGTTGGAACGCCGGATGCGCAAAAACCTGGCGGTAGCCGCCCGCCGCAGCTTGGGCCTGCCGGTCGCCGGACGGATCGGTCGGCACCAGCGCGCCAATCGCGGCGATGGCCAGCAGCAACAGCAGGGCCACGGCCACAAACAGCCCGCGCCAGCCTATCGCCGGCAACAGCCAATGCACCGGCAGCGTGGACGCCAACATGCCCAGCGATCCGGTCATCAACATCCAGGCGTTGGCGCGCAGCTGCGTTGCGGCGCTGTAGTGCCTTCGAAAGCAGGTCAACGGCGCCATCAGGCAGGCTGCAACGCCGGCACCGGTCAGGAAGCGCGCCACCAACAGTTGCGGCAAGCTGCCCGACGCGGCAAACGCCAGACAACCGACCACCGCCAAGGTCAGGCAAGCCATCAGCACCCGCTTGGCGCCCCAGCGGTCCAGCGCACTGCCCAGCGGCAACTGCAGCAGCGCAAAGCCCAGAAAGTAGGCCCCGGCCAGCAGCCCCAGTTGGCCGGACGCCAAACCCAGCTCGGCGCTGAAGACGGGCGCCAGCGTTGCCGTCACGGCCCGCACCAGGGCCGAGAAAAAATAGGCGAACGCGAAGGCCACGAACAGGGTCACCGCCCGTGGCCGGCTCAACAACACGCCGTCGGCCGGCAGGCTCACCGCGGAAGCTCGATCGAGTCGAAAAAGGCCTTGGCCAGCAGGTCATCGGCCACCGGCCCCACCAGCGTGGCCTGGAACACCCGCAGGCCCTTGGCGAACACCAGCACCTGTTCGCGCACCGGCTGGCCATCGGGCAGCCGGCCCTGCACCCGCCACCAGCGTGCCGCAGGCTGGGGCGTCATGCCGGGCACAACCGCCGGGCGCTCGGACTCGATCACGCCCTGCACATTGGCCTGCGCCGCAGCCGCCAGCGCCTGCAGCGCCGGACCGACGCGAGTTGGGTCTGAGACATCGGCCGATGCGATGGCGAAGCGGTGATCGCCTGCGCTGCAGCTCAGCAGACCCAGCTCGATCGCCGGTCCGGCCAGCGCCACCGGCCGGACTTGCAACGTCGGCCGGCACGGCCATGACGCCACCAGGCCCCAGCCCTCGGGCCGCACCTGCCGCCAATCCAGCGTTGGCGAGCAGGCTGCCATGACCCCCAGCAGCAAACCGAGCGAGGCGCCCCTGATCGGCTTGGCGGCGGCATGGCCGGCACGCCCAGCCCGGAAGCGCCTGGCCGCTCGCGGCAGATCAACCACCAAACACCTTGCGCAGGATCGCGCTGCCGGTGCCGATCGGGTCGCGGCGGATCTTGCGTTCCTCCTCGCCGATCATCAGGTACAACCCGTCCAACGACTTGGCGGTGACATAGCGCTGCAGATTGGCCTGGTCGCCCTTGAGCAGACCGAACTTGGCGGCCGGGCCGGCCACCGCGTTGAACTTGTCGGCCAGGGCCACCTTCTCGGTCTCCCGGGTGACGATGGGCAGGAACTGCTCGGTCAGCGGCGCCCGGGTCTTGCGGGCAAAAAATTCAGTCACCGACTGGTCGCCACCGCGCACGATGGCGATGGCGTCGTCCACCGAGATCGCCTTGGCAGTGCTGACCAGCAGTGTGCGGGCCTGCGGCATCGCCGCCTCGGCGGCACGGTTCATGGCGGTGACCAGCTCGTCCACCCGCTTTTGCTGGCCGGTGGCCTTGAGCATCCTGGCGGCGTCCTCCAGCACGCCCGGCAAGGGGATACGCACTTTGGGGTTGCCCAGAAAGCCATCGGTTTTGCCCAGCGAGCCGATGGCGGCGGTCGCACCTCGCTCCATGGCGCTGCGCACGCCGGATGCCGCATCGGATTCGCTCAGCCCCGCAGCCTGGGCCGGACCGACGACCCAAAGGCCCCCTCCCACCAGCCCGGTCGTAAACTGCCTTCTGCGCATCAAAGTTTCCACCATGTCATTGTCACGCCGACATCTTGCCATCGCCGCGGCCGCCGTGGCCACAGCTGCCGGCGCAGCACTGCTGCTGCGGGCAGGCGGCGCCGGCAGCGGCCCCAGCCAGACGCCGCAGATCGGCTACACCTTGCTCGACGGCCAGTTGCGTCACACCCGCCAGCTCCAGGGCCAGGTGGTGCTGGTCAACTTCTGGGCCACCAGTTGCAGCAGTTGCGTGGGCGAAATGCCCGAGCTGGTGGCGACCCACCAAAAATACCGCGCCCAGGGTTACCAGACGCTGGCCGTGGCGATGGACTACGACCCGCCCGCTGCAGTGGCAGACTTTGCCGAAAGCCGCCGGCTGCCGTTCCAGGTGGTGATCGACAACACCGGCGCAATCGCCCGCAGCTTTGGCCCGGTACCGCTGACGCCGACCACCTTCTTGATCAACAAGCGCGGGCACATCGTCAAGCGCTACCTCGGACCACCGGATTTTGTGGCGCTGCGGCTGCTGATCGAGCAGTTGCTGGCTGAGGTTTGAGCCGGGCTGGCGGGCGCTGGCGAGACCGGTCTACAGCGCTACGCCCGCACCCGCCGCCTGCTGGTCGGCGTGGTAGCTGCTGCGTACCATCGCGCCCACGGCGGCGTGGCTGAAGCCCATCAACCGGGCCTCGGCTTCAAACATCTTGAAGGTGTCCGGGTGCACGTAGCGGCGCACCGGAAGGTGGTGGCCGCTGGGTGCCAGGTACTGGCCGATGGTCAGCATGTCGATGCCGTGCGCCCGCATGTCGCGCATCACCGCCAGGATCTCGTCGTCGGTCTCGCCCAGGCCGACCATCAGGCCGCTTTTGGTCGGCACATCCGGGTGCAGCGCCTTGAATTTCTTGAGCAGATTCAGGCTGAAGGCGTAGTCGCTGCCGGGCCGAGCCTCTTTGTACAAGCGCGGCGCGGTCTCAAGGTTGTGGTTCATCACATCGGGCGGCGCGGCCTTGAGGATCTCCAGCGCGCGGTCGTCGCGGCCGCGGAAGTCGGGCACCAGCACCTCGATGCGGGTGGCCGGCGACAAGGCCCGCACCTGCTGGATGCACTCGACAAAGTGGCCGGCGCCGCCGTCGCGCAGGTCGTCGCGGTCGACGCTGGTGATCACCACGTACTTGAGCTTGAGCGCGGCGATGGTCTTGGCCAGGTTCGCCGGCTCGGCGGCGTCCAGCGGGTCGGGCCGGCCGTGGCCGACATCGCAGAACGGGCAGCGCCGGGTGCACTTGTCACCCATGATCATGAAGGTGGCCGTGC
Organism: Burkholderiales bacterium; assembly: GCA_038316145.1. GTDB lineage: Bacteria > Pseudomonadota > Gammaproteobacteria > Burkholderiales > Burkholderiaceae_C > Pseudaquabacterium. The sequence goes on from JBBQAH010000042.1 coordinate 7,935, forward strand.
CCTGGCCAAAACATTCACCGATGTTGGGGCAGGACGCCTCCTCGCACACCGTGTGCAGCTTGTGCTCGCGCAGGATCTGCTTGATCTCGTAGAAGCGGGTGCTCGGGCTGCCGGCCTTGACGCGGATCCAGTCGGGTTTTTTGAGCGTTTCGGCCGCGACGATCTTGATCGGGATGCGCGAGGTCTTGGCCTGGGCTTTTTGCTTGGCGCTGGCGTCGTAGTCAGCGGCCGGCGGCGCCAGGTGCACGGTGTTTTCAGTGGCCATGGGGGGATGCGCGCCCTGGGGCGTCAAAAAAAGGGAGAGGTATCAGGGTGTGAACTGCGTCGCCAGGCGCTCGCCCAGTTGACGCGCCACGGTGGACCAATCGGTCGCAACCCCAAGTTTAGCGAGGTCCACCGTTTGCAATCCTGCATAGCCGCAGGGGTTGATGCCGTCAAACGGCGCCAGGTCCATCGCCACGTTCAGCGCCAGGCCGTGGTAGGTGCAGTGTCGGCTGACCTTGATGCCCAGCGCGGCCACCTTGCCCAGCCCGCGGAACGGGTCGGCGGCATCGACCGGGCCAGTCAGCGCGGCATGGCTGTGCGGGTCGGCCAGCCGGACATAGATGCCGGGTGCACCCGGCGCGCGGTGGCCGGTGATGTCGTGGGCCTCCAGCACCTTGAGCACGGCGTGCTCGAGCCGGTAGACGTACTCCTTGACGTAGAGCCCCAAGCGCTTCAAGTCGATCAGCGGGTAGGCCACCACCTGGCCCGGGCCGTGGTAGGTGACCTGGCCACCCCGGTTGCTGGCGATCACCGGGATGGCGCCGGCGTTCAGCAAATGCTCGGGCTTGCCGGCCAGGCCCTGGGTGTAGACCGGATCGTGCTCGACCAGCCAGATTTCATCGGGCGTGTCGGGGCCGCGGGTCTCGGTGAAAGTGCACATGGCCTGCGCGGTGGCGGCGTAGGGCTGGCGGCCCAGGGTGAGCAGCTTCATCGCAGCGCCTGCGGCTACAGCACCACCTTGACCATCGGGTGGGTGGACAGGGTGCGGTACAGCTCGTCGAGCTGCTCGCGGCTGGTGGCTGTCACGGTGACGGTGATGCCCAGGTAGCGGCCACCGCTGCTGCTGCGGGTTTCGACCGTCGCGGGGTCGAAGCCGGGGTCGAATTGCCGCGTCACCGCCAACACCGCCTCCAGAAACCCCTCGACCTGCGCGCCCATCACCTTGATCGGGAAGGCGCTGGGGTAGGTGATCAGCGACTGCTCGGGCGGAATGTCGGGCGGGATGTTCGGCAGGATGTCCGGCGCGATCTTGGGTGGATTCATGTTGGGGCTGCGGCTCAGATCGACTGCTCGACCTTGGCCCGCTGGTAGGCCTCGTAGAGCCGGGCATAGACCGGGCCGGGCTTGCCGCGCATCGCGCCGTGGCCCACACCCTCGCCGTCGATCCGGGTGACGGGCAGGATCTCCTTGGTCGCCGAACTGAGCATCACCTCGTCGGCGGACAGCACGTCGGCCTCGGCGATCGGGCGCAAGTTGTACGCGATGCCGACCTCCTCGCACAACTCGGCCAGCAGGTCGTAGCGTATGCCTTCGAGCACATGGTCGCCCTTGGGCGGGCCGAGCAGCGCGCCCTCGTGCACCACCCAGACGTTGCTGGCGGCCGCCTCGGTGAGCCAGCCGTCACGAAACAAGATCGTCTCGGCCGCGCCATGGTCGGCCGACATCTGCCGCGCCAGCACATTGCCCAAGAGCGAGATGCTCTTGATGTCACCACGCTCCCAGCGGAAGTCACGCGCGGTGATGCAGGCCACGCCCTGATGGCGCATGTCGGCTGAGGGCGGCTTCATCGCACTGGTCATCACGAACACGGTGGGCGTGAGGCCCTCGGGCATGACATGGTCGCGCAGCGCCACGCCCCGGGTGATCTCGATGTAGACGAGCTGGTCCTCGGCCGGCTGCGCCGCCACCAGCGCACGTACCAGCGCCAGCCAGCCCTCGCGGGTGTGCGGGTTGGGGATACGCAGCTTGCCCAGGCTGCGCTGCAGGCGCGCCATGTGCTCGTCGAAGCAGAACAAGCGCCGGCCGTAGACCGGGATCACCTCGTAGATGCCGTCGCCGAAGATGAAGCCCCGGTCCAGCACCGACACCTTGGCATCGCGCAGCGGCAGGGTCTGGCCGTTCAAGTGGCAGAGGGTTTCGGGGAGCACGGGCATGGCGGCCTTTCAGGCAAAAGCTGCGGTCAACAAGGCGTCACGGGATCTGAGCGCAGGTCTGGGCGCAGGTCTGGGCGCAGGTCTGGGCGCAGGTTCGGGTGCAGGTCTGGACACAGCTTAGCCGATGGCCGGCCGCGGCGCTTTGACCTGATCCGGCGCCACCCCGCTTCATTTGATCCAGAGCCGGATCGAATCCCAGGCCCGGCCCAGCAGACCGGCTTGCGGCACCGCCTGCAACACCACCAGCGGCAGGCTGGCGACCTTGACGCCGGCCGCGGTGCTGACATCGAGTGTGCCCACCCGTTGGCCTGCCGTCAGTGGCGCCACCAACGGGTCGGTGCGGGTAATCACGGTCTTGAGCTTGTCGCCCTCGCCCTTGGGCACGGTCACCACCATGGCCTGCGCGGCGCCCAGCGCGGCGGTGGGCTGCTGGCCCTTCCAGACCGACACCTGCGCCACCGCCTTGCCGGCCTCGAACAAGCGCACGTCGTCCCAGGCGGTCCAGCCCCAATTGAGCAGCTTCTGACTCTCGCTGGCGCGGCCCTCGCGGGAGGCCGCACCCATCACCACGCTGAGCAGCCGGCGCTTGCCGTTGGGCATGTCGCGCTGGGCGCTGGCGATCAGGCAGTAGCCGGCAGCGTCGGTGTAGCCGGTCTTCATGCCGTCGATCGACGGGTCACGGCCGAGCAACATGTTGCGGTTGTCTTGCTTGATGTTGTTGAAGCTGAAGTTGCGCAGCGAGTAGTAGCTGGCGTAGAACTCCGGGAAGTCGCGCAGCACATGCGCCGCGATCACGCCCAGGTCACGCGCCGAGCTGTAGTGGCCGGCCTCGGTCAGCCCGGTGACGTTCTTGAACTGGCTGTTCTTCAGGCCCCAGGCCTGAGACTGGCGGTTCATCATCGCCACGAACCCGTCGAGCGATCCGGCCACGCCCTCGGCCAGCGCCACTGCCGCGTCATTGCCCGAGACGGCGATCATGCCGCGCAGCAACTCGTCCACCTTGGGCGTCATCTTGGGGTCGATGAACATCAGCGAGCCCCCGCCCTTGCGCTCGGACCAGGCCCGCAGCGACACCGGCAGGGTCTGCTCCAAAGTCAGCTTTTTGGCCTTGAGCGCGTCGAACACCAGCCAGGCCGTCATCAGCTTGGTCAGCGAGGCCGGATCGGCCTGCACGTCGGGCGCACGCTCGGCCAGCACCTGGTCGCTGTTGATGTCGATCAGCAGGTAGCTTTTGGCCGCAATTTCGGGCGGCTGCGGCGCTTGTGCCAACACGGCAGTGGCGCTGGCGCAAGCCAGTACAAGGGCAAAGAGTCGTTTCATCGGGGTCCGAACAGGAAAAGGGGGAGAAAACCGGCTCAAGGGTGCCAGGCCTGAATCAACTGGTTTTTCAGCAGCGTGAGCTGGCCGTGGAAGAAGTGGCCGACACCCGGCAGCACGATGACCGGCAACACCTGGGGCCGGGCCCAGTCGAGTGTGGACAAAAGCGGCACGACCTCGTCGGCCTCGCCGTGGATGACCACGGTGTCGGCCGCCACCGTGGCAGGCAGCTCGAAGCGGCTGGTGGCGGGGCCGACCAGCACCAGGCGCTCGACCGGCGCGCTGACCGCCAGATGGGCTGCGGCCTGCGCCGCCACATAGCCGCCGAAGGAAAACCCGCCCAGCGCCAACGGCAGCCCTGGGGACCGGGCACGCTGGGCCGCGATCACGGCCAGCGCGTCGCCAATTTCGCCCCGGCCCTCGTCCCAGGTGCCGGCCGACCCGCCGACGCCGCGGAAGTTGAAACGCACCGCCCGGTAGCCCAGCTGCACAAAAGCGCGCGCCAGCGTGATCACCACCTTGTTGTCCATCGTGCCGCCAAACTGCGGGTGCGGGTGGCACAGCACCACCAGTCCGCGCGGCGCTGCGCCGTCGGCCAGCGCCGGCTCGTCAATCGCGCACACGATGGCGCCGGCCGGGCCGGCCACGGTTTCGCGTCGGGTATCGGGCTTCATCGCCGCGTGCGGCCGGACAAGGGCGCTGCGCTCATCGGCCAACGTCCGGCGCCAGACGCAGGCGCTCGACCACGCGGCCATGTTTGAGGTGCGATTCGACGATCTCGTCTACATCGTCCTGGTCGACAAAGGTGTACCAGACTTCCTCGGGGTAGACCACCGCCACCGGCCCACCGGCGCAGCGGTCTAGGCAGCCGGACTTGTTGACCCGCACGCCGCCCGGCCCGGCCAGGCCGGCGGCCTTGACCTGCTGCTTGCAGCGGTCGAAGCCTGCCTGCGCGCCCTGATCGGCGCAGCAGCCCTCACCGGGCTTGCGCTGGTTGAGGCAGAAAAAGATGTGGTGCTGGTAGTAGCTCATGGGGCGCCGATTGTAGGGACCGGGTAAAAACCCGCATGACCCGTCCCCGCCACCGGACCGTCCGCCGTCAGCGCTCGCCCAGCCGCGCCAGCAGCCAGGCCAGCGCGGCATACGGCCACAGCCAGCCCACCCACTGCGCCAGCCCATGCAGCCGCACAAATTGGCCTTGCTCCCAGCCTTGCAGGCTTTGGGCGAAGTACGGATCGGTCGGGGCGCCGTGCACCAGCACCACCAGCCCGGTCAGCGACACCAGTGCCAACGCGGCGGCCAGTCGCGGCCGCAGCCACAGGCCCGCCAGCGACAGCAGCAGCGCTGCGGCCATTGCCGTCTCGGTGGCGGGGGTGCGCCAGGCCAGTGCATGGTCGGGGCCAAAATTCAGCGCGGTCGACAAGGTGGTGCCCAGCACCGCCACCAGCGCCACCGCCACCGCCAGGCCCAACCGGCGCCAGCCCGGGCGCGACGCCGCAAAGGCCAGCAGGCAGGGCGACAGCAGGCCCAGCACCACGGCCAGGCCCTCGGCCGGTGATGACAGGGGTTGGTCCTGCGCGGCGCCAGACTCCAGCCAGTCCGCCAGCGGCGCGGCCCAGGGCACGGCGGTCAGCAGATCGGCCAGCCGGACCCGCAAGGCTTCGCCCACCTGCCCCACGCCCAGCGGCACCGGCGTCGGAAACAACAAGGCCGCCGGCCACAACACCAGCAGGGCCAGCGCGCCACCGCTGCCACGCTCCAGCCAGCGTTCTCGGGTGGTTTGCCAGCGCCGCAACAGGCCCAGGCGCTGAGCGGCCGCCGCCAGCAGCGCGCCCAGCGTGGTGCCGGCGCTGTTGAGCACCCAATCCAGTGCCGACGGCACGCGCTGCGGCAGCAGGTGTTGCAACACCTCCATGCCGTAGGACATGCCCGCGCCGGTGAGCAGCGCGCCAGCCAGCGCCAGCGGCACACGCGCGTCGTGCCGCAGCCGCGCAATACATACCAGGCCGCCCAGCGGCGCGTACGCCAGCAGGTTGCTGATGATGTCGAAAGGGATGAAATAGCGCGGCCAGGGCAGGTACAGCAAGCCATGGGCCGGCAGGCCAGGCGGCCAGCGCCAGCCGGTGAACGGATACAGGCTGGCGTAGACGATCAGCGCAACCCACGCCCAGGCCAGTGGCCAGGCCGAGCTGCGGTAGACCCGATCACGGCCTGGCATCGGCGCCGGGCGGGGCTGGCGCGCGGTGCGCACGTTTCAGAACGGTTTGACGACCGCCAAAACCACAATGGCGGTGAACAGCAGCACCGAGACCTCGTTGAACACGCGGAACCAGCGGTGGCTGCGGCGGTTGGCCAGTTGCTCGAAGCGGCGCAGGTGGCCCCGGCACAGATGAAGGTAGCCGATCACCGCCGCCACCCCGAGCAATTTGAGGTAGAACCAGTAGCCGCCGGCAAAGCGCCCGGCACCAAAGCCCAGCCAGAGCCAGAGGCCCAACCCCAGCGCCACCACCATCAACACGTTGGCAAACCGGTAGAGCTTGCGCGCCATCAGCAGCAGGCGTTCACGCTCGGCGTGGCTGTCGGCGGGCACCATCGCCAGGTTGACAAAAATGCGCGGCAGGTAAAACAGGCCGGCAAACCAACTGGCCACAAACACGATGTGAAAGGCCTTGATCCAGAGGTAGGGCGCGCTCATGGACCAATTATGGCGATCTGGCCGCACAAAAAAAAACCCCAGTCACCAGGACTGGGGTGGTAAGCCTTGCCGCCACGGGGACGCCAAGACACCTGCTCAGGGAGGAAAAGCAGGGAGCGAGCACCTTCCGGCGCTCAGCCCAAAACAACTTTATCAGATTCATCTGATCAAATCGCAGCGCCTTGGGTCGATCCTGGGAAAGCGCGCAGCTTTTTGCACTCCCCCGGGATTGCAACTGCGTTGCGGTCCCTGAAAATCAGCGATCCAAGGAGACCTCCCGACATGGCCCTGCCGCCCCTGCCCGCCTTCCCTGCCAGCCGCCCGCGCCGGCTGCGCCGCGACGCCTTCACCCGCGACCTGGTGCGCGAGCACCGTCTGCACCCCAGCGACCTGATCTTTCCGGTGTTTGTGCTGGACGGCCAGGGCCAGGCCCAGGACGTGGCCAGCATGCCCGGCGTGCAGCGCCTGTCGATCGACCGCCTGCTGCCGCTGGCCGAGCAGTGCGTGGCGCTGGGCGTGCCGGTGATGGCGCTGTTTCCGGTGATCGATGCGGCACTCAAGACACCCGACGGTATCGAGGCCACCAACCCGGACGGCCTGGTACCGCGCACCGTGCGGGCGCTGAAAGACCGCTTCCCCACGCTGGGGCTGCTGACCGACGTGGCGCTCGACCCATTCACTTCGCACGGCCAGGACGGGCTGCTGGACGAGACCGGCTACATCGTCAACGATCCCACCGTGGCGATGCTGACCAAGCAGGCGCTGGTGCAGGCCGGTGCCGGCGTGGACATCGTCGCGCCCAGCGACATGATGGACGGCCGCATCGGCGCCATCCGGCAGGCGCTGGAGGCCCACGGCCACATCCACACCCGCATCATGGCCTACAGCGCCAAATACGCCAGCGCGTTTTACGGCCCGTTCCGCGACGCGGTGGGCAGCGCGGCCAACTTGGGCAAGAGTGACAAAAAGGCCTACCAGATGGACCCGGGCAACAGCGACGAGGCGCTGCGCGAGGTGGCGCTGGACATCGCCGAGGGCGCCGACATGGTGATGGTCAAGCCCGGCATGCCCTACCTCGACATCGTGCGCCGCGTCAAGGACACCTTCCGCGTGCCGACATTCGCCTACCAGGTGAGCGGCGAGTACGCGATGCTCAAGGCCGCGGCAGCCAACGGCTGGCTGGACGGCGACGCAGTGATGATGGAGTCGCTGCTGGCCTTCAAGCGCGCCGGGGCGGACGGTGTGCTGACCTACTTTGCGCTGGACGCGGCACGCCTGCTGCGCCGGGGCTGAAGCAACCGCTGCAAGGGGATCGGCTTGCGGGTCTTCCACGTCCAGGGCAGCGGCTTTGCCGAGTTGTCGGGCATCCCGGCGGCGTTGCCGGATGCCGGCTTCCTGTGGCTGGCCAGCTCGCGCGACGGCTTCAGCGCCCAGGCGGCCGACTTGCAGGCCACGCTGCAACGCTACGGCTGCGGCGCGCTGGTGGACGAGCATGTGTCGGACCTGCTGAACGATCAGTTGCCGAGCCACTTCGACACCACCTCCTGGTACGACCTGTTGGTGTTCCGGCGCCTGGCCGCCGGGCTGCCCAGCGCGTCGCTGCCCGGCGACAACACCGACAGCACGGCAGAGACGGCCCGCCTGACCCTGACCACCATCGACACCAGCCCGGTCGGTTTTGCCGCGTTCGACCGGGTGCTGATCACGGTGCATCCGGCCGACTGTGGGGTGCTTGAATTTTTTGCCGAGCGCCTGGCCACTCTGGTGACGGCCGGCGACGGGCGCGGCACGGCCCGGCTGCCGGCCAGCCCGGCCGACCTGATGCTGCGCATGGTCAACCACATGGTCGACAACTACCTGGCGCTGCGCCGGCTGCTGACGCGTCAGCTGGGGCTGCTGCAGGAGCAGTTGCTGGATGCCCGCAAACGCTTCGACGACTGGGCGATGCTGTTGGAATCACGCAACGCGCTGCACACCCTGGAGGACACCTGCGAGGACCAGAGCAGCGCGCTGCAGGAGTGGATCGACGCGCTGGACGAGTGGCCAGCCGAGGCCGACGCCCAGGGCCAGCGTGAGCGTGAGTTGCTGCGGGTGCGGTCACGCGACGTGCTGGAGCACATCGAGCGGGTGCTGTCGCATGTGCGGCGGCTGGAGCAGTCGGCCGAGACAGCCGTGCAGCTGCACTTCTCGGCGCTGGGCCACCGCACCAACGACATCATGCGCACCCTCACCGTGCTGACCGCGGTGTTTCTGCCGCTGAACCTGATCACCGGATTTTTCGGCATGAACTTCGACCACCTGCCGTTGATCCACAACGGCACCGGGGTGTGGATCGCGATCGGCGCGATGCTGATGGTGGCGCTGGGCCTGGCCGGCTTTTTCTGGCGCCGGCGCTACCTGGGCAATTCGCGGCCCGACTAGCTGCCAGGTCAGCGGGCGTAGGGGTCGGCCAGGCCCAGGCCGCGCAGGATCTCGGTTTCACGCGCCTCCATCGCTGCCGCCTGTTCGCCGTCGTCCTCGTGGTCGTAGCCCTGGGCATGCAGCGCGCCATGCACCAGCAGGTGGGTGATGTGGTCGGCCACCGGGATGCCCAGCTCGGCCGCCTCGCGCTCCAGCACGCCGGCGGCCAGCACCAGGTCGGCCACCACCACCGGTTCGTGTTCGTAGTCGAAGGTCAGCACGTTGGTGGGGTAGTCCTTGCCGCGGAAATCGCGGTTCAGCGCCTGGCCTTCGGCATCACCGACAAAGCGCACGGTCAACTCGGCCGGCAACTCCAGCGCGGCGCGCAGCCAGCGTTGCACCTTGTGGCGTGGCAGCAGCGCCCGGTGGCGGGCGTCGGCAAACTGGAGCGACAGGCTGAGTGCCGGGCGCGCTGTGCGGCTCATGGCGTGGCGCCCGGATGGCCTGCGTTGGGAGCGGTGTGACTGGCGGCCTGGCTGGCGTTGACCAATTTGGCCGCGTCGTAGGCCTCGACGATGCGTGCCACCAGCGGGTGACGCACCACATCACCCGAGCTGAAATGCGAAAACGCGATACCCGGCACACCGGCCAGCACGCTCGCCGCCTCGACCAGCCCGCTGCCAGCGCCACGCGGCAGATCAACCTGGCTGACATCACCCGTGATCACCGCCCGTGAGCCAAAGCCGATGCGGGTCAGGAACATCTTCATCTGCTCGGGCGTGGTGTTCTGCGCCTCGTCCAGGATCACGAACGAGTGGTTCAGCGTGCGCCCGCGCATGAAGGCCAGCGGCGCGATCTCCAGCAGGCCTTTCTCGAACGCCGCCGTCACCCGCTCCTGCCCCATCAGGTCGTACAGCGCGTCGTAGAGCGGGCGCAGGTACGGGTCGACCTTTTGTGCCAGATCGCCCGGCAAAAAACCCAGCCGCTCGCCGGCCTCCACGGCCGGGCGCGTCAGCACGATGCGCTGCACGCTGCTGCGCTCCAGCGCATCCACCGCGCAGGCCACCGCCAGAAAGGTCTTGCCGGTGCCGGCCGGCCCGATGCCGAAGGTGATGTCGTGGCTGAGGATGTTGTGCAGGTACTGCAGCTGGTTGGGCGTGCGGCCGCGCAGGTCGGCGCGCCGGGTGTGCAGCCGGATCGTGTCGGCGCCGGGTGGCGAGGCGGTTGGCGCCTCGGTCGGATCAGTCGCGGCGCGGGCCTCCACCAGCGCCAGTTGCAGGGTCTCGGCCGGGATGGGCAGGGCCGCCTGAAGGTAGAGCGACTGCAGCAGCGCCACTGCGCGGCGGGCGGGGTCGGGCTCGCCATCGACGCGGAACACCGCGCCACGGCGGCCGATCTGCACCGACATCGCGGCCTCGATCGACCGCAGGTGCTGGTCGAAAGCGCCGCACAGGTGCGCCAGGCGGGGGTTGTCGGTGGGCTCGAAATCGTGGCGGAGGATCACTGCTGGGGCCGCGCCAATGCGCGCAACTGGGTGGGGTAAGCGGTGGATTCTCCAACGAACAGCGCCCGACCGCCTGCCCCACAATCGCCGCAAGATCACCAGCCATGTCCGTGCACCCCACATCAGCCGCGCCCCTGGCATGCCCAACCCCCCGGGGCCGGCGGCGGGCGGCGCACGCCCTGAGGGCAGCCGTGCGGCGGATCGCGCAGCTGACCTGGCTGCAACAAGCCTGGGTGATCGCGCTGTTACTTGGCGCCTGGACCGGGCCAGCGCAGGCCGAAGTGCAATGGCTGCGCCAAGCCCAAACCTTGGCCGAGACCCGCCCGCAGGCCCCTGCCACACCCCCGACCGACTGGGCAGCCGCCCGCAGCGTCGCGCTGCCCGACGAATGGCCGGACGACCGTGCCGGCCCGGCAGGCGTGGTGTGGTACCGCTTGACCCTGGACAGGCCTGCCGCTGGCGATGGCACCGCGGCGATGCAGGCCGACAGCGCCCTTTACGGTTTGTACGTCGAACGCGCCTGCAGCGTGTTGCAGGTGTGGCTGAACGGCCGCCTGGTGCATGAAGGCGGCCAGTTCGACGAGCCCGTCACCCGCAATTGCCACCGCCCGCAGTTGGTCCCGGTGCCGGCGGCGCTGTTGCAGCCCGGCGCGAATGTGGTGGACCTGCGCATCAAGGGCTACCCGCTGGCCGCGGTCAGTTCGCGGCAACGGGCGGGCGGCTTGTCCGAGATCGAGTTCGGCCCCTACGACCTGATGGCCGCGCACCATGCACGGCGGCTGGTGTTCGCGATCCGCCTGCCCGAGGTGATGAGCGGCGCGCTGGTGCTGATGGGCAGCTTCATGTTCGTGATGGGCTGGTTCAACCGGGCGCAGAGCTACCTGGCCTACTTCGGCGCGCTGATGGTGGGCTGGTCGCTGCTGCTGGCGCGGCTGTGGGCCGCCGACCTGCCACTGCCCAACGGCATGACCGAGCTGGCGCTGGCCGGGTTGATGAGCTTCATCACACTGGCGGCGGTGCAGTTCCTGATGCGCTACGCCGGGCACCGGTTGCACTGGCTGAACATCGCGCTGCCGGCGCAGTGCCTGCTGATGCCATTGTCGCTGGTGGCGGCCGGGCCGGCCCGCCTGCACGCTGCGACCGGGCTCTGGTCACTGCTGCTGACGGCGCAGATCGTGACGGCGGCGGTCTACTACCTGGCCGAAGCCAGGCGCCACCACACCCCGCAGTTCTGGTCGATGGCCGCGCTGCTGTCGGTGATGGGCGTGTCGCTGGCGGTGGGACTGACAGTGCAGATGATGGCGCTGGACGCCCGCATCGGCTATGTCGCCGAGTTGATTCCGGCGCTGGGCTTCCTGGCGCTGGGGCTGCGCCTGGTACAGCAGTTCGGCCGCGCCTACCAGAGCGCCGAGCAAGACCGGGCCGAGCTGGAGGTGCGCATCCGCGAGGCCACCGCGCAGATCGAGCGCAACTTTGCCCAGCTGTCCGAGCTGAAGGTCGAGCAGGTGACCGAGCGTGAACGCAAGCGCATCGCCGCCGACCTGCACGACGACCTGGGCGCCAAGCTGCTGACCATCGTGCACACCAGCGACAGCGAGCGCATCAGCACGCTGGCG
>JBBQAH010000162.1:0-6309 GCA_038316145.1 Burkholderiales bacterium
CCACGCCAACTACGGTTTCACGCTGGCCCGCACCGATGCCGCCAACCCGTTCCTGTACTTCCAGGGCAAAGGGCAAGCCAATCCGCCCACATTGCTGCTCAGCGCGGTGCCTGAGCCGTCAACCTACGGCTTGATGTTCGGCGGGCTGGCCTTGCTGGGTTGCAAGCTGCGCCGCCGCTCAGCCTGACAGTCACGCGGGCCTGCAGCACCACGCCACCTTCGGGTGGCGTCGTCATTTCTGATGGTGTGTGCCCGGCATACCCAGCTGGCTCACGCGTGCAGCGTGGCGCCGTTGCGGCTGACATGCACCCAGCTGTTGGCCGGCACGCAGCGCCAGCGCTCGGGCTGGCCGTCCAGCGGCTCCGATGCAACGATGGCGCCCTGCGCATGCTGGCCCAGGTACAGCGTGGGCGGCTGGCCGTCGCTGGCATGGCGGAAGGCCAGCAGCTGCCGGCCGTCTGACAGCACCGCGGCAAAGCGCAGCGGCTCGGTGATGCCCTGGCGGTCCATCAGTGCCTGCGAGGCCGCCAGCACCTCGGCCATCGCCACCTGAGGTGGCTCACCGGCGTGGATGCGCGCCAGCGCCAGCAAAAACAACAGCTCCGAGTCGGTGGCGCCGCGCCGGGCGGCGAACAGGGTGTCGGGCAGTTGCGCCTCCAGCGCGCGGCGCACGCCGGCATAGCCGCCTATCTGGCCGTTGTGCATGAACAACCACTTGCCGTGGCGGAACGGGTGGCAGTTGTGCCGCGCAATGCCACCCCCCGTGGCGGCCCGCACATGGGCGAAGAAAAGCCGCGAGCGCACCGTGCTGCACAGCGCCAACAGGTTTTCGTCCGACCAGGCCGGCATGACCTCGCGGTACACGCCAGGCTCGGCACGTTCACCGTACCAGCCCACGCCGAAGCCATCGCCGTTGGTCACCGTGCGCGCCTCCTCGGCCCGCAAGGCCTGGTGCACCAGGGAGTGACGCGGCGCACACACCACCGCGTCCAGGTAGATCGGTTCACCGAGGTAGGCAACGAGGCGGCACATGGCGTGGATGCAGGCGGGGATGCAAGCGAGGGTGATCGGTTCTTCGGCCGAATCAGCCCGGGCTTGAGCGGGGTCGTTATGCTCGGCGCCCTGATCGAACTTGCGCCGAAGCCCGTGAAACCCATGACCCCTTCATGCCCGTGAGGCCGCTGAAATCCGCCTGGTGGCAGGACCTGTCGGTGTCGGCCGTGGTGGCCGGCTTCGTGGCGGTGCTGGTGGGCTACAGCAGCTCGGTGGCGATCGTTTTCCAGGCGGCGCAGGCCTTGGGCGCCACGCCGGCGCAAACCGCGTCCTGGATGTGGGCGCTGGGCCTGGCGATGGGCGTCAGCTGCATCGCCCTGTCGCTGCACTACCGCTTGCCGGTGCTCACGGCCTGGTGCACACCCGGTGCGGCGTTGCTGGCCGCAACACAAGGGGTCAGCCTGGCCGAGGCCACCGGTGCCTTCATCGTCTGCGCCGTGCTCATCGTGCTTGCCGGTGTCACGCGCGGGTTCGAGCGGGTGATGGACAAGCTGCCGATGGCGGTGGCCGCTGCGCTGCTGGCCGGTGTGCTGACCCGCTTCGGGCTGGACGCGGTGCTCTCGGTGCGCAGCGCGCCGGGGCTGGTGGGGGTGATGGCGCTGGCCTTTTTGCTGGGGCGACGGTTTTGGCCGCGCTACGCGGTGCCCGGCGTGTTGCTGGCCGGGGTGGCAATGGCCGCGCTGCAAGGCAGGCTGGCGCTGGGCGCAGTGGACTGGGCCTGGGCCGTGCCCGTGTTTGTCATGCCGCACTTCACGCTGGCGGCGGTGGTGGGCGTGGCGCTGCCGCTGTTCATCGTCACGATGGCCTCGCAGAACCTGCCGGGCGTGGCGGCGCAGCGGGCGGCGGGTTACAACATCCCCATCTCGCCGGTGACCACCGCCACGGGCCTGGTGACGCTGGTGCTGGCGCCGTTCGGGGCGTTTGCGATCAACCTGGCGGCCATCACCGCGGCCATCTGCATGAGCCCGGAAGCCCACGCCGACCGCGCCAAGCGCTACACCGCGCCAGTGATGGCGGGCATTTTCTACACCGCGCTGGGTCTGGCCGGCGGCGCGGTGGTGGGGCTGCTGGCGGCGTTTCCGAAAGAGCTGGTGGCGGCGGTGGCCGGGCTGGCGCTGCTGGGCACCATCGCCGGCGGGCTGGCGGTGGCCTTCAAGGATGAGCGCCACCGCGATGCTGCGGCCATGACCTTTCTGGTCACCTTGTCTGGGGTGTCGATGGCCGGCATCGGCGCGGCCTTCTGGGGCGTTGTCGCCGGCAGCGTCACGCTCGCTGTGCAACACTGGAGAAAATGATTTCGCCAGAAAGCCAAGCCATGAAGCTGCTGTTTGTTGCCGACCCGCTGGAGGGCTTCCAGACCTACAAGGACACCACCTTCTCGATGATGCGCGAAGCGGTGCGGCGCGGCCACCACATCTGGGCTTGCGAGACGGCCGATCTGGTGTGGGTGCGCGGCGCGCGGGTGGTGGCGCGCAACGCGCGGGCTATCGCGCTCACCGGCGACGCACAGGCCTGGTTCGAGGTGGTCACCCAGGCCGAGCTGGCCCTGGCCGATGCCGACGCCGTCATCATGCGCAAGGATCCGCCGTTTGATGCCGAGTTTTTCTATGCCACCCACCTGCTGGGTCAGGCCGAGCGCGAAGGCGCCAAGGTGTTCAACAAGCCCGCCGCGTTGCGCGACCACCCCGAGAAGCTGGCCATCCTGGAGTTTCCGCAGTTCATCGGCCCGACCATGGTGACACGCAGCGCGGACGCCATCCGTGCCTTCCATGCCGAGCACCAGGACATCATCCTCAAGCCGCTGGACGGGATGGGCGGCATGGGCATTTTCCGCGTCGGCCCCGATGGCCTGAACCTGGGCAGCATCACCGAAACCCTCAACCAGGGCGGCGCGCAGACCGTGATGGTGCAAAAGTACTTGGCCGAAATCGTGCACGGCGACAAGCGTGTGCTGGTGATCGGCGGTGAGCCGGTGCCGTTCAGCCTGGCACGCATCCCGCAGGGCAGCGAGATCCGCGGCAACCTGGCGGTGGGCGGCAAGGGCGTGGCCATGCCGCTCACACCGAGGGAGCGCGAGATCGCCACCAGCCTGGGCCCGATCCTGGCCGCGCGCGGCCTGCTGCTGGTGGGCCTGGACGTGATCGGCGGTTGCCTGACCGAGATCAACGACACCAGCCCGACCTGCTTTCAGGAAATCACCGACCAGACCGGCTTCGACGTGGCCGCGATGTTCATCAACGCCTTGGAAAAGGAACTTGCACTATGAAGACCAAAGCCGCCGTCGCCTGGAAAGCCGGTGCCCCGCTCACCATCGAAGAAGTTGACCTGCAAGGCCCGCGCGACGGCGAGGTGCTGGTGGAGGTCAAGGCCACCGGCATTTGCCACACCGATTACTACACGCTCTCAGGCGCCGACCCCGAGGGCCTGTTCCCGGCCATCCTGGGCCACGAGGGAGCCGGCGTGGTGCTGGAGGTGGGCGACAACGTGCCTTGGCTGAAAGCCGGCGACCATGTGATCCCGCTCTACACGCCCGAGTGCCGCAACTGCAAATTCTGCCTGTCACGCAAGACCAATCTGTGCCAGGCGATCCGATCGACCCAGGGCAAGGGCCTGATGCCCGATGGTACGTCGCGGTTTTCGATCGGCGGCGAGCCGATCCTGCACTACATGGGCACCAGCACCTTTGCCAACCATATCGTGGTGCCCGGCATCGCGCTGGCCAAGGTGCGGCCGGACGCGCCCTTCGACAAGATCTGCTACATCGGCTGCGGTGTCACCACCGGGGTGGGTGCGGTGCTGTTCACCGCCAAGGTCGAGGCCGGTGCCAACGTGGTGGTGTTCGGCCTGGGCGGCATAGGGCTGAACGTGATCCAGGGCGCCAAGATGGTGGGCGCCGACAAGATCATCGGTGTGGACCTGAACCCGGCGCGCGAGGCGATGGCGCGCCGGTTCGGCATGACGCACTTCATCAACCCGAAAGAGCATGCCAACGTGGTGGACGCCATCGTGCAGCTGACCGACGGTGGCGCCGACTACAGCTTCGAGTGCATCGGCAATACCAAGGTGATGCGCGACGCGCTGGAATGCACCCACAAGGGCTGGGGCCGCAGCATCATCATCGGCGTGGCCGAGGCGGGTGCCGAGATCAGCACCCGGCCGTTTCAGCTGGTGACCGGCCGCAAGTGGGAGGGCTCGGCCTTCGGCGGTGCCCGCGGCCGCACCGACGTGCCCAGGATCGTCGATTGGTACATGGACGGCAAGCTCAACATCGACGACCTGATCACCCACAAATTGCCTTTGGAGCGTATCAACGAGGGCTTCGATCTGATGAAGGCCGGCGAGTCGATCCGGTCGGTGGTGGTGTTTTGACAGGGGTGGCGCCGGCTGCAGCGGGCGCAGACTGGGAGACGCTGTCCGAGCACGCCTCATTCGGCGGTCTGCAGCGCTTTCACCGTCATGCGTCGGTCGAGATCGGCCTGGCGATGCGCTTTGCGCTCTACCTGCCGCCGCAGGCGCTGGCCGGTGCCGCCGTGCCGCTGCTGGTCTACCTTGCCGGCCTGACCTGCACCGAAGAGACTTTTGCGATGAAAGCCGGCGCCCAGCGCCGGGCGGCCGAGCTGGGCCTGGCGCTGCTGATGCCCGACACCAGCCCGCGCGGCGCCGGGGTGGCAGGCGAGGCCGACAGCTGGGACTTTGGCGTGGGCGCGGGCTTTTACCTCGACGCCACCCAAGCGCCCTGGGCGGCGCACTGGCGCATGGAGAGCTACCTGCTGCGCGAGCTGCTACCGCAGGTCTGGGCCCGTACACCGGTGGCAAAAGGGCGCACCGGCATCTTCGGCCACTCGATGGGCGGGCATGGCGCGTTGACGCTGGCGCTGCGCCATCCCGGCGTGTTCAAGAGCCTGTCCGCACTGGCGCCGATCTGCGCCCCCACACGTTGCCCCTGGGGCCGCAAGGCCTTCAGCGGCTACCTGGGCACTGATGAGGCGGCATGGGCGGCACACGACGCCAGCGCGCTGATGCCCGCGCTTACCGCTGCGCCTTACCCGCAAGGCATCCTGATCGACCAGGGTGAGGCCGACAAGTTCCTGGCCGAGCAGTTGTACCCCGGTGCCTTCGAGTCGGCCTGCGCTGCGGTGGGCCAGCCGCTGACGTTGCGCCGCCATGCGGGCTATGACCATGGCTACTACTTCGTGGCGTCAATGGTCGATGCGCATTTGCGCCATCACGCCCGCCAACTGTCTGTCTGAGCCGCAACCAGGCCGGCGGTGCGTGGCCGAATCCGCGCAGTTCGAGCCTCCTCGGCATCCGGGGCGGTTCAGTCACCGTCACCTGGCGGGCAGCTGCCACGGCGACAGCCTCATCGTCAGCGTCGTTGATTACCCCTGCGCCACCACGCTCAGCGTCTCGCAGACTGATTCTCAGCCCTGCTGCCTGGCAATCAACAGCGGATGGTCCAGCGCCCGTCGCAGGCGCGGCAGCGGGCCCGCAGGCAGTGCAAATCCGCATCGGCCTGCGGCTCGACCTGCCAGCGCGCATAAACCTGGCAGTGTGGGCAATCGGCCTGGTGCGCCAGGGTCTCGGCCTGGCCCAGGTGGAACAGGTAGCGCCGCAATGCCCAGGCGCCCAGCGCTGCGGCCACCAGCAGGCTGCCCGCCATCAACAGGCGCTGCTGGCCATGCTGCTGCCCGAAGGCCTCTGCCGCAGCCATGACCGCCACCGCGCACAACAGCATCAGCACCAAGTGGGCATGGCCCCGGATCAACTCGCGCTCGTACCAGCGGCGAAAGCCGTGATGGGCGATGGCGTTGGCAAGGGACATGCGGGGCAGCAGCAAGGCAGCGCCCATCGTAGCGCCGCCGCGCGCCATGAAAAAGGGCCGCGCAGTGCGCGGCCCTTGACCCTCATCAAGCTTTGCGCAATCAGGCGCGCGCAGCTTTCAGGTCGGGGTAGCGCACATGCTCCACCAGCTCTTGTATCTCACGGCTGGGCGCCGGTGTGAGCAGGCTCACCACGATGGTCACCGCAAAGGCCAGTGGCACGCCGAAGATGCCGGCGGCGATCGGTGCAATGCCAAACCAGGTGTGGTCGGCCACCGGCGCGGTCACGTCGAACAGGCCGCGCATCCAGGGCTGGGTGGTGGCCATGTAGTAGAACGTGATCACCAGGCCGCTCACCATGCCCAGTGAGGCGCCCCACTTGTTGGCCCGCTTCCAGAACACCCCCAGCACCAGCGCCGGAAAGAATGACGCCGCC
>JBBQAH010000505.1:0-2859 GCA_038316145.1 Burkholderiales bacterium
TGGTGTCATCCACAATCACCAGCTTGGCCGGATCGCCCGACTGCAGGGAATTCCAGGTCCAACAGTCGCGACTGGACTGGAAGAGACTGCAGGGCCCCACGACCTGGGAAGACGCTCCGGTGGCACTAGTGGTAGTGGTGGTCTTCAAGTCCGCCGGAGGGAGATCCACAAGGGTCCTGACTGTGTCGATGGCCAGCTATACATTCGCAAGTAGACGCAAAACACAATTCGTGGCACTCACTGACAGTATAATGGGGAAAAACGGGAAGGCTATGAGGCCCCCGTTACAAAAATAAACTATCCCAACGACGAGGCCTCCCGCTAGGCCACCGCTATCACACGTACACAACTCATTCACTTACCATGGGGAAGTCCATTCGACGACGCCAGGGCGTCCACGTTTTTTTAAAGTATCCCGAAATATCCTTCAAATGATGTATGTGGTTGAACTTCCAGAAAAACAGGCAGGCATAACGTAACAAAAACACAAGATCATACGAGGACGCAATGAGGGATGACGAATGCCAATGGAAAAAGAGATCGATATGTATTTGGTGGTGTGTATCAAAAACGGGGGCGCGCTGAAAAATTGTGTTAGTTTAACTGCGCGTTTTCTGGCCCCATCTGCCGCTTGAGTCAGTCCCGATTGGCGGATTCTCTGTCTTTTGCATAGATTGCTTCCTGAATGAAGGCGGGGTTTTGTAGGGAACGAAGCCGTTTACTTATATATACTCTATGTACCGTATACGGCGCGGTCATCCGATTGCGCACGCCACGTGAAGGTAAAAAGCGCGCGGCACGCGCCAGACGGGATGATTCCTTGTTAACTACTACTGCTTCGACCACTGCATTGGCTAAATCGATGAATGAGTTGTGTTTGGTCTCTCTGTCTGATGTGGTCTCTGGTTGCTTTAGTTGTGGAGAAAATTTCATTGTTCATACATTGGAAAATGGTTATCGCGCCGGTCGCGGCGGCGGCGGGAGAAGAGGGAGTTTAGAGAAGCGATGGAGAAGAAGAATTTGCGTCAAAACACCAGGTGGGCCGCTGAAAATAAGGTAAATTTGCAGCGCGCGGCAAGCTGGATAGACAGACAGACAGACAGACAGACACCCGATTCGTCACGCGTAATTTTTAGCTGTGGTTCGGTAGAGGAGTCACAGGCTACCTTAAAAATGACAGCGTATAATTTTATATAACCCAGTCAACCTTTAAAATGAATTATTACGTTCTTCATAGGGTCGGCAGATGGTAGACATGCATGATACGTCGTAATATTAGTTAACCAATATGCCATTATAAAACTGACAGTTTTAAGTAGGTTTGATCCAGTGGACCGTACTGGTACAGTGTACTGTTGATAGGTCTTCGGTTGTCCTACTAATTCGTTCCGGCTCCAGGAACATGGTTGCTGCACATGCAGTAACAAATGAACTGAAGCGTTGGCTCCAATACACGAAGCCTAATCAATCAACCAATCAACTGCGTTCGCGAAGTCGTTTCAGTTGTTACGTTTAGTTGGGTAAAATTTTCTCACTAATTCGTTAAGTTGAGACTATGGAAGAATACCGGCGGTGTGGATACATGATTGCTTCTTATTTAATAAACTGAAAGCTGCAAAAATTAGACAATTTGAAAAAACATACGAACAAACGAGAGAGAAAGATGTAAACGTCAGTAAGTAAGATTGACATTGCGTAAAAGTTTAAACAATGCATACAAGCAATATAATCCTTTTCGCACAGAAGAAAGAGAAGAAAAAACTTTACAACCGTTCCTAAGAGTTCAGGTTTCTAGGTTGCGTGGAGCTGCAAAAGCAGTTGTTGCGGGGATTTCCGTTCTGGGGAAAAAATACTGAAAACGGAGAAAAACGTTGCTGCTACTGCAAGAAGACTGTGAAAAAGTGCCTGCAATTCATGGGGACGTGATCGCAACTCAGCAGCTGGTCGGTTTGGAGGCCGCATCCCGGACGGTGCGCAGGACATCGCTGGTACCCTTGGCCGACGTGACGACGACGACCGCCTTGCGTGTCGGTCCCGGTTTGCTTTTCAGCTGCGGTTTCGGCGCCACCGCCGGCCGGGGACTCATGTCCGGTCCCCCGGCACCACTACTGCCACCCCCACCAGTTACGCTGGGACTGGCCACCGCCTTGAGACACTCCAAGAGCTCGTCAATCGAGGCGGACGGTTCGGTGTGGTAGGAAGTGGTCACCTCGTATTTGGGGAAGTCTTTGTGCTCCGAGTAGGAGCCGAGGGAGAAGTTGTTGAGGGAAGGACTGGTGGGAGGGGCTGTTTTGCGCACGGTCTCTTCCGACTTGTGGGCACTACCCTTGACTTCACCTTTCTTCATGGTTCCCTGGTTGGAGCGGGCAAACTGTTCCGCGATCGTGCCTTCCGGACTGACGTCGATGACCGAGCGTCCATCCTCGGAGGAATGGCCATTCGCGCTGCTGCCACGGTATGATGGACTATCCGACTTGATGGGTAGGTTCAGAACAAGATCCGGCGTACGGTCAGACTGATCTTGATGGACCGCATCCGACGACATTGACCTAGAAAAAGAGTCAGGACGTTCGATAAAAAGCAGAAAAAACCAAATCGTTCCTGACACAATCAATCAATCAATCTATCGATCGACCCACGAATCAAAGAATCAATAAATGAAAAACAAATCAGAAACAATCAATGAATCCATCACTGAATCAGTCAATGAATCAATTAATGAATCAATGATCAGAAACACTTCCCATCCATCGAATAAACTAAACTTCGAAAACTATCCGAAAAGACTAAGAATAGCGCATAACAACCATACCTGTTAGTGCTGGTGTGTTTAACTCGATCAGTGGAAGTTCGACGTAT
>JBBQAH010000260.1:0-1544 GCA_038316145.1 Burkholderiales bacterium
TTTTCAATGCAAACCAGTATGATTTTTCGATGATTGATTGGTTGATTGGTGAAAATGACTGTACAAAATGACATCGACGTTTCATTTTCAGCAATCAACCAATCAATCCTCTAAGAATCATATTGCTTTGCATTGAAAATGGTCAAACTTTAACCTTTTTTTCAAGCATCTAAAAGTGAATGTCTGCCGCTGTCTTTGAGCACCATAGTTAACAGTATTTTTCGCTCTATTGATCAATACGTAAATAATCAAAATCGGAGGGGGAATAATACATAGTTTGCTTCTCAGTTTAGGTTGAATGAGTTGAGAAGTGAAACAGTTATTTATGTCCGGCATTGGGAGTCAAAATACGCTGTCCGGAATTGGGTGCCAATCCTTGTACTGTACTGTACTGAATTGCACAACAATGTGCTCAATCGTTTCGGGAACTTTCACATTATTAACATTG
This sequence comes from Burkholderiales bacterium, assembly GCA_038316145.1. Classification (GTDB taxonomy): domain Bacteria; phylum Pseudomonadota; class Gammaproteobacteria; order Burkholderiales; family Burkholderiaceae_C; genus Pseudaquabacterium. Next base: position 449 of record JBBQAH010000260.1, read on the forward strand.
AGAAGCGGCGCATGCAGCGCCTGTGCTTTTGGGATTATTATTGGCCACATTGACACCCACCCCCCAATGCATGGCGCTCGCGCTGCCTTGCATGGCCCGCATTTTATGTTAATCTTGCAAATTAAGGACACACTGGCAATCAAAAATGGGGCAGTACAGTACAGTACGCGCGCTGGGAAGATTAGGGTCCTTGAAAGTTGCTGGGTCGGAAGAACAGTTTTCCCGCCCCGAAAGCGCTGTGAAAAATGTAAACTTTAAATTTGCTTGTGCTGCTTATCAGTGCGGCACACACACACACACAAACCCACACACTGTGGAATATTATTATCATAGAGTCTAAAAACGCAGCGGTAAATAGAGGCAATGCCGCAGGTCCTCTTTAGCCCCTTCATGATGGGTCTTCGTTCTCTGCCTCTCCTTCCCCGCACAATGCATCGAAAATAGTGCGAGATAACTTTGTCAACTTTGGGTGTATTTACACCTTGAATTTAATCTTAATAATTCCTCGCGGCGCGGAGATGAGGAGAGGAGAGAAGTGGATTTTCTACCATTTAAAATGTTTAACATGCTTCACAAGCACTCGATCCAATCCCAGGGAAGAAGAATTTGTCAAGTTGGAACAAAGTACGAAAACACTTGACGTTATGGTGGAGATTGGATAGAGAATATATATCGCACTGATAAGACGTTTTTCGGAGTGGTTTGCGCAAACACGGTATCATACATATGGATGACAGCCCCTTTCGGTGGACCATACACATATTACGTAATGCAGAGAGGGGTAGGGAGGGGGTCGACGGAATCCTACGTACATTGTTAAGCGTCGTCCAGTTGATTGATTGATTTTGTCTTACGTAATATGTTTATGGCCCCTTTCGGTGAACGCTGGGCCATTTTATTAGTGAATAAAAGTGTACTAACTTTGTTATTCTATACCAGGTGCGCTGCTCAGTTAAAGTTATATACCAGTAATGAACTTGTAATGGAACTGTTATACAACACGATACGCTATATCATGTAAAATCCTTGTAAAAATAAATAGTTTAACGTTACTTATAAACATACATTTAGTTTACTACTTGTCTAATTATTAAGA
>JBBQAH010000021.1:0-24347 GCA_038316145.1 Burkholderiales bacterium
CACGGCCGGCGCGGTGCCTACACCGCCTGGATCCAGACCACCGCCACCTTGGGGCTGATGCTCTCGCTGATGGTGATTCTGGGCGTGCGCACCTCGCTGGGCGAGGTTGCGTTTGCCGACTGGGGCTGGCGCGTGCCGTTCCTGCTGTCGATCTTCCTGCTGGCCGTCAGCGTCTGGATCCGGCTGTCGATGAACGAGTCACCGGCCTTCAAGAAGATGAAGGAAGAGGGCAAAGTCTCCAAGGCGCCGCTGACCGAGTCTTTCGGCCAGTGGAAAAACGGCAAGATCGTGCTGCTGGCGCTGTTTGGCCTGGTGATGGGTCAGGGCGTGGTCTGGTACACCGGCCAGTTTTATGCGCTGTTCTTCCTGACCAGCGTGCTGAAGGTCGATTCGGCCACGGCCAACATCCTGATCGCCTTCTCGCTGATCATCGGCACGCCGTTCTTCGTGGTGTTCGGCACGCTGTCGGACCGGATCGGCCGCAAGCCGATCATCATGGCCGGCCTGCTGCTGGCGGTGCTGACCTACTTCCCGCTGTTCGAGGCGCTCACTGGCGCGGCCAATCCCGAGCTGGCGCGGGCCCAGGTCACGGCCAAGATCAATGTCAAGGCCGATCCGGCAACCTGCTCGTTCCAGGGCAGCCCGATCGCGCGTGAGGTCGACTTCCTGTCGGGCTGCGACATCGCCAAACGGGCGCTGACACAGAACTCGGCCAGCTACTCCAATGAAGTGGCGCCGGCCGGCACGCCGACCACCATCAAGATCGGTGACAAGGAAATCACCCCGCCCACCGCCGCCACCCTGCCCGGCGGCCACAAGTTCGATGAGGCTTCGACCAAAGCCATCGGCGCGTTCAAGAAGGATGTGACCGAAGCCCTCAAGGCCGCCGGCTACCCGGCCAAGGCCAAGCCGATCGACTTCATGGGCGGCCAGTGGTGGACCATCGTCGGCATCCTGAGCATCCTGGTGCTCTACGTCACGATGGTCTACGGCCCGATCGCGGCGATGCTGGTCGAGCTGTTCCCGACCCGTATCCGCTACACCTCGATGAGCCTGCCGTACCACATCGGCAATGGCTGGTTCGGCGGCCTGCTGCCGTCGATCACCTTCGCGATGGTGGCGCAGAACGGCAACATGTACTACGGCCTGTGGTACCCGATCACGGTGGCGGCGGTATGCTTCGTGATCGGCATGTTGTTCGTGAAAGAGACCAAGGACGTGGACATCTACGCCCGCGACTGATCTTGCTGCCGTCGCCGCGTGCGACAGCTAGGCCGGGCGCCTCAGGGCGCCCGGCCTGTTTTCAGCCACCCCAACCGGATTGCAACACCATGTGGAAACTCGTTCTTGGCTTCATCGTCTTTGCGGCGCTGGCCCTGTTCATCCTCAAGAAGGCCGGTGGCGACATCGACATGAGCGGTGAAAAACACGGCACCGAAACCAGCGCCCCGGCCGAGCCGGCGGCGTCGGCAGCGCCAGCGGCGTCGGCAGCACCAGCCGCGTCCGCCGCTTCGTCCTGAGGCGGCAGGCCGCTGCGCCGGCGTCTTGACCCGCATCAAGATGCAGGCCGGCACAGCGGTCTAGAGTGACAAGCATCGAAACAACCCGAGCCTGTCATGATCAAAAACCTGTTCGTACCGGTGGACGGTGGTGCACAAAGCCAGCGGGCCATGCAGGCCAGCATCGACTTGGCGCACCAGCTGGGTGCTGCCATCACCGGCTTTGTGGTGGAACCCGATGTGCCCATGCCCACCATGGGCGGCACGATCCAGGCTTACGAGGCCGCCAGCACGCGCCATATCGAGCGTACCGACGCCCACGCCCGCGCCATCCTGACGCGCTTTGAGCAGATGGCGGCCGAGGTCGGCGTCAGCTTCACCGGCCTGCACGCCCGTACCGATGGCGTGGACCGGGCGATCATCGACCAGGCCGAGAACTCGGGCTGCGACATGATCGTGATGCTGACGCACGGCCGCGGCACCTTTGGCGAGTTGCTGTTTGGCTCGCACACCAAGCAGGTGCTGGCCCAGACCAGCTTGCCCTTGCTGATCCTGCACTGAGAGCCTGAGCCCCCTCAGGGGGGCGGTTGCAGCAGGCTCAGCCCGTTCAGGCGGGCTTCGATGTCGTCCATCATCTGCCGGTAGGCCGGCGCACCCACACCGCCGAAGCGGTTACGGAACTCGCGGGCGTTCATCGCCTCCGGCAAGTCGGCCACCGCCGGCATCAGGTCGGCTTCGATCACGCCTGCAGCCAGCCGGGCCTGGAACGCCAGCGGGTCGCCCACCGCCAGCAGGCCCAGGCGGGTGCCGGCCCGGTCGGCGGCCAGGTCGTTGAAGCTGAAGCCGCTGCCGCCCTGCGAGTCGGCCACCTCCTTGTACAAGCCGATCGCGTTGGCCAGCGCGCCGCCGCCCTTGGCCGACAGCGCTGCCGAGATCAGGAAGTGTTGCGGCGTGTCGTGCCGGCCCAGCAGCGTGACCTTGAGCGGCCGGGCCGGTTGGCCCGGTTGGGCGCCCTGCAGGTCGGCCAGGAAACCGGGCAGCGCCTGGTCGTTGACCAGAAAGGCCAGCGCCATCAGCGCCGCCCGGTTTTCACGCGCGGCAGTCGCGCTGTCGGGTGACCGCTCGCGTGCCAGCGCAAACACCGGCGGCAGCAGGCGGGCCAGCGACACCGGGCCGGTGGCGGCCAGCTGGGCGCTCAGCTCGGCCAGGCGCTGGGTGTAGACCTGCAGCCGGGCCTGGTCGTCCGGTGTCAGCAAGCCGACGGCCAGCTCCTGCTGGGGACTGGCCGGCAAGGCGTAGGTGACGGTGAGTTGCTGCGGCGTGACAGCCACGTGGTTGACCAGGCGCCGCACCATGTCGGCCTGCTTTTGCACATCGGCCAGCGCAAGCAGCGACGGCAACGCGGCCTCGGCCAGCCAGCCGGGCACCTGCAGCCGGCCGATGGTGAGCTGCTGCAGCATGGGCAGGCCGGGCTTCTCGCGCAGCTGGGCATCGATGTTGAGCCAGTGGCCAAATCGGTTGGCCGGCACCGGCAGGCTGAGTTGCAGCCGGGCCGCGCCCGATTGCAAAGTCACCTTCACCCCGGGCTCGCCCCTGCGCCGGCCAATTTGTGCGACCAGCAGCTCCAGGTCGCGTGGCGTCAGCGTGACGTTGCGCTGGATGCCGGGCAGGCGGCCGCGCGGATCGTGGCGGCGCAGCATGCGCAGCGCGCGGTCGATGTCGTCCACGCTGGCGGGCGCGGCCTGCGGCACCCGGGGCGCCGCCTCCAGCCCCAGCCACAGCCCCGCCAGCAGCGTGGCCGAAATCAGCAAGACCAGGCCCGACAACAAGGCCACGGCGCCCACTGCGACCCGCCCGAGCACACGGCCCAGCGCCCGGCCGAACTTGCGGCCGCTGGTTTGCGACGGGGATGCCCGGTCAGGGCGGGGATGGCGGGCCATGGTGCGCAGTCTGCCATCGACCGGCGCCAGGCCAGCCAAGGCAGAGCGGTGTCAGGCCAGGCTTGTCCCGACGATCAGCGGTGCACCACGACCACCGCCGGGCATCAAACCCGCCCAGAAGCGCTGGCCAAGCTCACCAGACATCGACAAACCGTGCGCCGCTGGCGCTGCGACGCGTCGAATCGGCCGCACCGGCCGCGCTGTCCAGCCCGCGCACCAGCCAGGCCCGGGTCTCGGCCGGGTCGATCACCGCGTCGATCTCCAGCGTGGTGGCCATGTTGATGGCCGAGCCGTTGGCGTACTGCTGGGCCACCAGCTGGGCGTACAGCGCCTCGCGCTGCGGGCCCACGGCGGCGGCGGCCAGCTCCTTGCTGAAGCCCAGCTTGACGGCGCCCTCCAGCCCCATCGCGCCAAACTCGGCCGACGGCCAGGCCACCGTGAACACCGGCGCATCGAAGCCGCCCACCGCCATCGCCTGCGCGCCCAGGCCGTAGCCCTTGCGCACCACCACCGTGAAACAAGGCACCTGCAAATGCGCGGCGGTGACAAACATCCGGCAGGCGTGGCGCACCTGGGCTTGGCGCTCAACCTCGGGCCCGACCATGAAGCCGGGGGTGTCGCACAGGCTCAGCAGCGGGATGCCATGCGCGTTGCACAGTTGCATGAAGCGTGCTGCCTTGTCGGCGCCGTCCGGGTCGATCGCGCCGCCCAGGTGGTGCGGGTTGTTGGCGAAGATGCCGATCGGTCGGCCCTCGATGCGGGCCAGCGCGGTGACCATGCCGTGGCCAAAACCGGCGCGCAGCTCCAGCACCGACCCGGTGTCGCTCAGCGCACTGACCACCGCGCGCATGTTGTAGACCCGCAGCCGGTTTTCGGGGATCAGGTGGCGCAGCGCGCGCGCGTCGCCCGCGGTCCAGTGTGGGTTGCGGCCCTGGAAGTAGCCCAGGTACTGGCGCGTGGTGGCCACGGCCGCCGCTTCGTCGGCCACCAGCACATCGATCACGCCGTTGTGGTGCAAATCAACCGCCGGGCCGATCTCCTCGGGCCGGAACACCCCCAGCCCGCCGCCTTCGATCATTGCCGGCCCGCCCAGGCCGATGTTGGCCGACTTTGTCGCGATGATCACGTCGGCACAGCCCAACAGCGCGGCGTTGCCGGCAAAGCAGCGGCCATGCACCACGCCCACCACCGGCACCTTGCCTGAGAGCGCGGCAAACTGGCTGAAGGTGTGGTTGTTCAGGCCGGCAACGATCGGCATGTCCACATCACCCGGTCGGCCGCCGCCGCCCTCGGCAAACAGCACGGTGGGCAGACCCCACTGATGGGCCAGGCCCAGCAGCCGGTCTTTTTTATGGTGGTTGCGCCAGCCCTGGGTGCCGGCCAGCACGGTGTAGTCATAGGCCATCACCGCGCAGCGGCTGCGCTCGGGGCCGTGCTCGGCGCTGTTGACGGCGCCGATGCCGGTGACCATGCCGTCGGCCGGGGTGTTGCGGACCAGGTCGTCTTGCGTGCGGCGGCGGGACTGCGCGGCCACCGCGTAGGCGCCGTACTCGATAAAGCTGCCGGTATCGCACAAGTCATCGACGTTTTCGCGTGCGGTGCGGCCACCGGCCTTGTGGCGGCGTGCTACCGCCTCGGGCCGGGCGGCGTCCAGCAGCAGGGCATCACGGGCTTGCACCCGTTGCAGGTCGGGCCGGATGTGGTCGGGGTCGTGGGCCCGTTTGTCAGCAGTCACGGCCAGGGTGTCGTCCAGCGCTTCAAGCAACAGCAGGCGCTGGCCCTCGTTGACAAAGTCGCCCGGCGCCACGCACAACGCGGCCACGCGCACCGCGCCGGGCGTGGCCAGGCCGTGCTGCATCTTCATGGCTTCGAGCACCAGCGCCTCGGCGCCGGCGGCCAGGGTTTCGCCCACTGCGGCGTTGAACTGCACCAGCCGGCCGGCCATCGGAGCACGCAGCGCCGTCTGGCCGTCGGGCAGTGGCGGCTCGGTGCCCGGCCCTGGCGCGCGGGCTGTGGCAGGGGGCGGTGCGGCATCGGTGTGGCCGGCCAGCCGGTCTTGCAGCCGGGGCCACTGTTCTTCCAGCCAGCGGGTGTGCACGGTGTTGTGGTGCAGTGCTTCATCGGCCGCCAGCACCCGCAGCAGCGGCAGGTTGGTGGCCAGGCCGTCGATCCGGCATTCGGCCAGGGCCCGCTGCGAGCGCCGCAGCACGTCGTCAAAATGCCCGCTGCGGTGGCTGACGATCAGCTTGGCCAGCAGGCTGTCGTAGTGCGGCGACGGCGACAAATCCGCCCGCGCATGGCTGTCCACCCGCACGCCGGGGCCGTGGGCCAAGTCGCAGCGGGTGATCAGGCCACTGGCCGGCCGGGCCTGGCCTTGTGGGTCCAGGGTTTCGGCGTTGATGCGCCACTGCACCGCAAAACCACGGGCGACCGGCGGGTTGGCCGGGTCCAGCCCCAGGGCGGCCAGCGTGGCGCCGGCGGCAATCGCGATCTGGGCCTGCACCAGATCGACGCCGGTGACTTCTTCGGTCACCGTGTGCTCGACCTGCAAGCGCGGATTGGCCTCGATGAAGACAAACGGCTGGTCTGCCGATTGCGCGTCGACCAAAAACTCGAAGGTGCCCAGGCCTTGGTAAGCGGTGCATCGCGCCAGTGTCAAAGCGGCGGCCAGCAACTGCGCGCGCAACGCGGGCGACAGGCTGGGGCTGGGCGCGATCTCCACCAGTTTTTGGAACCGCCGCTGCAGCGTGCATTCACGCTCGCCCAGCGCCATCACTTGGCGGCCGTCACCGATCACCTGCACCTCCAGGTGGCGGGCACGGGGGATCAGCTTTTCGGCGTAGACATCGCCGACGCCAAACGCCGCCAGCGCCTCGGCCGCGCAGCGGGCATAGGCCTCGGGCAGGTTGGCCGGGTCCAGCACGGCGCGCATGCCGCGCCCGCCACCCCCAGCCACGGCCTTGAGCATCACGCCGCAGGCCGGATCACGCTGGCGCTGGTCGGCAAAAAAGGCCTGGATGCGGGCCAATGATGCCGCTGGGGTGCCCGGCAGCAACGGCACGCCGTGCTCGGCCGCCAGTTGCCGGGCGCTGGCCTTGTCGCCAAACAGCGCCAGCTGTGCCGGGGTCGGGCCGATGAACACCAGGCCGGCGTCGGCACAGGCCTGGGCAAAGTCGGCCCGTTCGCTCAAGAAGCCGTAGCCCGGGTGCACCGCCTCACAGCCGTACAGGCGCGCCACTTTGATCAACGCGCCGATGTCGAGGTAGGCGGCGGGGCCGGTGGCGTCGAGTGCTGCGGCCTCGTCGGCCAGCGTGCTGTGCAGCGCGCCGGCGTCGTCGCGGGCGTAGACGCTGACGGTGCCTAGCCCCAAGTCTTGCGCGGCGCGCAGGATGCGGATGGCGATCTCGCCCCGGTTGGCGATCAGGATTTTCTTGAACATTTTAGGTCTCGTCTTTCAACAGGCGGCGCAGCACCTTGCCGGCGCCGGTGGCGGGCAAGGCGTCAACAAAGCGCACGGTCTTGGGCGCCTTGTAGATGGCCATGTTGTCGCGCGACCAGGCGATCAGCCCGGCCTCGTCCAGCGCCTGGCCGGGTTTGAGCACGACAAACGCCCGCACCACCTCACCGCGCTCGGCATCCGGCCCGCCGATCACGGCTGCCTGGGCCACCGCCGGGTGCTTGATCAAAATGGTTTCGACCTCTTCCGGGAACACGCTGTAGCCCGACACCTTGATCATCTCCTTGGTCCGGCCGATGAAGGTCAGGTAGCCCTGGTCATCGATCCGGCCGATGTCGCCGGTGTGGACCCAGCCGTCCCGCAGCGTCTTGGCGGTGGCCTCGGGCTTGTTCCAGTAGCCCAGAAAGCTGCCGCGGCTCTTGAGCACGATTTCGCCGGGCTCGCCGGTCGCCCGCTCGGCGCCAGATTCCGGGTCGAGGATACGGACGCTCACGCCGGTGACCGGCCGGCCATGCGTGCCCCAGCGCACCGCATCGCGTGGCATGCAGGTGTCGCAAGTGTGCGTCTCCGACAGGCCGTAGGCCGCCTCGAAGCTCTGGCAGTTCGGTGCGTGCCCGCGCCACTGCTGGGCCAGGCCCTCGGTGAAGGTGACGCCGAAGCTGGTGACGGGGTTGATGCGCAGGCTCGACAACTCGAACGTTGCCAGCGTCGGCACCGCCATGCAGGCCAGGTTCATCGGCGCGATGCTGTACCACCAGCTGACCCGGTGGCGGGCTATCGCCTGCAGTACCGCCAGCGGATCGAAGCGGTACAGCAGCACCGTGGTGGCCCCGGTATACAGGGTGATGTTGATGCCCATCAGCATGCCGGCGATGTGGTAGAGCGGTGCGATCGCCAGCAGCACATCACCGCCGGCAACGCCGTTGCGTACGCCCAGACACTCGGCCGCCGCCTGAGTCTTGAAAAGCGCATTGTCGAAGCTCAGCATCGCGCCCTTGGGCAGGCCGGTGGTGCCCGAGGTATAGGTCATCAGCGCCACATCGTGCAGGCCGACCGTCACCGGCGGGCAGGCGGCGCCGCTGCGGCAGGCGGCCAAAAAGTCCTCGCAACCCGCTGGCAGCGGGCGTGCGGCGGCCGGCGCATCGGCTTGCATCTGCAACAGCTCGGCCGGCGCGTCGATGCTGGGCAGTGCGGGCAACAGGTCGGCGCAGTGCACCACGAACACATGGGCCAGTGCGGTGGTGGACGCGGTGCGGCGGCCACGATCACCCGCGCCTGCAGGTCGTCGAGCTGGTAGCGCAGCTCGTGCGCCTTGTTCAGCGGGCCGCAGGGGCAGACGACGGCGCCCAGCTTCTGGATGCCCAGGTGCGCCATCACGTACTGCGGGCAATTGCCCAAAAAAAGCGCCACCGGATCGCCCGCTTTTACCCCCAGCGCCGCCAGCCGGGCGGCAAAGGCGTCGCTGGCGGCGTCCAGCTCGGCATAGCTGATGGCTTGGCCGTACCAGAGGTAGGCCGGCTTGTCGGGCTGGCGGCGGGCATGGGCCCGCAGGTGCTCGTGCAGCGGGATGTCAGGGGTGCTCATGCCGGGTCTCCGGTGGGCCGGCGGGCGGCCAGGGTTGGGCTGACAGGCGGATGGCGCCGGCGCCGGGGTCATCAGGCCCGAGTGCGGGCCAACAGATCGGCCAGCACCCTGGCCAGGGCTTTCAGCGCGGCTTGCAGCGCCTCGGCGTCGTCGGCCAATGCTGCCGCTGCAGCGGTCGTGCCACGGCAGGCTGCCTCCAGCCGCTGCGCCTGCGCCTGCAGGCCGACCGCGCCGATGGCGCCGCAAGCATCTTGCAGCGCATCGGCCGCCAGCCGCCAGACCAGCAGACGCTCGTCGCCGCCCTTGCGCAGCAATTCGGGCAGGCCGTCGGCATAGTGCTGGGCAAACACCTGCAGCACCCGGCGCAGCCCACCGGCCAGCCCACCGGCCGAGCGCAGCGCCAGGAAGGTGTCGATGCCGGGCAAGGCCGCGAGCTGGTCAAGCAGCGGCGCCGCAGGCTGATCGCCCGCGCCAGCCACCGGCCGGGCGCCGGGCAACCAGCGAAGCAAGGTGGTGTAGAGCTGCTCGGGGTTGACTGGCTTGGCGACGTGGTCGTTCATGCCGGCGTCCAGGCAAGCGGCACGGTCCTCGCCAAAGGCATTGGCCGTCATGGCAATGATCGGGGTGGTGACACCGAGCCGGCGCAGCTCGCGGGTGGCGGTCAGGCCGTCCATGCCGGGCATTCGCATGTCCATCAGCACCAGGCCGTAAGGCTGGCGCCTGGCCAGTTCAACCGCCTGCGCGCCGTCGTCGGCCAGATCGACCGCCAGGCCGACGAGTTGCAGCAGCGCCAGCCCGACCTCCTGATTGACCGGGTTGTCCTCGACCAGCAAGACCCGGGCGCCGCTGTGCCGGTCGCGCAGCACACGCTCGGCGGCACCGGGGGCCCTGTCGTCATGCAGCTGCACCGTCTCACGGCCCAGCACCCGCAGCAAGGTGTCGTGCAGCGCGGATGCGGTGATCGGCTTGACCAGGACCGCGTCGAAGCGCTCGATCTGGGCGTCACGGCGCATCGTGTCGTCGTCGTGGGCGGTGACCAGCACCGCTGGCGGCAGGCCGTCGCCCAGCAAGGCACGCAGCCGGCCCAGCGTGACGATGCCGTCCATCGGCGCCATGCGCCAGTCGATCATCAGGGCGTCGTAGCTTTCCCCGGCCTGGATGGCCCGCTCGGCCAACACCAGGGCCTGCGCGCCCGAGGCCACCGGATCGACCCGCATGCCGAACATGCGCAAACGGTCGCCCAGTGCGGCCAGCGCTTCGGGCAAGTCATCGACCAGCAGCACCCGGCGCCCGTTCAAGCGCGTCGGGTTGTGCATCGGCGCTGCGCCCTGGCCCAGCCAGGCGGTGAACCAGAACCGGCTGCCCACGCCAGGCTCGCTGCTCACACCCACCTCGCCGCCCATCAGGCTGGCTAGGCGCTGGGTCAGCGCCAGGCCCAGGCCGGTGCCATCGTGGCGCCGGCTGGTGCTGCTGTCGAGTTGCTCAAAGGCAGTGAACAAGTCGCCCAGGCGCTCGGCCGGGATGCCGATGCCGGTGTCTTGCACCGAAAAGCGCACCTGCACCCGGTCGCCCTCAACGCTGAGCTTTTCGCCGATCAACCGCACCCAGCCAGTCTCGGTAAATTTGACCGCATTGGCCAGCAGGTTGATCAGGGCCTGGGCCAGGCGGGTCGGGTCACCCACCAGGGGGTCGGGCAGGTGGTCGGTGTCGAGCACCAGCTCCAGGCCTTTTTCGCGTGCCCGGTCGGCCACCATCTCGAAGCTGCGGGCCAGCACGGTGTCGAGTGAAAACGGGATCGCTTCCAGCGCCATCCGGCCAGCCTCGATCTTGGACAGGTCCAGGATGTCGTTGATGACATGCAGCAGATGCTGGGCCGAGTTCGAGACCTTGACCAGCCGGTCGCGCTGCAGTGCGTCGCGGGTGTCGCGTTGCACCAGGTGGGCCAGGCCGATGATGGCGTTCATCGGGGTGCGGATCTCGTGGCTCATGTTGGCCCGAAAGGCACTCTTGGACCGGTTGGCGGCATCGGCCAGGTCGCGTGCGGTCATCAACTCGGCGTTGAGCCGGTTCAGCCGAGCCTCGGCGTGCTTGAGCGCGCTGATGTCGTAGGCCACGACAAACAGGCCGTGCACTGTGCCGTCGGCGCGCCGGTCGGGCAGGTAGTGCACCTGGTGGAACAACACCGTGCCATCGGGGCCGGCCGACTTGCGCTCGACGACTCGGGTCTGGCCCGCCAGCCCGCCTTCAAGCAGCGGCGCACGTTCTGCAAAGGCGGCATCATCGAAGAGCTCACGCAGCGGCCGGCCGATGATCTGGTCATGCGCCAGCCCCAGCCAGGTGCAAAAACTGGGGTTGGCAAAGCGGCAGCGCAGGTCGCGGTCGTGGTAGGCCACCCGGCCCGGCAGGTTGTCGGCCACGGCGCGGGCAAAGCGCACCGCCTCGGCCATCTGGGTGTTGGCCTGCTGCAGCGCCTGGGTGCGCTCGTCCACCAGCGCTTGCAGGTGCAGCCGGTGCCGGGCCAGTTCGTCGGCTTGCTGCTGGCGCGACGTGACATCGGAAAACAGCGTCACCACCGCCAACAGCGCGCCGCTGTCCGGGCTGAGCACAGGCTGGGCGCTGACCTGCAACCAGACAGCCTGGCCCGCCGGGCTGCGGGTGGACAGCAGCACGCCGATCTGCGCCGGCGCACCGGCCAATACCTGGCCGGGTGGTGAATCGGCAAAGGGCATGTCGCTGCCATCGTCCCGCAGCAAGGTCCAGCCCGGCAGTACTACCGGGCGGCCCTGCCAGTCCTGCTGGCGCAGACCGATGATGCGTTCGGCCGCCGGGTTGCAGCTCAGCACCCGGCCCTGCGGGTCGCAGACCAGGATGCCTTCGCCCAGCACTGACACCACCGAGCGGTAGTGCGCCTCGCTCTCGCGCAGCGCACGCTCAGCCTGGCGCTGTGGCGTGATGTTGCGGCTGACGCCGAACAGGCCCACGACCCGGCCTTCGGCGTCACGCAGCGGGCCCTTGGTGCTGAGGTTGATCTGCGGCCCTTGCGGGGTGTCGACCTCCTCCTCGAATCGCTGGTTGTGGCCGATCTCCAGCACGCGGGCGTCGTTGGCACGCAGGCGCGCCGCCACCTCGGGGCCGAAGATCTGGGTATCGTCCCGGCCCAGCACCTGATCTGCGCTCAGGCCAACCTCCTCGCCGGCCATGCGGTTGAAGAACTGGTAGCGACCCTGCAGGTCCTTGGCAAAGATGATGTCGCCGGCGTTGTCGGAGATGGCCTGCAGCAGCTGCAGCGAGCGCAGCAATGCGCGTTGCCCCTGGGCCTCGGCTTCGGACCGTCGCAAGGCCTCACGCTGCACCAACAGGCGGGCGGCGGCCCCCAGCGCCAACAGCAGCACGGTGGCCATGGCCGCCACCCAGCCCGCAATGGCCCAGGCCGGGGCGTCGATTTCACGCTGCCCAAGCCGGGTCATCAGCCACCAGTCGGTGTTGGCGATCAGGCGCACCACCAGCAAAACGGTCTGCCCCCGGGCGTCGGTGGTTGCCAGCACCTCGTCTGGCAGCACCTCGCCGCGCCTGGCGCGTTCGACCAGCGCGCCGACCGCACCGAGCGGCCGCACAAACCGGCCGGCCTGCGCCAAGGCGGCAGCATGGTCAGCGGCGATACCGGCGGCGCTGTCGACGGCCCCGCCGTCCAGACGCAGTTCACTCAACGCCCGCATCTGCTCGCCCTCACGCTGCCACAGCACCGTGGCGCCACTGTCGCTGGGCACCGGCCAGCTGCGCAGCATGGGGTAGAGCACCTTGCGCGGATCCAGCCGCAGCACCACCACGCCCCGGGCCGGTGTGCCGCTGCGCAACAGCGGGATCACGATGTCCAGCCGCAACGGCAGATCGGCGGCATCCGCCCGGTACAGGCTGGTGTGCAGCACCTGGCCGCTGGCCATCGACCGCAACGCGGTGGCTTTCAGCTCTGGCGGCACTGCAGCGGCGGTCGCGGCGGCGGATGCGGCGGCGGTTGAGCTGCCGGGCGCCGTGGCGGCTCCCGGCGGGCCCCCGGGCACCACGGCTGCCTGCTCGTCGAGCAACAGCACGCCGTCGGTCTGCACAAATTGGCCCAGCTCGGTCAGGCGGCCCAACAGCCTGGTGGAGGCGGCCTGGTCACCGCGGTCCCGCCACTGGACGTACAGGTCGGCGTAGACCACGCTGGTGGCGACCAGGCGCGCCAGGTTCAGTTTTTCACCCAGCCAGCTTTCTACCTGGGTCTGGCGCAGGTCCGCCACGGCCTGCAACTGGGCCTCGGCGCGAGCGCGCTCGGTCTTGAAGGCCCAGCTGATGCCGATACCGGCCAACACCACCACACAACCGGCCGCCAGCAGCAGTGCCGGCCAGTGTGGGCGCTGTTGCGACGCGGACGGCACGGACAGGGTTGCGGAATCAGGGGGGTGGCGCATGGCGGTGCAGCCCTTGCCAACACATCGATCAGGCTAAAGAGATTGTTTGTACCACGCAGCCGATGGCGACCCTGGCCGCAGAAACCGCCAGACCGGCCACCAAACCAGCCGCCTGCGCGGCATCAGGCGATCATGCGCAACTCGCCGCTGCCGTGCAGGTTGGTTGTGCAGCGGCCGCAAATCGTCGGGTGCGCAGCATCCACGCCCACGTCATCCCGGTAATGCCAGCAGCGCGCGCACTTGGGCGCGGTGGCCGGTATCACGCTCACCGTCAACGTGTCGCCCGCCACCAATGTGGCGGCCGAGGTGATCAGCACGAACTTCAGGTCCTCGCCCAGCGAGGCCAGCAGCGCGTGGGTCTCGGGCGGCGCCGTGACCACCACCGTGGCCTGCAGCGACGAGCCCACACCACCGGCCTTGCGCACGTCCTCGATCGCCTTGTTCACCGCCTCGCGCACCTCGCGAATGGCGGCCCACTTGGCCAGCAGTGCGGCGTCCGGCGTGGCCAGCGGCCAGTAGGTCTGCTTGAAGATCGTGCCATGGCCGGGCGCAAACAGGCCCCAGGCTTCTTCAGCGGTGAAGCTCAGGAACGGCGCCATCCAGCGCAGCATGGCCTGGGTGATGTGCCACAGCGCAGTTTGTGCGCTGCGCCGCGCCAGGCTCTTGGCGCCGGTGGTGTAGAGCCGGTCCTTCAGCACGTCGAGGTAAAACGCGCCCAGGTCCTCCGAGCAGTAGATGCCCAGTTTGGACACCACCGGGTGGAACTCGTAGACCTCGTAGTGCGCCAGGATCTCGTCTTGCAAGGCGCTGGCGCGGGCCAGCGCAAAACGGTCGATCTCCAGCATCTCGTCCGCGCCCACGCTGTCGGTGGCCACATCGAAGTCGCTGACGTTGGCCAGCAAGAAGCGCAGCGTGTTGCGGATACGGCGGTAGCCGTCCACCACCCGCGCCAGGATCTTGTCGTCGCCGGCGATGTCGCCCGAGTAATCGCTGGACGCCACCCACAGCCGGATGATTTCGGCGCCCAGCTTCTGGCTCACCACTTGCGGCTCGATGCCGTTGCCCAGGCTCTTGCTCATCTTGCGGCCCTGGTTGTCCACGGTAAAACCGTGGGTCAACAGGCCTCGGTACGGCGCACGGCCATAGACCGCGTTGGCCAGCAGCAGGGACGAGTGGAACCAGCCGCGGTGCTGGTCGTGGCCCTCCAGGTACAGGTCGGCCTCGGGGCCGGTGTCGTGGTGGCCCAGGCTGCTGCCAGTGCCAGACGACGCATCGCTGTGGGTGCCGCGCAGCACATGCCAGAAGCTCGAGCCCGAGTCGAACCAGACCTCCAGGATGTCGCTGCTCTTGGCATACGAGGGTGCGTCTTCGATGCCCAAGATTTCTTCGGTCGTGGCGCGGCTCCAGGCCTCGATGCCGCCCTGCTCGACGATGGCCGCTGCCTGGTCCAGGATCTGCATCGTGCGCGGGTGCAGCTCGCCGGTCTCCTTGTGCAGGAAGAACGGGATCGGCACACCCCAGCTGCGCTGGCGGCTGATGCACCAGTCGGGCCGGTTGGCGATCATGTCGCGCAGCCGGGTACGGCCGTTCTCGGGGTAAAAGCCGGTGTGCGCTATCGCGTCCAACGCCATCTGGCGCAAGGTCTGGGGCGCCTTGTCCGTGGTGAACACACCCTCGCCCTCGTCCATGCGGATGAACCACTGTGCGGCGGCACGGTAGATCACCGGTGTCTTGTGGCGCCAGCAGTGCGGGTAGCTGTGGGTGATGGTCTCGGTGGCCAGCAAGGCACCGGCGCCGCGCAGCGCCTCGATGATCACCGGTACCGCCTTCCAGATGTTCTGGCCGCCAAACAACGGGAAGTCGGCGGCGTAGCTGCCGTAGCCTTGCACCGGGTTCAGGATGTCGTCCAGCGCCAGCCCGTGCGCCCGGCAACTGTTGAAGTCGTCCACGCCGTAGGCGGGTGAGGAGTGCACCAGGCCGGTACCGTCATCGGCCGTGGCG
This sequence comes from Burkholderiales bacterium, assembly GCA_038316145.1. GTDB lineage: Bacteria > Pseudomonadota > Gammaproteobacteria > Burkholderiales > Burkholderiaceae_C > Pseudaquabacterium. The sequence continues at coordinate 14,930 of JBBQAH010000021.1, forward strand.
TAGTCGGCCAGGTAGACCGGGCTGAGCCGGTCGTAACCGGCGTCTGCCGCATGCAGCGGGTGGCGGAAGTTGATGCCGGCCAGCTGCTCGCCCAGCGTGGTGGCCAGCACGTTGCCGGTGAGGCCGTAGCGCAGCAGGCAGCTCTCGACCAAGGACGCCGCCAGCACCAGCAGGCCGCGCTCGGTATCGACCAGCGCGTACTCGAGAGTCGGGTTCAGGTTGAGCGCCTGGTTGGCCGGGATGGTCCAGGCGGTGGTGGTCCAGATCACGGCCGAGGCCGGCTTGACCAGCGCGGCCAGGCCAAACGCGGCCGCCAGCTTGTCGGGCTCGGCGCACGGAAAAGCCACGTCCAGGGTCTGGCTCTTTTTGTCGGCGTACTCGATCTCGAACTCGGCCAGCGAGCTGGCGCAATCAAAACACCAGTACACCGGCTTCAAGCCGCGGTAGACAAAACCGCGCTCGATCACCCGCTTGAAGGCGCGCAACTCACCCGCCTCGTTGGCAAAGTCCATCGTGCGGTAGGGGTGCTCCCAATCGCCCAGGATGCCCAGGCGCTGGAAGTCAACGCTTTGCTGGGCGATCTGCTCGGTGGCGAAGGCGCGGCTCTTGGCCTGCATCTCGTCTCGGCTGAGCTTGCGGCCATGCTTCTTCTCGATCGCGTTTTCGATCGGCAGGCCGTGGCAATCCCAGCCCGGCACGTACTGCGCATCGAAGCCGGCCAACTGCCGGGCCTTGACGACCATGTCCTTGAGCACCTTGTTGACCGCATGGCCCATGTGGATCTGGCCGTTGGCGTAGGGCGGGCCGTCGTGCAGGATGAACTTGGGCGCGTTGCAGCGGGCGTCGCGCAACTGCTTGTAGCGGCCCTCGTCGGCCCACTGCTTGACCCAGCCCGGCTCGCGCTTGGGCAGGTCACCGCGCATCGGGAACGGCGTGTCAGGCAGGTTCAGGGTGGCGCGGTAGTCGGGCGCGTCAGGTGCGGCGGCGGGTGCGGCGGCTTGAGGGTCTTGAGCAGGGGTGGCGTCGGTCATGGCAGCGTCACGCCGGGGTGACCGGCGCGCTCGTCAAGGCTTGGGGTGAGCGATTGGCGCGGCAGCCGCCGGGCGGTGCCGGCTGGCTGCCGCAAGCGGCAGCGTCAGAGCGGCGAGCGCTGAATTCGGTCGCGCGTGGTCTGGCGGCGCGTGGCGGCAAACACGCGGACCGTGAGATTGAACAAGGCAACCATCCGCGAATTGTAAGGTGAGGCAGCCACGGCAGGCAGGCTCGACGCCGCTCTGGCGCGGCCGTTGGCCATAGCCCCGGCTTTCGCTGACAACAGGTCGCGACCTCGCCTTGATTAACGCGACATTTGCTTACGCCTGGATACAAGCCTCGAAGCCCACCCGCGGCATGAGATCAGTGCGCAAGATCGAATGAAACAGCGCCTTTGATCGTGATGTTGTTGGCATTGACTGGCTACATGCGGCTTAGTTTCGCCAACTGTTCATCTAAAAGCAGGACTGATGACCCTGTGGGTCTTGTCAGCTGACGCTGGATGTGCTTCACGAGTCGAGAAATCCCTACAGCGACTGTCGATTTTTCTTACAACACCAAAGCGCCTCGGGGTGATGCCCACCGCAAGTCCTTGATCTGTAAGCAGGTGTGTTTGCTGGTACGTAAATTACTAAATATGATGGTCTGCGCACTAGTGTGGACAAGTGCACAGTTGGTCAAAAGTGCTTTTCAAAGTCAAAATTTTCAGCTGGAGTAGCTATGAAATCCATCAGCAAGTTCGTCGGTGCGGTTGTCGCAGGTTTGGTTGCAACGTCTGGGGTGGCATTTGCCGGTCTCAACCTTCTTCCGGAGCCGAGTTCGATCGGCCTGGTTGGCGTTGCCCTGGTTGGCGTGATCGCGGTGGCGCTGAAGAAGAAGAAGAAGTAATACGACGGCGGCCGGTTTGAATTTTCATCCGGTCGCTATTTATTCGGCGCTGACATTGCCCTGTACAGCGCTCAGTTCACCAACATCCTGTCCTGTCAAAAGTCGACCAGGCGCCCAGCGTCCTGCAAGGGTCGAGTCCACATCAGCAGCGGTGCAGGCCCCTATGCCGGTCGGCAAGCGCAAAACCCATCAATAGAACGAGGTCAAAAAATCCATGAGCACTTTCACCATTCGAGTCACGTCGTCGGCAGTCAACGCTTCAGGCACTGCTTACGGGCAGTCACCCGACCTTGGTGCTCCGAGTTTTTTGACCTGGTCGTCACCAACAGCACCGATCCGCTCATTCCGAACGGCACCTACGATGCCTACTGCCTGAACCCGATTCAATCCATCAACGTCACGCCCGAATACCAGGCGCAAAACTACGCCGGCAATACCCCGGCGTCGTATGTACCGATCGGTTTCAATTCGGTCTCGCAGGGCGAGGTGGACCAGATCAATTGGATCCTGGCACAAAACTTCACCTCCGACGCCAAGTTCGGCGGGCAGTTCAACTTTGGCGAAGTGCAACTGGCCATCTGGAAAATCGTCGGATTTACCGATGCCCAGATTGCCGGCGCCGGCCAGACATTGGCGTTGAACGACAACAACCGCAACATCATCAGCACGGCCGATGTCGACTTTCTGGTGACATCGGCCCAGGCAGCCGTGGCCAGTGGCAACGGCGGTTTGCCGACCGACGCCTTCTTCTCGACCATCATCGACCCGGCCGGCAACGTCCAGCCCCTGATCATCCAGCTTCAGAGCGCCAAACTCGGCAATTTCGTCTGGCTCGACAGCAACGCCAACGGCATCCAGGACAGCGGCGAGGCGGGCGTTGATCGTGTGATCGTCCAGTTGTACGACAGCAGCGGCAACCTGATCTCCAGCACCGTGACCGGCGACGACTTCAGCACAGCGGCGGTCGAGCAGGGCTACTACCAGTTCAACGGCCTAAAAGCCGGTGACTACCAGGTCAAGTTCATTGCGCCGACCTACCAGTTCACGACAAGGGATGCGGCGGGCAACAGCCAGGACGCCGTCGACAGCGACGCCGATGCCGCCACTGGCTTCAGCCAGATCGTCACGCTGGCAGTCGGCCAATCAAACCAGACCCTGGACGCAGGCTTGATCGCACCGGCAGCGGCCAAGATCTCAGGCTTTGTCTATGAGGACGCCGGCAACGACGGCGTACGGAACACCGAGTTGGCCATCGCCGGTGTGACCGTCACGTTGTCGGGCGTCAACGATCTGGGCGCCGCCGTGGCCGCAACCACCGTGACCAACGCGGCGGGCTACTACGAGTTTGCCGGTCTGCGCGCCGGCACCTACACCGTCGTCGAGACCCAACCCGTCGCCTACCTCGACGGCAAGGACACGGCAGGCACGACGGGTGGGTCGGCCGCCACCAACGACCAGATCATCGGTATCCCGCTCGCCTTTGGTCAGCACAGCCAAGAGAACAACTTCGGCGAGATCCTGCCGGCCAAGCTGTCGGGCTATGTCTACGAGGACGTGGGCAACGACGGCCTTCGCAACAGCGAGCCGGCGATTGCCGGGGTGACGGTCACGCTGACCGGCACCGACGACCTGGGCGCCGCGGTCACCGCCACGACCACCACCGACGCAGCCGGTTTCTATCAGTTCTTGAATCTGCGCCCGGGCACGTACACCGTGACCGAGACCCAGCCTGCGGCGTACATCGACGGCAAGGACACCGCCGGCTCGACCGGCGGCACGGTGGGCAACGACGTGCTCAGCGCCATCACCCTGGTGGCCGGTGCCAACAGCACCGAGAACAACTTCGGTGAACTGCCGGCGGCGGCGATCAACGGGTTTGTCTACTGCGACGACAACAACGACGGCATCAAGCAAGCCGGCGAGGTGGGCTTTGCCGGGGTGACGGTCAACCTGAGCGGCACCAACGACCTGGGCCAGCCGGTAACGGCCAGCACGGTCACCGCCGCCGACGGCAGCTACAGCTTTACCGGCCTGCGCCCGGGCAACTACACGGTGACCGAGTTCACCCAGCCCGCGGGCAAGCTCGACGGCAAGGACACCGCGGGCACCGCCGGCGGCAACACCACCGTCAACGAGGTGATCAGCAACATCGTGCTGACCCCCGGCCTGGTGAGCAACAACAACAACTTCGGCGAAATCCTGCCGGCCAAGCTGTCGGGCTATGTCTACCAGGACGCGGGCAACGACGGCGTGCGCAACAGCGAGCCGGCCATCGCCGGGGTGACGGTCACCCTGACCGGCACCAACGACCTGGGCGCGGCGGTCACCGTTACGACCACGACCAACGCGCTGGGCTTCTACGAGTTCGTCGGCCTGCGCCCGGGTACCTACACCGTCACCGAGACCCAGCCTGCCGGCTACCTCGACGGCAAAGACACCGCAGGCTCGACCGGCGGCAGCAATGCCGTCAACGACAAGCTCAGCGGCATCACCCTGGTGGCCGGTGCCAACAGCACCGAGAACAACTTCGGTGAACTGAAAGCCGCCAGCCTGGGCGACCGCGTCTGGTATGACACGGACCGCGACGGCGTGCAGGACAGCAACGAAACCGGTGTGGCTGGCGTGACGGTGAACCTGCTCAATGCCGGCGGCACCGTGGTCGGCACCCAGGTCACCAACGCCACTGGCAACTACCTGTTCAGCAACCTGGCAACGGGCGCCTACAGCGTGCAGTTTGTCAAGGCATCGCTGCCAGCGGGCTACGCTTTCACGTCCAAGGACGCCGGTGGCAACACGGTGGCGTCGGACGCCACCGACAGCGACGCGGATGTCAGCACCGGTGCCACCGTCCAGACGACCCTGGATCAGGGCGAAAACGACCTGAGCTGGGACGCTGGCATCGTCGTCAACAAGGGCGACCTGTGCATCAGCAAGACCGACGGCCTGACCACGGTGTCGCCAAGCCAGGTGATCACCTACACGATCATTGCCAGCAACGTCGGCAGCACCGATGCCTACAACGCCGTGGTCAGCGACGTGATGCCCGCCAATCTGACCAACATCAGCTGGACCAGCGTGGCCAGTGGCGGCGCGACCGGCAATGACCTGTCGGGCACCGGCAACATCCTGGACACCGTCAACCTGACGGTGGGCAGCAGCATCACCTACACCGTCACGGCGACGGTGGGCATGGCGTCGCTGGTCGAGAAGGTGTCCAACTTTGGTGCGGGTACCGAGAACACCGGGCTGGGCCAGAACATCAGCGTCAACGGCGTGCGGGCCGATGCGTTCTACATGCCGTCGGCAGGTGTCTACGCCACGACCAACACCCAGCTGTGGCAACGCAATGTTTCCGACGACCACGGGCTGGGCGTGTCGTCCAACGGTGAGCCCAACCCGGCCACCAGCGGCGGCAATGTCAATGAGCTGAGCAACCAGGTCAATGCCGAGGTGATCCGCCTGACCAAGGCCGACGGCGACAAGTGGACCGCGCTGTGGGTCTCGTCGCTGGATGGCGGCGGCTCGGGCGGTGCCGAAATGGGCACGCTGTACTGGTCCAACACGGCCAACCCCAACCTGTCGACCCTGACCACCAAGTTCAGCTTCAAGTACGGAGACTTCGGGCCCAACACGGCCGAAGGCAACGTGCTGGCCCTGAACCCGCCCGGCTTCGACGGCACCGCCAAGTATGTCTATTTTGTCGCCGGCCCCAATGTGGCGGGCTGCGACAACGACTACCTGGTCTGGAAGGCCAGCACCGTGGCGACCGGCACCACCTTGGTCAACACCGCCACCGTGTCGGGCCCGTCGGGCTTCACCGACACCAACACCGCCAACAACAGCGCCACCGACACCGATACCCTGACCGCCCGCGCCACCCTGGGTGACTTCGTTTGGGACGACAAAAACGCCAACGGCCTGCAGGACGACGGCGAGGCCGGCATTGCCGGCGTCACGGTCAACCTGCGCAACGCTGGCGGGTCGGTGATCGGCACGACCACCACCGACAGCACCGGCCACTACAGCTTCAGCGTGGCGGCTGGCACCTACTCGGTGGCGATGGTGGCGCCCAGCGGCTACCTGGTCACCAGCAAGGACATCGGCAGCAACGACGCCACCGACAGCGACATCCCGACCTCGGGTGGCACGCTGGCCACGGCCAACGTGACGCTGGCGGCCGGCCAGTCGAACATGACGCTGGACGCGGGCTTCTACAAGACCGCCTCGATCGGCGACAAGGTCTGGTTCGACGTCAATGAAAACGGCGTTCAGGACACCGGTGAGGTTGGCGTTGCCAATGTCACTGTCAACCTGCTCAACGCTGCAGGCACGCAGGTGGGCACGACGACCACCGACACGTCCGGCAACTACCTGTTCAGCAGCTTGCGCCCAGGCACCTACTCGGTTGAATTCAAGGCGCCGACCGGCTACAGCATTACCGGCAAGGACGCTGGCACCAACGACGCGGCAGACTCCGACGCAGACAAGGTCACTGGCCGCACCATCCAGACGGTGCTGGACTCGGGCGAGGTGGACCGCACCTGGGACGCCGGCATCGCCCCGATCTGCAAGGACGTGACCTTCGCCTTCAGCGGCAACAGCGCCCAGTCCGGCACCGCCGGCAACGGCCTGAGCTGGACGGTGGGCGGTGTTACCGCGACGGCCCTGGCTTTCAGCCGTGACCGCAGCACCGGCGTCTGGGCGAAAGCCTATCTTGGCAGCTATGGCGGCGGCCTGGGTGTGACAGACAGCAGTGAAGGCAATGGTGGCAACAACACCCACACCATCGACAACACCGGCAACAGGGACAACTACATCCTGTTCCAGTTCTCGCAGACCGTGCACGTCGAACAAGTCGACATCGGCTATGTCGTCAATGACAGCGACTTCACCTTGTGGGCGGGCTCTTCAGCCACCAACCTCACCACCTTGAGCGACTTGGTGCTGAACGGCATGGGTTACTTCGAAGAGAACACCACCACCCTGACAACGGCCCGCACGGCCGCGGTCAATGCCGGCAACTTTGCGGGCAATGTGCTGATCGTCGCGGCCGACACGCTCGACACCTCGCCGGAAGACTTCTTCAAGCTGCAGGGGCTGACGGTGTGCGCACCGGACATCGCCATTCCGGTGGCCAAGGCCAGCATCGGCAACTTCGTCTGGGAGGACAAGAACTACAACGGCGTCCAGGACAGTGGCGAGGCGGGCATTGCCGGCGTCACGGTCAAACTGCTGAGCAGCGCTGGCGCTGTGGTGACCACCACCACCACGGATGCCAATGGCGCCTACCTGTTCAGCAACCTCACCCCGGCCAACTACAAGGTCCAGGTGGTCACGCCGAGCGGCTATCTGGTGACCAGGAAGGACCAGGGCGCCGACGACACCAAGGACAGCGACATCGACAGCACCGGCACCACGGTGGTGACCACGCTGACCGCAGGTGAAAACGACCTGAGCTGGGATGCCGGCCTCTACCGCAAGGCTTCTGTCGGCGACAAGGTGTGGGAGGACGCCAACCACAACAACCTGCAGGACACCGGCGAGGCGGGTATCGGCGGCGTCACCGTCAAGCTCTACAAAAGCGTCAATGCGGTGGTGGGCACCACCACCACCAACAGCAGCGGCAACTACCTGTTCGGCAACCTCGACCCTGGCGCCTACACGTTGCAGTTCGACAAGACCAATGTGTCTTACAACGGCTACAACAAGAGCAACTGGAAGTGGGCCGCCAAGGACATCGGCAGCAACGACGCCATCGACTCCGACGTCACCGGCAACGGCACAGCCACCACCAACGTCACGGTCACCAGCGCCTTCACGCTGGTGTCGGGCCAGTCGGACCTGACGCGCGACGCCGGCATCACGCCGATCGTGATCGACCTGGACGGCAACGGCATCCGCACCATCAGCCGCGACGCTGCCTCGGCCGGGTTCGACCTGTTCGGCAACGGTGGGTCGGTCAAGTCGGGCTGGATCTCGGGCGGTGACGGCTTCCTGGCGGTGGACAAGAACGGCAATGGCAAGATCGACAGCATCAGCGAGCTGTTCGGCGGCACAGCCAAGGGGGCGGGCTTCGCCAACCTGGCGGCCTATGACAGCAACCACGACGGCCTGGTCAACGATGCCGACGCCGCTTTCGGCCAGCTGATGATCTGGCGCGATGCCAACGGCAACCACGCCACCGACACGGGTGAGCTGGTGACGCTGGCACAGGCCGGCGTGGCCAGCCTGACTGTTGCCTACACCGAGCTGCCGTTTGTCGATGCGCAGGGCAACCTGCACCTCGAGCGCAGCACGGCCACGCTGGCCAATGGCAGCGATGTGGCGATGACCGACGTGTACTTCAACGTCTCGGCCGACGATGCAGCGGCGGCCGGCGTCAAGCTGCCGACGATGGCGGAACTGCTGGGCAACGACAGCGCACTCGACCAGCTGCTGGGCATGGCTGTCAACACCAGCGCCAGCAACGGCACTTGCGCCACCAGCGCTTGTGCCGACGAGGCCGCAGCCCACGCCGACGCCGGCGAGCTGCTGCGCCGACTGGCAGCGCTGTCGCGCGACGACTGCCACAGCGCGGTCATGGCCGGCTGATCCCCCGCCCCGGCCCACGGCCGCGCTGCGGCGTCCTTTGCGGGGCGTCACGGCGCGGCCTTTTTTCTGGCCACGGGTGTCGGGCCGGTTACCGGTTACCGGTTGCCGGTTGCCGGTCGCCGACAGCCGGGCAACCCGCGTTGCGCCGGTGGTGCAGCGGCCGGCAACTGCCCGGGGTTTTGCCCGGTGTTCCAGGCAATGCTGGCCACCGCCTGCCCGCACACTGCCCAACGATGCCGATTGCCTGTCCCTGCCTCCGCGACCACCCATGACTTTCGCCCGATCCCCGCAGCAAGAGGCCACCGTCGGCCCCCACCCTTTGCACGAGAGCGTGGTCTTTCTGGCACGTTTCCTGGGCACGCCGGTGCAGGTCGAGCGGCTGCGCGACAGCCTGGCCTCGCACGATCTGCAGCACGGCTAGGCACTCGACACCGAGACCCTGCGTGCCCTGCTGCAGCCCGCCGGCCTGGTCGGCACGGTGCTGCCGGCAGGCACCGCCCGCCGCCCGACCGAGCTGCCCGCGCTGCTGCTGGGCGAGGGCGGCCGCTGTGTGGTGGCCTTGACGCTCAAGGACGGCCGCTTCGAGTGCCACCTGCCCGGCATCGAGGGCAGCACCTGGCTGACACCCGAGGCGTTGGCGCACGAGCTGCCGCAGCCGCTGTGGCTTGCTGTGCGCCCTGCCCTGCACTTCGATGCGCGAAGCCTGCTCTACACCCTGCCGCAGGCCGGCCGCTGGTTCTGGGACACCTTCAACCGCAACCGCTGGATGTTCGGCTGGGCGCTGCTGGGCACGCTGATGCTCAACATCTTCGGCGCGCTGATCCCGTTCTACAGCATGGCGGTGTACGACCGGGTGGTGCCCAACAACGCGATGGGCAGCCTGGGCGTGCTGACCACCGCCGCCGCG
>JBBQAH010000544.1:0-1898 GCA_038316145.1 Burkholderiales bacterium
TTTGCTTACGCTAATGTTACAGGGTCTAGTTGATTGATTGATTGTTGATTACGGTGGGGGGTCGGGGGTCCAAAAATCTCGTTTTTCTGATTACGTAATATGTTTATCTTCCCTTACAAGCCAGTACAAGTACAAATGGACAAGTAAGTCATAATAGAATGGTTACTTACAATCAAACATACAATACAAGTTAATATTAATATCAGAATTGAAATAATTATTAGTATTCACTGTGATTGTTCTAGTATTACAGATATTGGAAGAGCATTAGTATAGAGTTAGTATTTAATATGTCGGACATATGAATATCACTGTGATGGGCTTTTTTTTCGTCAAGTGTAATTGAAAAAACATGAAAGAACTTACTTTTCGGGACTCCGCTGTACTTCCGCACGAGATTCTTAATCACATTCACGCACAGTTCATCCTTAAACTTCTTGGGCGGATCTTCGGGGCAGATTTTGGCCGCCTTATCGCGGGCTTCAAAAGTCATCACACTGGAAAAGAAGTTCAACGTGCATTAATACTAATTAATCACGGTTTTTAGTTACTATAGATTACACAATACTGCAGATTTAATTGACAACGTTATAGAAATATCGAGACAGAATAGTTTAAAAAATAAACGCTAACGAAATTATTACGTGGATAGGTACAATCAAATACAATAACTTCGCATAGTTTATAAACTTTCTATATATTTTACAATATAAAATACATATATCGCATGAATAAATCATGTATAATTATAAGATTTATTATATAAGATTTACATTACGTTGCAGACACATTACAAAAGTGTTAAAATAAGTTATTTTAGAATAGATCATACCATATAGCCACAATGATGACACAGCCCAATCCCATAAAAGCGGGTCCGACAAACGTGAAGTTCTTCAAATGCCATTGCATGTGTGTGTTGACATTGGTGTAGGTGGTGTTGCCGGTGACCACCTCGTGGGTTGACAGTTCGGACGCATAAAAGCCGACCACCGCCATCGTGGCACCAATTACAATCAAACACATGGCCAGCGAGGAGGTCTTGCAGACCGACCAGAGACAGGCCCGGTCCACCCGCACCCGCACCAGTTTGGTCCGACTGGGGAAGGCCGGCTCGATCATACCGGGATCCGGCGCGAACTGCCGGCGAATCGTCTTAGGCAGGGCGTGAACGTCGTAACGCTGGGTTTGTAGACGGATCATATGCATTTTCGAGCGGATACGTTATTTAATCCGGCCGAAAATAAGTCACAATCGTAATGTCAAAATATAACGGTAATGAATTATAAATTTAACTCTGTAAATCACAGTGTAATTTATTTGTGTGCTAATGAAATCGTTTTTCGTCGCGATGACAATAATAGACAGGATTATATGTTGCAAAATGGTAATTGTAAGGTTTTGTAACGAAATAAAATACAGTAATCGGCAGACTGATACATTAATAATTGTTGTAATCAACATTCGATGTGTAATGGATATAATATGCAGCGCACAGTATACCGGCCAATACAATCAAGTGAAAGTTATAATTGTACAAAGTAATGTTGATGCTTATATAAATTCAAAGCCGATTTCTGTATCTGTAATCGATCTAATCAGCATTCCTGGAGATAAATTGCGATGGCAGGAAAAAAAAGTGTAAACTGTAGGAAAATTGCCGCAGATGATGTATTCCAGCAGTGTAATTACCGGGTAGGGTAATATAATAGGTATGTGCAAAGCGGATCTGTATTTATTATATGATAAAATACCGGCGTTAAGAAACAACGGTATTATACGCACGTGTAAACAGCACGTAAGGTTTTATTAGCAATACTAAAAACGCTGGTAAATAAGCGAATAATGAGATTTTGGGGGAAATACAAATATATTTGTACAAAAAAAAGTAACGTTAA
>JBBQAH010000514.1:0-2118 GCA_038316145.1 Burkholderiales bacterium
AACGGCGAGAAATCAAGCATTGGCGCGGCTTGCGGCGGGGCGCTTTTGACTACAATGAGGTCCCAACAAGCAGTTGCCATACGTTTTGTTGGAAGGCGCGTCAGTCATTCGACGTGCCTTTTTTTTGACTACGACACGCCGCTTCGCGGCTTCACATCGCTTCGCGATATGAGTCTCGCCGCAACGGCTTCGCCGTTGTAGCTTCAGCTCGAGGCTCACGACAGATTCGATCGCGCAAGCATGGACCAGATCCGCAATTTTTCGATCATCGCCCACATCGACCACGGGAAGTCGACCCTCGCCGACCGGCTGATCCAGCGCTGCGGCGGCTTGAGCGATCGCGAGATGGAGGAGCAGGTGCTCGACTCGATGGACATCGAGCGCGAGCGCGGCATCACGATCAAGGCGCAGACGGCGGCGCTTCAGTACACGGCGCGCGACGGCCGCGTTTACAACCTGAACCTGATCGACACGCCCGGCCACGTCGACTTCTCATACGAGGTGAGCCGCTCGCTTTCGGCGTGCGAGGGCGCGCTCCTCGTCGTCGACGCGAGCCAGGGGGTCGAGGCGCAGACCGTCGCCAATTGCTACACCGCCCTCGACCTCGGCGTCGAGGTCGTGCCGGTGCTGAACAAGATGGACCTGCCTCAGGCCGATCCCGAGCGCGCCCGGGCCGAGATCGAAGACGTCATCGGCATCGACGCCGAAAACGCCATTCCCTGCAGCGCCAAGACCGGGGACGGGATCGACGAGATCCTCGAGGCGGTCGTGCACCGCATGCCGGCGCCGCGCGGTCGTCCGGACGCGCCGTTGCGCGCCATGATCATCGACTCCTGGTTCGACAACTACGTCGGCGTCGTCATGCTGGTGCGTGTCGTCGACGGCCAGCTGAGGCGCGGCGAGCGGATCCGCCTGATGACCAGCGACGCGGTCTACGGCGCCGACCAGCTCGGTGTCTTCACGCCCCGCTCGGTGCTGCGCGACCAGCTCTCGGCCGGCGAGGTCGGCTTCCTGATCGCCGGCATCAAGGAGCTCCAGGCGGCCAAGGTCGGCGACACCATCACGCTCGAGAAGAAGCTGCCCAACAACGCCGGCGTCGCGACCGAGCCGCTGCCGGGCTTCAAGGAAATCCAGCCCCAGGTCTTTGCCGGCCTTTACCCGACCGAGGCGAGCGAGTACGACCAGCTGCGCGATGCCCTCGAGAAGCTGAAGCTCAACGACTCCTCTCTGCGCTACGAGCCCGAGGTGAGCCAGGCGCTCGGCTTCGGCTTTCGCTGCGGCTTTCTCGGCCTGCTCCACATGGAGATCGTCCAGGAGCGCCTCGAGCGCGAGTTCGACCAGGACCTGATCACGACCGCGCCCTCGGTCGTCTACGAGGTCCAGCTCAACAGCGGCGAGCTGATCAGGATCGAGAACCCGTCGAAGATGCCGGACCTCGGCCGGATCGCCGAGATCCGGGAGCCCATCGTCACCGTCCAGCTCTACATGCCGCAGGAATACGTCGGCCCGGTGATGACGCTCGCCAACCTGAAGCGCGGCGAGCAGAAGAACATGGCCTACCACGGCCGCCAGGTGCTCCTGACCTACGAGATGCCGCTGGCGGAGATCGTCCTCGACTTCTTCGACAAGCTGAAGAGCGTCTCGCGCGGCTACGCGTCGATGGACTACGAGTTCAAGGAGTACCGCGCCGCCGACGTCGTCAAGGTCGACATCCTGCTCAACGGCGAGAAGGTCGACGCTCTGTCGATCATCGTCCACCGCAGCCAGAGCCAGTTCCGCGCGCGCGCCGTCGTCTCGAAGATGCGCGAGCTCATCTCCAGGCAGATGTACGACGTCGCCGTGCAGGCCGCGATCGGCGCCAACATCATCGCGCGTGAGACAATCAAAGCGCTGCGCAAGAACGTGATCGCCAAGTGCTACGGCGGCGACATCACGCGGAAAAAGAAGCTGCTCGAGAAACAGAAGGCCGGCAAGAAACGCATGAAGCAGATCGGCTCCGTCGAGGTGCCGCAGGAGGCGTTCCTGGCCATTCTCCAGGTGGACGATTGATGGGTTTGCTGACCAGTGTGCTCTATGCCTGCCTGGCCATCTTCGGCCTGGGCTGGTACTTCAACCGGT
>JBBQAH010000468.1:0-1670 GCA_038316145.1 Burkholderiales bacterium
GCTCTGCTCGGCCTTGACCCGCTCGGGTTGATTGCCAGTGGTGCGCTACTGGTTGTTGTGCCGCGTGATGCGGTTCAGCAGGCGCTCGACGCACTGACACAAGCTGGCGTCTCGTGCGCCGTCATCGGCACGCTGACGGGCGCCGGCGACAGCGCCTGGCTATCGCGCGCCGGACTCCGGGAGCCGATGCCTGTCTTCACGGTAGACGAGTTCGCGCGCTACTTCGCCGAGGCACAAGCGTAGCTTTGGGCGGGACCTCACCCCAACCCCTCTCCGGCGCGGAGAGGGGCTAGTTACGGACGTGCCAAAGCTCCTCTCCGCGCCGGAGAGGGGGTCTGACAGCATGACAGTTTTTGGAACGGGAGTGGATATGGGCTGTTTGGACAGTCGAGCACGCAGATGGCCGTGTGTATGATGGCGTGACACGCCCACATTGGACGCAGATGCTCCGTTCGTCAGTGCGTATCTGGGTCACGCAGGGCTGCATCCCGGGTCGATGGTGGCGTCAACAGCCTAGATTCATGACCTTCCCATAAACTGTCATGTTGCCGGGGGAGGGGCTGGGGGAGGGGGCTTCCCGTGTCCGTTGTGACTACCTGTCGCGGTTGCGCTTACGCGGACCAACGTACTATAATGGCGGATGCGTCAGCCGATGCAGCGTAGGTGTGTCCAGACACTCCTCTGTTACGCCATGTCGGCAAATCTTACGCACTGAGGATGGTGTATGGACCGTAGTGATGTTAGCGAGGCCGGGTCGCGGCTGCATGGCGGTATCCCGTTCCCCGAGGGTGAGCAGGAAGACAGCGCCGGCCGGTCTCTCATGGAGCAGCTGCTCGCTGATCCGACCCACGCATATCAGACGCTGAAGTATGGCGATGTCATCGAAGGCACGGTGATGCGTGTCGATCACGATGAACTGCTCGTCGACATCGGCTCGAAATCTGAGGGCGTGATCCCGGCGCGAGAGTTCTCCTCGCTGCCCGATGACGAGCGCAAGAACATCAATGTTGGCGACAAGATGCTCGTCTTCGTCGTGCAGCCCGAAAACCAGGAAGGCCATGCCGTCGTCTCGATCGATCGAGCGCGGCAGGAGAAGAGTTGGCGCATTCTGCAGGAGCAGTATGAACGCGGCGAGGTCATCGGCGCCGAGGTCGTCAACTACAACAAGGGCGGCCTGCTGGTGAACCTGGACGGCGTGCGCGGCTTCGTGCCCGCCTCGCAGGTGACCGAGATCCGCGGCGGCGACGACGCGCAGAAGCAGGCCGACATGGCCCGCCTGATCGGCTCGCGGCTGCAGCTTAAGATCATTGAAATCAACCGCCATCGCAACCGGCTGATCCTCTCTGAGCGCCAGGCGCTGCAAGAACGCCGAGACGTGATGAAGGAGAAGCTGATCGAGGAGCTGCGCGAGGGCGAGGTCCGCAAGGGCCGCGTCTCCAGCATCTGCGACTTCGGCGCCTTTGTCGATGTCGGCGGGGCGGACGGACTCGTGCACCTCTCCGAGCTCTCCTGGAGCCGCGTGCGGCACCCAAGCGAGGTGCTCACCATCGGCCAGGAGGTCGAGGTCTTCGTGCTCGGCATCAACGCCGAGGAGAAGAAGATCGCGCTCTCGATCAAGCGCACGCAGGCCGAGCCGTGGAGCCGTGTCGCGGCCAACTACGATGTCAACC
>JBBQAH010000335.1:0-2725 GCA_038316145.1 Burkholderiales bacterium
AATGGGGTAAAGGCGAAACTTTCGACGCTCGGGGCAATCGTCGTGCCGGGAGCGATGTAAACGCCCGGGATCATAGCAGGCGGGGCGTCGGGATCGTTAGGATCCGGCAAGACAAAATTTCCAACGGGAGCACCGATGCCAGTGAGGTTAAAGCGCGTGAAGCCACCTTGGCTGAAGAAACCGGGCGAGAGCAGAAGAGAGTCAGGATGGAGGGCTGCGCCGCCCACTTGCACGAAAGGCGCTGTGACATTGAGCGTGCCGCCGGTTCTTCCGGAGTAAGCGAGGAGAGCGGCCTCGAACTGAAGTTTTCCACCGATGACTGAGCGGTAATTGACATCTTGGCCGGCACGGACGGTGATGGTTCCGGCATTTCCGAACCGATAGGACTTGGAGCTTGACACCCCGAGGCCGCCAGATACGTCGAGTTGGCTTCCTTTGGGAAGAAGCACATTGTAACCCACAAGAGAAATATCCCCGCCATCCAGGACGAATGGTTGTGGCTCTGAAGTTCTGGGGGAAGTGGAGCGGTCGTCAACGATCAAGCCGGAAGTGCTAAGGCTGGTCGTGCTCGACAGACGGATGGTTCCTTGGGTTGGGTCGATGTCAGGGGCGAGAAGCGGGGTGCCCGCTGGATTGGTCGAGCGATAAATCTCTGTTGCGTACGGGGCGAGGTTGTAGGCGGTAAATTCCAAAACGCCGCCGGATGCCCGAATGCTCCCGGCGAGGTCGATAGTGCGACCCGTGACAGAAAGGCGGCCTTCGGCGGGGAGTGCAACAGTGACACCGCCCGGCACAGAGAAATCGCCCTCGCTATTTTCGATGTCGAGAACGCCAAATCCCGTCGAAGCGAAGTAATCAACCGGGAAGTGAATCTCGGCGAGGCGATCGGCGGGCAATGGGTTGGGTTGACCTGGAACAAATGCGACGGCGGAGGATTGGGGGGCTCGGCTCCCGAGAATAATCTTGGGTGGAGTGGGCTGATGGGTGAAAACGGTCTCAACTCCAGTGCTGTCTTCAAAAAGGAGCTGGGAGGTAAATTGGAGCGCGAGGGAGGAGGGTGCAGGAAGCTCGCTTGTCGAGCGCGACTTCCGGATTTGCCGGGGGCCGACGACCGTTTGACCAAGAAGTTCGCCGTCGAGAACAATTCCGGGAGCAGAAATACTCACTTCGCCGCCAGGGGCTCCTTGAAGGGTTTCCGGTTGAATGTATTCGCCGGTCAGCGCAAGCGGAGTGCTAAAGGTACGCGTGACGCCCCATTTGGGATGGGATCGGCTAGTGGACGTGGTGTAAATGCCGTCGTAGAGCCGGTCAGGCGTGGCATCTTCGATTTTAATGATATTGCGGCCCTGGTAAACGAGGCGCGACGTCTTAACTGCCCCGCCCTCATTAACGAAGTAGCCGCCCGAAACGTCGATCGTAGTGCCCTTCTGTTGTACGAAGGCTTCCCCGGCACCGATAACAATCGATCCCCCTGTGGCGGAGAGTTGCGCCACGTCTTTGGGCACAATGTCCAAGAAACCTGAGGCATCGCCCAAGGGGGTTCCCACCCACGCGCGGCCTTGATAAGTGCCGGTCCGGCGGGTGTCGATCGTCAGTGAAGTGCCGCGCAGGGAACCATCTCTCTGGACGGGCGAGGGGGCTAGTTCGTTGCCTCGCAGTTGAACATCAAACACGGTATTGGAGGAAGGAACAAAGACAGCAGTGGAGCCGGATACGTCGAGGATGGCACCTTGTTCCATGAAGATTTGACCACGGATGAAAACGAACTCGGGGAAACCAGTGTTCCTCCATTGTCCGGCTCCGATCGCGACCTGACCACTTGGGGCAAGAGTGATACTATTTTTCCCTAGAAAGACATCACTGCCTTGTATGTTGATCTGGGATGCGAGCGGAAGTTTAGTTCCGACCGTGGTTGCGGTGGAGGAGCGTTCGGGGAGAATCCGGACGACAGCGTTTTCGCCGAGATCTACGGTTCCCGATTGGCGTTCGATAAAAGGAGGAGCGAAGGCGGAGGTGGGATTGTAGTTTGGGTTGACGGTTGCGCCGTAGTTTGCGAGAAGATCAACGCGTCCGTTGAGAGTAACAGAGGTCGAGCTGTCTATAATTCCGCGTTGGAAGACTGATTTGCCGACGATCATCGTGCTACCAGTGGGAGCAACGATGAGTCCCGAGTTCTCGACGGTCCCGGCATAGTCTCCAACATCGCCAACGTAGACGTCGAGACCTCTGATACTCGGATCCTCTTGGCTGGAGGGATCAGTTTTTCGATTGGGAATATACGGGTATGCTTTTCTGTGTCCGACGGCTCCGACTTGGAGTCCGGCAACGAGGATGGTCTGCCCAGATGGGGTGGAGATAGTGCCCTGGTTGGAGACGTTGGCACCGACTAGCATAACGCGTCCTCCTCCGCCTTCGGCGTTGATGCTGGCGGTGAGTTCTGCCCCAGGTAGCGCGATGACGTCGCCATTTCGGCCGGTTTCGGTGAGCGGCGTCTCGGGAGTAAACCCACCTTGCGTAGTGGTTGAAAAAAGGAACTCCGGCGAGCCGGCTTGGAGGTTGAGGAGGCCGTCTCGGACCAAATTGTCGTTGATCGGTAGGGTCGAGGCGACGAGGGTGCGGGCGTTGACTTGGGAGCCGGCGCCGAAAATGATGCCGTTTTGGTTGATAATGTAGACTTGGCCGTCGGCTTTGATTTGGCCTCGGATTTGGGAGGGGCGGGCGGTGG
>JBBQAH010000120.1:0-9603 GCA_038316145.1 Burkholderiales bacterium
CCGCGGCATCGCCTACGGCCTGGTGGCGCCGCTGTTCGAGCAGGGCAAGGTCTGCGCCACCCACCTGGCGCAGTTCGGCATCGGCCGCTACACCGGCAGCCAGACCAGCACCAAGTTGAAGGTCACCGGCATCGACCTGTTTTCGGCCGGCAACTTCATGGGTGGAACGGCCGAGCAGGGCTTCGAAGAAATCATCATGAGCGACCCCTACGGCGGGGTCTACAAGAAGCTGGTGATCCAGGGCGACAAGCTGGTGGGTGCCTGCCTGTACGGCGACACGGTGGACGGCAGCTGGTACTTCAAACTGCTGCGCGAGGGCCGCAAGATCACTGACATCCGCGACAAGCTGATGTTCGGCGAGTCCAACATCGGCGACACCGGCCACCAGGGCCACAGCAAGGCCGCGGCGATGGCCGATTCGGACGAGGTGTGCGGCTGCAACGGCGTGAGCAAGGGGGCGATCTGCAAGGCGATCAAGGAAAAAGGCCTGTTCACGCTGGAAGAGGTGCGCAGGCAGACCAAGGCCAGTGCGTCGTGTGGCTCGTGCACCGGGCTGGTCGAGCAGCTGCTGATGTTCACCGCCGGTGGCGACTATTCGGCCGCGCCGAAGAAAAAGGCGATGTGCGGCTGCACCGACGCCAGCCACGAGGAGGTGCGGCAGGCGATCCGCACACCGGCCGCGGGTGTGGCGGGACAAGCGGGCGACACGCTGTTGACGATCGCAGCGGTCTACCAGCAACTCGGCTGGCGCACCCCCAACGGCTGCAGCAGCTGCCGGCCGGCGGTCAACTACTACCTGACCAGCACCTGGCCCAAGCTGGCACAGGACGACCCGCAAAGCCGCTTCATCAACGAGCGCAGCCACGCCAACATCCAGAAGGACGGCACCTACAGCGTGATACCGCGCATGTGGGGGGGAGAGACCAGCGCCAGTGAACTGCGCCGCATCGCCGACGCGGTGGACAAGTACAAGATCCCCACCGTCAAGGTCACCGGCGGCCAGCGCATCGACCTGCTGGGCGTCAGGAAGGAGGACCTGGTCAATGTCTGGAAGGACATCGGCATGCCCAGCGGCCACGCCTATGCCAAGGCGCTGCGCACCGTGAAGACCTGCGTCGGATCGGAGTGGTGCCGCATGGGCACGCAGGACTCGACCCAGATGGGCAAGGACCTGGAGCGCGCGATGTGGCGCATGTACGCGCCGCACAAGGTCAAGTTCGCGGTCTCGGGCTGCCCGCGCAACTGCGCCGAGGCCGGCATCAAGGACGTCGGCATCATCGGCGTGGACTCGGGCTGGGAGATGTATGTCGCCGGCAACGGCGGCATCAAGACCGAGGTGGCGCACTTCCTGGTCAAGCTCAAAACCGCCGCCGAGGTGCTGGAGTACACCGGCGCCTTCTGCCAGCTCTACCGGCTGGAGGGCTGGTACCTGGAGCGCACGGTGCACTTTGTGAACCGGGTCGGGCTGGACTACGTCAAGCAGAAGATCCTGGACGATCACGAAGGCCGTGCCGCGCTGTGGGCCGACCTGCAGTTTGCGCTGGACGGCGAGCCCGACCCGTGGTTCGAGCACGCGCAGGCGGCAGTGGACACCCGCCAGTTCATCCCCTTGATCCCGGCCTGATGGGCGTGGCCCCGACATCCCACTGCTGACCCGAGACCCGACATGACCACCTGGACTGCCATCTGCCGCCTTGACGACATCCTGCCGCTGGGGGCCCGCCGCGTGGCGCGGCCGCAAGGCTTGGCCGTGGCCATCTTCCGCACCGCCGACGAACGGGTTTTTGCGCTGCTGGACCGCTGCCCGCACAAGGGCGGCCCGCTCAGCCAGGGCATCGTCTTTGGTGATGCGGTGGCCTGCCCGCTGCACAACTGGACGATAGCCCTGGCCGACGGCCGCGCCCGCTCGCCCGACGAAGGCTGCACACCCGCCTTTGCCTGCAAGCTTGACGGCGGCCAGGTCTATCTCGATGCCGATGAATTGGCCAGCAAGGCGCTGGACCTGTCCGCGCCGGTGGCCGGCCCTTGCCGCAAGGTCAGCGCCTGAACCTGATTTCATCCCACCCCGGCCCAGTCATGACCGACACCCGAAGCACCTGCCCCTACTGCGGCGTCGGCTGCGGCGTCATCATCGAAAGCACCGGCGAGCAGATCACCGGCGTGCGCGGCGACCCGGACCACCCGGCCAACTTCGGCCGGCTGTGCAGCAAGGGCGCCACGCTGCACCTGACCGCCAGCGCGGCCATCACCCAGCAAGTGCGGCTGCTGCAGCCGATGCACCGGGCGGTGCGCGGCGCAGCGCCGCAGCCGGCGACCTGGGACAACGCACTGGACAGCATTGCCGACCAGCTGGCCGGCATCGTCACAGCCCATGGCCCGGACGCGGTGGGCCTCTACGTGTCCGGCCAGTTGCTGACCGAGGACTACTACGTCTTCAACAAGCTGGCCAAGGGCCTGCTGGGCACCAACAACATCGACACCAACTCGCGCCTGTGCATGAGCAGCGCGGTGGCCGGCTACAAGGCCACGCTGGGCACTGATGCACCGCCCGCCTGTTACGACGACCTGAACCACGCCCACACCGTGTTTGTGACGGGCGCCAATCCGGCCTGGGCGCATCCGGTGCTGTTCCGCCGGCTGGAGGACGCGCGCCGCGCCAACCCCGCGCAAAAGCTGATCGTGGTCGACCCGCGCCGCACCGAGACCGCGCAGGTGGCCGATCTGCACCTGCAGATCCTGCCCGGCAGCGACATCGCGCTGTGCCACGGCATGCTGCACCTGATGCTGTGGGAGGGCTGGCTGGATCTCGGCTTCATGACCGCCCACACCCGCGGCTTCGATACCTTGAAGGCCCGGGTGCGCGACTTCACGCCCAAGGAGACCGCCCGCCTGACCGGTGTGAAAGAGGCCGACCTGGTGCAGGCCGCACGCTGGTTTGCCACCGCGCCGGCGACGCTGTCGCTGTACTGCCAGGGACTGAACCAGAGCAGCAGCGGTACCGCCAAAAACGCTGCGCTGATCAACCTGCACCTGGCCACCGGCCAGATCGGCAAGCCCGGCGCGGGGCCGTTTTCACTCACCGGCCAGCCCAACGCGATGGGTGGGCGCGAGGTCGGAGGCCTGGCCAACCTGCTGTCAGCCCACCGCGATTTGAACAACCCGGTGCACCGGGCCGAGGTCGCCCGGCTCTGGGGCCTGGATTTACAAGGGCGGGAGGTGCCGGCCCAGCCCGGCAAGACCGCGGTCGAGATGTTCCAGGCCGCGGCCGACGGCCAGATCAAGGCGCTGTGGATAGCCTGCACCAACCCGGCGCAGTCCCTGCCCGACCAGGCCACCGTGCGGCGGGCGCTGGAGCGTGCCGAACTGGTGATCGTGCAAGAGGCCTTCGCCACCACCGCTACCGCCCGCTATGCCGACTGGCTGCTGCCGGCCACGACCTGGGGCGAAAAGGACGGCACCGTCACCAACAGCGAGCGCCGCATCAGCCGGGTGCGGCCAGCGGTGGCCGCGCCCGGCCAGACCCGCCCCGACTGGGCCGTGGCAGTGGCGATCGGCCAACAGCTGGAGGCCAGGCTGCGGCCCGGCCAGCCCACGCTGTTTCCGTACACCGACGCCGAGTCGGTCTGGCTGGAGCACCGGGAGTCGACCCGCGGCCGCGACTTAGACATCACCGGCCTCAGCTACCCGCTGCTCGACCAGGGCGCCCAGCAGTGGCCGATGGCCGAGGGCCAGACTGCAGGCAAAGCCAGGCTCTACGAGGACGGCATCTTCCCGACCGACGACGGCCGCGCCCGATTCTTCGACACGCCGTTTGTGCCGCTGGCCGAGCCGCGCGACGCCCGCTACCCGGTCAGCCTGACCACCGGCCGGCTGCGGGACCAGTGGCACGGCATGAGCCGCACCGGCACGCTGGGCCGGCTGTTTGGCCACCAGCCCGAGCCCACACTGGACCTGAACGCCCAGGACATGGCCCGGCTGGGCCTGCAGGACGGCGAGCTGGTGCGCTTGAGCTCTCGCCGCGGCAGCCTGGTGCTGCCGGCGCTGGCCAGCGACAGCATCGCCCCGACCCAGGCCCACGCGGCGATGCACTGGGGCGACGAGATGCTGGCCGGCCTCAGCACGACGGGTCAGGCCAGTACCGGCATCAATGGCCTGACCAGCCCGGCGTTTTGCCCGCTGTCCAGGCAGCCCGAGCTCAAGCACACCGCCGTCAAACTGCAAAGGGCCGCGCTGCCCTGGCAACTGCTGGCCTGCGCCTGGCTGCCAGAAGCCCAGGCGCTGGCCTTGCGCCAGCAGGCCGGCGCGCTGATGGCCGATTTTGGCTATGCCTGCTGCGTGCCGTTTGGCCACGACGGGCACGGCGTGCTGCTGCGTCTGGCTGCTGCCAGCGCGCCGCCGCCCGAGCGGGTGTCGGTGGTCGAGGCGCTGTTTGGCCTGGGCCCCGACCGCCAGGATGCCTTGCGCTACGACGACCGCAAGCGCGGCCAGCGCCGGGCGATGGGCCTGGTGCGGGACGGCGACGCATCGCGCTTGCAGGCCTTTGTGCTGGCCGGCGACATCCGCGCCGAGGCCTGGATCAAGGCCTTGCTGCAGCAGCGCCTGCCAGCCCAGGCCTACGGCCGGTTGCTGCTGCGGCCGGATGCCCAGGCGCCGGTGGCGCTGGCACCCCGCGGCAAGCAGGTCTGCACCTGCCTCGATGTCAGCGAGCCGGCCATCAACACGGCGCTGGCCGCTTGCACCGGCAACGCGGCGGACCGCCTGGCCCTGCTGCAGGGCCAGCTGCAGTGCGGCACCAATTGCGGGTCGTGCATTCCCGAGCTGAAGCGGCTGGTGCTGCAAAGTGCGGTGATGGCCTGACGGCAGCGGGCGGACCGCGCCGATGTCGAGCCCGATCGAGCGCCCGCCAGCACCCGTCAGCGAACGGCCCGAAACTTGCGTTTCCCTGACCACCACCCACCCGACCTTCACCATGGGCATCAAGCACTACATCAAGGAAATCGGCCGCGGCAGTGAAGGCGCCCGGTCGCTCAGCACCGAGCAGGCGACTGATTTGCTGTCGCAGGTGCTGGACGGCCAGGTGACCGACCTCGAAGTGGGCGCCTTTGCACTGGCCATGCGCATCAAGGGCGAGACGGTCGACGAACTGCTGGGTTTTGTGCAGGCCGCCCAGGCGCGCTGCCTGGTGGTGCACAGCGACCGGCCGGTGTTCGTCATCCCCAGCTACAACGGCGCCCGCCGGCTGCCCAACCTGACGCCGCTGCTGGCGATGCGCCTGGCGCAAGAAGGGGCTCGGGTGCTGGTGCACGGCCAGCGCCACGACCCGGCCCGCGTGACCAGCGCCGAGATCTTCCAGGCGCTGGGCCTGCCGCCGGTGGACAGCATCGCCGCTGTGCATGAGCGCTGGCAACGCCACGAGCCGGCCTTCATCACCACCGACACCCTCAGCCCCGCCCTGCAGCGCCTGTTGGATGTGCGCTGGGTGGTGGGCTTGCGCAACTCGGGCCACACCGTGGCCAAGCTGCTCAACCCGGTGCAAGGCGCGCCCGCGCTGCGCCTGGCCAACCACACCCACCCGGAGTTCGGCAAGCTGATGGCCGATTTTGCCGAGCGTGAACACAGCGACCTGATGCTGCTGCGCGGCACCGAGGGCGAAGCCGTGGCCGACCCCAGGCGTTGCCCCAAGCTCGATGTCTGGCTGGGGGGCCAATGGCAGGCCGAACTGTCCTGCCCGGCCCAGGAGGGCGCGCTGACCGAGCTGCCGCTGCTGCCGCGCCAGATCGATGCCGCCACCGTTGCCGTCTACATACAGGGCGTGGTGGCGGGTGAAAAACCCGGCCCGGCACCGCTTGACAAGCAGGCCGACCTGCTGCTCAAAGCACTGCAGCGGTTGGACAGCCAGTCGTCCCTTCAACAGTCCGCATGACAACGATCATCGCAGCACAACCCGCCCTGGACCGGCCGCGCCGCCGCGTCGGCAGCACCTGCAACCCACCGTGGTGCGCCTTGGTGGGCGCCGGCCCGGGTGATGCGGAACTGGTCACGCTCAAGGCGCTGCGCCTGATGCGCCGGGCCACGTTGCTGCTGGTCGATGACCTGGTCAGCGACGCGGTGCTGGCGCTGGCGCTGCGCGGCCGGCGCTGCCCACCGCGGGTGGTGCATGTGGGCAAGCGTGGCGGCTGCCAGAGCACGCCGCAGGCCTTCATCCTGCGGCTGATGGTCAGCGAGGCCCTGGCCGGCGAACGGGTGGTGCGCATCAAGGGTGGCGACCCGTTTGTCTTCGGCCGCGGCGGCGAGGAGGCCGACGCGCTGCGCCGCCACGGCATCACCGTGGAGGTGGCGAGCGGCATCACCGCCGCGGTGGCGGCCAGCGCCGCGCTGGGTGTGCCGCTGACACACCGCGACCATGCCCACGGCGTGATGCTGGTCACCGGCCATCCCAAGCCCGGCGCCGCTGCGCTGCACTGGCCCACGCTGGCCGCCGCCGCAGCGCAAGGCCTGACCCTCGTGGTCTACATGGGCGTGGCACAGTTGACCACGCTGCAGGCCGGCCTGCTGCAAAGCCTGCCCGCCAACACCCCGGCTGCGGTGGTGCAAAACGCCAGCCTGCCGACCCAGCGCAGTGCCGTGTGCACGCTGGGCGCTTTGGCGCAGACCGTGTGTGAACTCGGCCTGGGCAGCCCGGCCGTGCTGGTGATCGGCGACGTGCTGGCCGGGCTGCTGGCCTTGCAGGCGGCCCCGGCGGACGAAGCGGGCGCGCAACGCGCCGCCTGATCTCTGGCCTGATTTATCGCCGGGCCTCGCGGCTGATCGCGCCCCGGCAGGCGCCGGGCAGCCGCCAGGGTGGCCGCCGATAATGCGCCGCCATGTCCGCGTCCGGTCCCACCACCTTCGACACCATCGTGCTGGGCGCGGGTGCGGCCGGTCTGTTCTGCGCCGGCATGGCCGGCCAGCTGGGCCAGAAGGTGCTGCTGATCGACCATGCCGCCAAGGTGGCCGAGAAGATCCGCATCTCGGGCGGCGGGCGCTGCAACTTCACCAACCGCGACACCACGCCGGCACAGTTTCTGTCAGCCAACCCCGACTTCTGCCGGTCGGCGCTGGCGCGTTACAGCCCGGCCGACTTCATCGCGCTGGTGCAGCGCCACGGCATCAAGTTCCACGAGAAACACAAGGGCCAACTGTTCTGCGACGGCTCGGCCGAGCAGATCATCACGTTGCTGCTGGACGAAGCCGCCGCCGGCGCTGTCACCCGCTGGCAACCCTGCAGCGTGGCTGCCGTGCGGCAGACCGCGGACGGCTTCGAGCTCGACACCCCCCACGGCATGGTGTGCACCCGCCAGCTGGTGGTGGCCACCGGCGGGCTGTCGATCCCCAAGATCGGCGCCAGCGATTTTGGCTACCGGCTGGCGCGGCAGTTCGGCCACAAGATCATCGAGCCGCGCCCGGCGCTGGTGCCGCTGACCTTCGACGCCGCCGCCTGGGCACCGCTGGTGCCGCTGGCCGGTGCGTCGCTGGCCGCAGACATCAGCACCGGCAGCGGCCGAAACAAGGGCCGGTTCCGTGAAGACCTGTTGTTCACCCACCGGGGCTTGAGTGGACCGGCGGTGCTGCAAATATCGAGCTACTGGCAGCCCGGCGAGGCCCTGACGCTGGACCTGCTGCCCGGGCTGGACGCCGCGGCCTGGCTGCGCGAGGCCAAGCAGCAATCGCGCCGGCAACTGGGCAATGCGCTGGCCGGCCTGCTGCCACAACGCCTGGCCGACGCCTGGCTGGCGCGGCTGGGGCTGGACGCCGCCAAACCACTGCCCGAACTGCGCGACCGCGACCTGCAGCAATTGGCCGACGCGCTCTCGCGCTGGACCGTCACCCCCAGCGGCACCGAGGGTTACCGCAAGGCCGAGGTCACCGCCGGCGGCGTGGACACCCGCGAGCTGGATTCCCGCAGCATGGCCAGCAAGCGCTGCGCCGGGTTGTATTTCATCGGCGAGGTGGTGGACGTGACCGGCTGGCTGGGCGGCTACAACTTCCAGTGGGCCTGGGCCAGTGCGGCGGCGTGTGCACGGGCGTGCGCGCAGGCCGGAGCGGCGGTCACTGCGCCACCGACTGGGGTGCCCATGCACACCTGGCGTGTGGTTTGACACGTTGACACCAAGGGCTGCCGTAGCAGCCCCGTGAT
Organism: Burkholderiales bacterium; assembly: GCA_038316145.1. Lineage (GTDB taxonomy): Bacteria > Pseudomonadota > Gammaproteobacteria > Burkholderiales > Burkholderiaceae_C > Pseudaquabacterium. The sequence goes on from JBBQAH010000120.1 coordinate 8,177, forward strand.
CGCGGGGGGACAAGCAGGCGGACACAGCAACACACTCTGGGCATCCCCTTCAACACCGGACTGCCCCATGAAGTTGCTTGCTGCTGCCACCGCCACCGCCGCCCTGTTCAGCCTCGCCACGCCCGTGCACGCTGTCCCCTTGCCGGACACCGCCAGCTGGACCGCCTGGACGCCCGACCTGACCGGCAGCCTGACCCAGAACGGCAACAGCGTGGGCGTCAGCTACACCGGCGACCAGGCCGGGCTGGACTTCGACGCGTCGTATTTCGACAAGCCCGCCTCGTTCACCAACGCCGAGGTGAGCAACACGCCCCAGAACCTGGGCACGGTGCGCATGGTGGGCGGCGCGGCCACGGTCAACAGTTTTCATTTCAGCAGCCCGGTGATCGATCCGGTGATCGCGCTGTTCAGCGTGGGCCAAAGTGGCACGCCAGCGCGGTTTGTCTTTCAAGACAGCCCCAGCTTTGTCATCGGCGCGCAGGGCGCTGGCCACTGGGGCGGCGGCTCGCTGGTGCTGAGCGCACCTTTCACGGTATCGGGTGTCGAGGGCAACGGCCTGTTGCAGTTCAAGGGCACGTATACCGATATCCGGTTCAGCACGCCCGACTTCGAGAACTACTACGGTGCCACCGTCGGCGCCATGACTTCCGCCGTGCCGGAGCCGCAGAGCTTGGCGCTGATGCTGGCAGGTCTGGCGGCCGGTGCTGCCGTGCTGCGTCGCCAGCGGCGCCAGGCCGCCCAAGCAAGGGGCTGAATCCGGTTCGCCACCACCACCAGAGCCCCCGGTGCCTGCCCTGGGCCAATTTTTTCAAGATTTGCGCCAGCGCCTGCGGTCAGCGGCCAGAGGTTGACTTTTCAAGCACCGAAATCCGAAGTAGAATCCCGTTTTTGCTGGCATCTGCGCGTCGATTCCCCAGCCTGGTTTATCCGGTGTGCCACTTTTACTGCCAAGGGAATTGCCCGGTCGGTGGGTGGCAACAGGTAGGCTGAGTCAGGAACACCGAGCGTCAACACTTTAGGATCACCCCGTTAAATGACCACGATTCGCGTCAAGGAAAACGAGCCCTTCGATGTAGCCCTGCGCCGCTTCAAGCGCACCATCGAGAAGCTGGGCTTGCTCACCGACCTGCGTGCCCGCGAGTTCTACGAAAAGCCCACCTCTGAGCGTAAACGCAAGAAGGCTGCAGCCGTCAAGCGCCACTACAAGCGTGTGCGCAGCATGCAGCTGCCCAAGAAGCTGTTTTAAGCCGCTTGCTTGCAGCCCAGGCTGCACCGCCGCTGACGACAAAACGCCCGCACCGGATGCCGCTGCGGGCGTTTTTCATGGCGGCGCCGGTCTGCGCCCCCTCCCAACGGCCCAGTCCGGACCGCCCCCACCCGCAGCACCGCCCCGCCACGCCGCTTGAAAGCACCCCCCCATGAGCCTG
>JBBQAH010000066.1:0-15306 GCA_038316145.1 Burkholderiales bacterium
CCATCATGGGCGTGGTCGACAAGGCCAGCGGCCGGCTCACCCGCAAGGAGGTGACGATCTCAGCGGACGAGGGCATCCGCGGCGACACCACGCTGGAGGCGGTCAGCGCGCTGCGCTCGGCGCTGCCAGGCGGCATCGTCAAGGCCGGCAACGCCAGCCAGTTCTCGGACGGCGCCTCGGCCTGCGTGCTGATGAACGGCAAGCTGGCCGAGCAGCGCGGCATCCAGCCGCTGGGCATCTTCAGAGGTTTTGCGATTGCCGGCTGCGAGCCCGACGAAATGGGCATCGGCCCGGTGTTTGCGGTGCCGCGCTTGCTTGAGCGCGCGGGCTTGAAGGTCAGCGACATCGGCCTGTGGGAGCTGAACGAGGCTTTTGCCTGCCAGGTGCTCTACAGCCGCGACAAGCTGGGCATCCCGGAAGAGTTGCTCAACGTCAACGGCGGCGCGATTGCGGTCGGCCACCCGTACGGTGTCAGCGGCTCACGCCTGACCGGCCATGCGCTGATCGAGGGCAAGCGGCGCGGCGCAAAGTACGTGGTGGTGACGATGTGCATCGGCGGCGGGCAAGGCGCGGCGGGGTTGTTCGAGGTCTGCTGAGCACGGTCGCGCGCCACGGCCGCCCTGCCCCGCCGTGAAGGTGGGGCGGGGCTTGAACTGGCGCTCAAGCTGTCCGCTGGTATAGCGGTCAGGCCAACGCCTGCCGTTGGCAACTCAGCACAAAGTTGCCGAACGGCAGCGCGGATTTGCGCGGGTTCCTATGGTAAGGCCGTGCTTTTGACCCTCGATCAAAGTTGCCAACCTTGCGGCGCTGCGCACGATTCTTGTTGCGGTTTGAACAACGAAGTTGACCACGCAACTGCCCCCCGTGATCGGGCACCTGAGCTTGCCCGATACGAAGCTGAAACCTTGCAGGTCCTCCACGATGACCCCCGGCGGGCTGCGGACTGTCATCGTCCACTCGGCCCGCCAGGTTCCGCGTCGACGAGCATTCGAGGGTCTGCTGCTCAGGGCACCGAAAGTACGTTGTCGACCCGGAGCGGAACTCCCCCGTTGCTGGACAGCCTACCGCGAAGCGGTCAGACCTCCGTGAACGCACCTCGGAATCGATCTATTCCATTTCAGGTATATTCCGCCTCATGCACTCCAACAAAAAGATGCTCATCTGGTTGGGAGGCAGCAAGAAGGATCTGATGGCGCTTCCAACAGAAGTGCGGAAGTTCTTCGGTCATGCCTTGGATTTCGCCCAGCGTGGAGATCGACACGGTGCAGCGAAGGTACTGAAAGGCTTCGGCGGTGCGGGCGTGCTGGAGATTGTCGAAGACGACGCCGGCGGCACGTATCGCGCGGTCTACACCGTGAAGTTCGAGGAAGCCATGTTCGTACTTCATTGCTTCCAGAAGAAGAGCAAGCGAGGGATCGCGACGCCGAAAGAGGACATGGAAATCATCCGGGCGAGACTCAAGGTAGCCGAACTGTTAGCAAAGGAGCTGCGAGATGGCAAAGCGCATCGTTGATGGCATCGAAATCGAACCAGGCTCGGGCAACGTCTTTGCCGACCTTGGCCTGCCCGATGCCCACAGACTCAAGATCAAGTCCGGCCTGGTGATCGAGATTACCAAGGCCACCCGCAAGCTCGGCCTCACCCAGATTGAGGCGGCCAGCCGCATGGGGATCCCGCAACCCAAGGTCTCGGCAATGCTGCGTGGTGATTTCACCAACCTGTCTGAACGCAAGTTGATGGATTGCCTCAATCGCTTAGGGTACGACATCGAAATCAAGGTCAAACCGGCGCGTGCATCGCTAGGCCACTTGGTCTTGTCTGTCGCATGATTGGCACGTGACCGAGCGCAACACCTTGTCCGCGCACAAGCGATCAATGCAGTTGCGGCCCGATCCCGACGGCTTCACACGATGCCTACAAGGTTCGTTCTCGCCGGCGCTCACATAGACCACTGTTCCGAAAGAAATCCTGCGTGGAAAAGTCTCAAACGATACTTTTCGCGCGGACTGGTAAGGGACGGCCCGGTCTGGGATGTCTCTCAGTCTCAAATGGTGCGCTGCGGCGCCATCACCCAGCGTGGCGCCTACCTTGCGGGGCCTACGGTCGGGTGCGCGCGGCGCGATGGGTCAAGGTTCAGATGGGCAGCCAGATAGCCGCTGGCCGTGAACGTCGGAATTTGGCCGTTATGTAGAGCTCTCCATAAGAGCCGACTGCAGGTAGCCACGGGTGACCGCTTTCTGGCAGCGCACCTCAAGGTCAGTTTGCGTTCGCCAGTTGTCTGAGGCGACGTCCAAGGGCCCGGACTCCGCGCCGCAAAGCCGCCCTTCGATGACTCGGGCGACTTGACGCCGCCGTGCCACGCTTCAGTCGGCGCTGCTGAAGCACCGATGTGAGGCTGGGCGCACGGCTACGGACCCGAGGAAGTCGATACCGCCTGCAGCAGCCTCACGTCGGCCTGGTCGGCCTGGTCGGCCCGGGCGCTCAGAGCAGCGACTCGGGAACGAACATTGACATCAGCCGCAGGCGCAGCCGCTCCCAGAGGTTGAACTCGGGGTCATCGTCCAGCGTCTCGGTGCGGCCTTCGCCCAGCAGGGCGATCCATTGCAGACTGCGGCCGTCGGGCTTGAGGGTGACCTGGTAGGAGCCGCGCACGTCGGCGCGTTCCTTCGAGTTGAACGACGTCAGAATCTCAAGCGCCAGCTCGGGGCTGCGGATCAGCAGCACCATCTCGGTGTTGGTGGTGGGCGAGCGCTGGTCGAGGTTCATCGAGCCGAGCAGCACCGCGCGACGATCGATCAGGGCCAGCTTGGCGTGCAGTTGTGCCCGCGACGAGCCGAAGACGCGGCGGGTCGCCTCGTCGCGCCGCAACTGCGCCGAGCTGAGCTCGTAAAGTTCGACGCCCATCTGCAGCAGGGGCACGCGATAGCGCTCGTAGGCCAGGCTGGCCAGCGGCTCGTCGGTGGAACCCAGCGAGTTGGTGATCACGCGCACGGCGATGCCGTGGCTTCGTGCCTCGCGCAACCCAGCCAGACCGCTCTCCCCGGGAATGAAGTACGGGGAGAACAGCATCAGCTCTTTGCGCGATTCGCGAAAGCTCTGGATCGCGAAAGCGTACGTCGTACCGGCCATGCTGCCCGGTGTGCGATCGAGCTTGGCCGGCGTGTCGGCGAAGACCGTGGCCTCGGCGCCCATCAAGTCGGCAAGGCCGTCGGCCAGCACCCGGTCGAACGGGGGCGTGGCGCGACCGCGCCAGGCGGGCGCCACGAAGGGCGGGTCGGTGCTCAGCGTCGCGGACTCGAAGTGCGCGCGCAGCACGGGCGCCGGCTCGTCGGTGGAGGCCAGTGACGCAATGTCACGCACCTGCGCGCTGTTCCAGTAGCGGTCGAACACGGCAGCCAGGTCAGGCAGCACGGCGCCGACGGCCAGCAGGTCGAAGTCGATGAAGTTGGCGCCGGCGTCGCGCTGAAAATAAGCGTCGGCCAGATTGCGCCCGCCGACGATCGCCATCGCCCCGTCGACGATGAACAGCTTGTTGTGCATGCGGTGGTTCAGGCGCCGGAAGTCGCCAGCCATCTGCATCCAGCGGCCGAGGCTGCTGCCGCGTGCCCCCGCAAAGGGGTTGAACAGGCGCACCTGCGCTCCGTCGTGTGCCGCCATGCCGAGCAGCAGCCCATCCATGCCCTCGGTGTAGAAGTCATCGACCAGCAAGCGCACGCGCACGCCGCGCTGTGCGGCGTCACGCAACTCGCGCAGCACCTGGCGGCCTACGGAGTCGTCAGCCAGCTGATAGACCTGGAGGTCGATCGAGGCCCGGGCTTGGCGGATCAGGCTCAGGCGCGCATCGAGCGCCGCGAAGGGGTTGGCGAGGCCCAGCACCCCGGTCGTGCCATGGCCTCGCTTGCGGTCGAGCGCCCGGGCCGCGATGGCGCCCAGCGGCGTGTCTGCGCTGGCTGCGAGGGACACGGTCGGCGGCGGGCGCTCGGCGAGCGGCGGCAGGCTGGCGCATCCGCCGACCAGCAGGGCCAGCAGCAGTGGTGCCAGAAGACGCCGAAGCAACAAGAGCGAACCGAACAGCATGGGAGACGATTCTGTGTGCAACCGGCCTGGCCTGCAATGGCGTCTCCGTGGCAGCCAGGTGCCAGCGAGCAGCGGGCGATGCCTGCTGCGACCACATCGCACGGGCTACGGCACCCGCAGAGGGCTGTGCACCGATGCCTCGTACGCGTTGCTCATGCCGGGGAAACGCGGTGCATTAGCTTCCAAGACCGGCGCATGCGCCGCGGCCGTCTGTCCACGACGGGCTGCCAACACTGTCGTCCGTCCCTTGGCGGCATCTGCAAGCCACAGCCCCCTTCCGGGCGCTGTGCGCGGGCCCAGCCCGGCGACTTGTATCGTCGCCGGGCCTTCGCCAGCCACAGCCCCCTTCCGGGCGCTGTGCGCGGGCTCAGTCCCAGTACCCTTGCCGGTTGTAGGCGTCGTGCAGGCGCTTTTCATAGTCGCGCGCCACCGGCAACGCGTCCTCGTAGGCCGGGCTGGCCTTGATCTGCTCGCGCGTCAGGGCGATTTTCACGGTGCTGCTGGCCCAGTCGATCCGGTCGATCCAGTGCGTGGCGATCAACACTTTCTTGCCGCCCGGCCACCAGTTGCGGGTGTCCACCACCAAATAGCGGATGGCCCAGGACTCGTCGTCGAAGATGAAGTCCTCGACATGGCCGATGCTCTCGTCGGTGGCCTGGATGTCGTAGCCGATCACCACGGCGCTGCTGCGCAAGTGCACGTCGGCCGCCGCCAAGGCGCGCGCATGCGCTGCATCGACGGCGGCGGTCTCTGCGGGCGTCAGCATGGGCGGCATCATCGGGTAGGCGCCCAAGCCCCACATCGCTTCACCCTCCCAGTAGGCGGGGTAGCCGTAGTAGCGCATGTTCTCGATCTCGTGCTGGCGTGACACCGGCTGCTCGGTGTCCACGTCCGGGCTGCCCTTGACCTGCGCCTGGGTCAGCGACACATCGATGTTGCTGCCGCTGCCCAGCGGCTGGTGAATGGCGTAGGGCGAGATGAGCACCTCGCGCTCGGACAGCCAACTGCCGCAATCGACCACGACAAAGCGGATGGTCCAGTACTGGTCGTCGAAAAAAGCTGCGCTGACGTTGCCGATGTCGCCATCGCTTGCTGTAACGGTGGCGCCGGTCAGGTGGGTGAAGGTGTTCAACATGGTTTGGCTCCGGGCTCAGTGGCCAGTGGTGTCGCGCGTGGCAGCTGCCTTCAGGTCGGTCGGGGTGGTCAGCGGCGCAGCACGGCGTCGTTTCAGGTCTTGCGTTTTGCGGATGTCTGAGGGCGTCATGGGTTCTCCAGGGCATGGTGGGCCGGAAATGTTGCCCGGCCTTCTATCGTGCGCGCTCACTCCACCGAACTCTGTGCGCTGGCCGACACTGGCTGCTTGCGTTTTGCCTGGTGATCCGGTGCGGGCGGTTGCGCCGCAGAAAACGAAGTTTCAGCGCAGTTAAAAGCGCTCAAGCGCTCAGACAAACCGGATCGACACCGCGCCCAGCGGGCCATAGTCGATGTGGAAGTTGTCCCCCGCTGCCGCGCCGGTGGGCCGGGTGAAGCTGCCGGCCAGCACCACATCGCCGGCGTTGAGCTGCTCGCCGTGCGCGGCCAGTTTGTTGGCCAGCCAGGCCACGCCGCCCGCCGGGTGGTTGAGCACCGCGGCAGCCAGGCCGGTCTCCTCGATCACCCCGTTCTTGAACAGCATCGCGCCGACCCAGCGCAGGTCAAACTCCAGCGGCTTGATGGGCCGGCCACCCAGCACGATGCCGGCGTTGGCAGCAAAGTCGCTGATGGTGTCGAAGACCTTGCGCGGCGCCAAGGTGTCCCGGTCAAACTGCTCGATGCGGGCGTCGATGATCTCGATGGCCGGCGAGACGTAGTCGGTGGCGGACAGCACATCAAACAGCGTGACGCCCGGGCCCTGCAACGGTTTGCCGAGGATGAAGGCCAGCTCGACCTCGACCCGGGGCGCGATGAAGCGGTTGATCGGGATGTCGCCGCCCTGCGCAAAAAACATGTCGTCCATCAGCGGCGCGCAGTCCGGCTCGCTGATCTGGCTGGACAACTGCATCGCGCGTGAGGTCAGGCCGATCTTGCGGCCTTTGATGCTGCGGCCGTCTGCCAGCTCCAGCGCCACCCAGGCCCGCTGGACGCTGTAGCCGTCATCAATCGTCATGCCGGGGTGCTGGGCCGAGAAATGGCGCAGCGGTGTGCGGTTTTTGCGGGCGTCGTAAAGCTGGCGGGCGAGTGCGGCGATGGTGGACGGGTCTAACATGGACGGGCAACCTCAGGGTTGGGCGAACAGCGGGTGGAGATTGCCGAACTTGGCGTCGAAGACGTCCGTGCCGACGTCGATCTGCAGCGTCAGCCCCACCGCACGGCGCGCCAGCACGGGCGCAAAGTGGGCCTTGGCGGCGGCCACCAAGGCCTGGCCGGCGGCCTGTTGGGTGGCTTCGCTGCGGCCGCGCCCCATGCGCAGGTTGAAGTAGCAAAAAGCGTGCTCGCCCGAGCCGTCGGCCACTGCGCAATGGGCCGCCGGGTAGGCCAGCACGCGGATGCCACCTGTGGGGAAGACTTGCGCGCCAGCCTCGTCCCTGACCGTCAGCATGGCATCCGCCAGGCTGCGGCACAGCGCGGTCATGTCGGTTTCGGTGTCGAGCTGGGGTGTGTAGAGGATCACGAGGTGCGGCATGGCAGGCGGCTCAGAGTCGGGTGGCAACACTGGTGTAGCCGTCAGCGCGAGAGGCTTGCGCCTGGGGCACGGCCTGGCCGGTTTGCGGCGTGACCGGAAAAATCGCGTTGATCTGCCCGGTGCCCGAGGCGCCAAAATAAGGTGTGATGACCTCGACCGGCGCGTCGTAGTCCGACCAGCCCAGCGCGCCCAGCAGCATCGCGGTGTCGTGCATGAAACCCTCGCCGTGGCCTTTGCTGGCGTACTCCGGCAGCATCGCGCAAAAATCGGCCCACTCGGCGTTTTGCCACATCTGCACCACCTGGCGGTCGATCCGCTCCAGGAACGGGCTCCAGACCTTGTTCGCGTACTCGGGCGCCAGGCCGTTTTGCGCAAAGCGGTGGCTCAAGGAGCCGCTGGCCAAAAACGCCACCGTGCCGTCGTAGTGGTCCTCCACTGCCCGGCGCATGGCCCAGCCCAGGCGGGCGCTGTCGTTGAGGTAGTGCACGGTGCACAAGGCTGAGACCGAAATCGCCTTGAAATGCTGGTCGGCGTTCATGTAGCGCATCGGCACCAGCGTGCCGTACTCGGGGTTGAGCGTGGTGGCATGGTGGGCCAGGGTTTCAACCCGGTGTTCGTTGCAGACCTGGGCCAACAGCAGGCCCAGCGCCGGGTTGCCCGGGATCTCGAACGGCAGGTTGCTGATGAAGTGCGGCAGCTCGTTGCTGGTGTAGAGGCCCTTGAAGTACGGCCCGCAATTGAGGTGGTAATTGGCGTTGACCAGCCAGTGGGTGTCGAACACCACAAAGGTGTCCACGCCAAGCGCGCGGCAACGCCGGCCGATCTCGATGTGGCCGTTGATAGCGTCTTGCCGCGATCCCTTGCGCGGGCCGTCCAGCTCGCTCAAAACCATCGAGGGCACGTGGGTGATCTTGGCGGCGAGGGCGAGTTTCCCCATAGGGTCTCCGGTCGAATGGATTATGCCGCAGGCTTTAGTTGAAGTGACATAAATACGCTATGCGGATTTTCGACATAGCCGTCAAACGGGCCTGAGTATTCAAAACCTGCGCCGAGATAAAGTGAATGCGCCTTTTGAAAGTCAACGTGGGTCCCGGTTTCCAGGCTGAGTTGCAAATAGCCGCGTGAATTGGCTTCGTCAATAATCGTCTGCAGTACGGCTCGCCCGGCCCCCCGTCTCCGCAGTGCCATTGGTGTTCGCATTGACTTGACTTCGCCATGGGTCAATGAGAGTTCTTTCAGCGCACCGCAACCCAGCAGTGCCTGATCTTCCCACGCGGTCCAGAAAGTAATGCCTGGCGCTCTGAGCTTTGCCAAGTCCAGCGCAAACACCTGGTCTGCTGGCGACAGCTGGTGCATATTTGCCAAATGCTCCTCCAGAAGTGCATGCACGGCTGGGCGAGTGAGGTCGTCGATTTCGATATTCATGGCAGGTGAGCAGGGTGGTTTCAAGCTTGAAGATCACGCATGGTCTGACTGCACGCGCGGTGTACACACAGGATAGTTTCGCGCCGCCGGCCTGCCGGGTCCGCCGTACACGGGCCGGCTGCAGGCCAGTTTGCGTGGCAGACCTTTGGACAGTTGAAACCACAATTTGAGGTCTCAAACCCCCCAGCGCGGGATGGGGTGCCCACCCAGCGACACCGCCACGTTCTTGGGCTCCAAAAACACCTCGTAGCTCCAGGTGCCGCCCTCACGCCCGGTGCCGCTGGCTTTTGTGCCGCCAAAAGGCTGGCGCAGGTCGCGCACGTTCTGGCTGTTGACAAAACACATGCCGGCCTCGACCGCAGCGGCCACGCGGTGGGCGCGGCCCAGGTTTTCGGTCCAGATGTAGCTCGACAGGCCATAGGCCGTGGCGTTGGCGATGCGGATGGCGTCGGCCTCGTCGTCGAACGGGATCAGGCAGGCGACCGGGCCGAAGATCTCCTCCTGCGCAATCGTCATGCGGTTGTCGACATCGGCAAACACGGTGGGCCGGACGAAATTGCCGCGTTGCAGCGACGCCGGCAGATCGGGTGCCTCCAGCCCGCCACACAGCAAGGTGGCGCCCTCCTGGGTGCCCAGCGTGATGTAGTGGCGCACCTTGGCCAAATGCGCCTGGCTGATCATCGGGCCGACCAGGGTTTGCTCGGCCAGCGGATCGCCCACCGTGATGCGGCGGGCCCGCTCGGCAAATCGATCCGCAAAGCGGGCGTAGATCGACTTTTGCACCAGGATGCGGCTGCCGGCGGTGCAGCGCTCACCGTTGTTGGAGAAGATCATGAACAGCGCGGCGTCCAGCGCACGCTCGAAGTCGGCGTCGTCAAACACCACGAACGGGCTCTTGCCGCCAAGTTCCATGCTGAACTTTTTCAGCCCGGCCCGGGCCGAGGTTTGCACGATGCGCTGCCCCGTGACGGTGGACCCGGTGAAGCTGATCGCCCGCACGTCCGGGTGGCTGCACAGCGGCTCGCCGGCGCCGCGCCCGGTGCCGTGCACGATGTTGAGCACACCGGCAGGGATGCCGGCCTCCAGCGCCAAAGCGCCCAGCCTGGCGGCGCTCAGCGGCGACAGCTCGCTCATCTTCAGCACCGCGGTGTTGCCAAAAGCCAGGCAGGGCGCGACCTTCCAGGTGGCGGTCATGAACGGCACGTTCCAGGGGCTGATCAGCGCGCACACGCCCACCGGGTGGAACAGCGTGTAGTTCAGGTGCGTGGGCGTGGGGTAGGTGTGGCCGTCCACCCGGGTGCACATCTCGGCAAAGTAGGTGAAGTTGTCGGCCGCACGGGGCACCAGCTGCTTGCCGGTCTGGCTGATGGTCTGGCCGGTGTCTTGCGTCTCAGTGCGCGCGATCTGTGGCACATGCTGGGCGATCAGCTCGCCCAGCTTGCGCATCAGCGCCGCACGCTCGGTGGCCGGGCGGCCGGCCCAGGCCGGGAACGCGGCTTTTGCGGCGGCCACCGCCGCGTGCACCTCGACCGCGCCGCCGTCGGCCACCTCGGCCAGCAGGCTCTGAGTGGCGGGGTTGACGGTCTCGAAATACTGGGCGGATTCAACAGACTTGCCGTTGATCAGGTGGTCGATGCGCATGGCGGCTCCGCAGAGGGGGACGTGCTGGGGCGAGGGTCAGGCGGGGGTCAGGCGGGGGCCGGCATGGCGGCGACTCAGCGGCCGAACCAGCTGTCCCCGACCAGGGTGTTGTGCAGGCTGCCGATGCCGTCGATCTCGCAGACCACCTCGTCGCCGGCGTCGACATTGACCACCCCGTCCGGCGTGCCGGTCAGGATCACGTCGCCGGCGCGCAAGGTCATGAAGGCGCTGAGGTACTCGATCAGTGCCGGCACGCTGTGGATCATCTGGCCGGTGTGGCCCTGCTGGGTGATACGGCCGTTGACACGGGTGCGCAGCGCCAGCGCCTGCGGGTCGGGCACGGCCGCCGCGGGCACCAGCCACGGGCCCAGCACCGTGCCGCCGTCGCGGTTCTTGACGCGCAGGTTGGGCCGGTACCAGTTCTCCAGGTAGTCGCGCACCGCGTAGTCGTTGCACACCGTGTAGCCGGCCACATACGCCATCGCGTCGGCGGCATTGACCCGGTGCGCGGTGCGGCCGATCACCACCGCCAGCTCGCACTCATAGTGCATGAAGGCCACGCCCGCCGGGCGTCGGGTGTGGCCTCGGTGGCCGATCAGCGTGCCCGGCCCCTTGAGGAACACCAGCGGCTCGTCCTGGGCGCTAAGCGTCAACTCCTTGGACAGCGCCTTGACATGGTCGGCGTAGTTCAGGCCCAGCGCGATCACGGTGCCCGCCTCGAACGGCGGCAGCCAGACCACCTGATCCTCGGCCACGGTGCGGCCGTCCGCCAGGCGCAGCTGGGCCGGGGCGCCGGTGTCGGCCGCTTCGACGCCGGGGTTGGGTTGGTGCGCTGTGGCAGTGTGGATGGCCCCGTCGTAGGCCACGCGGGCGGTGGCCTGGGCGGCCGATCGGGTTGCCGTGCCCCCGCCCGGAGCGACGGGCCGAACGACAGGCCGAACGACAGGTGTGGCGGCTGGTTGAGGCCCCGTTGCCGCGGCCGGCGCCGTCAGTGCCGCCGGGCTTGCCGGCTCGGGCACCAAGGGTGTTGTCAGCCGGCCCAGGCCATCGATCTCGATCGCCACGGTTTGCCCGGCGCGGGCCAGCGGCGCGCCGGCCGATACGCCCAGCATCAGCACATCGCCGGGCGAAAGCGTCATGAAATCGCTGACATCGGCCAGCAGCCGCGCCGCGTTGCGCAGCCGGTCACCGGTGGTGGTGCTGTGCACCAGCACACCATCGACAAACACCCGCACCCCCAGCGCGTCCACCGGCGCGGGCAGTTGCGCCAACGGCACGACGCTGGCGCCGATCGGGCAAAAGCCGTCACGCGCCTTCAGCCGCACGCTGGGCCGGTAGAAGCTGGTGTGCGGCAGGCTCAGGTCGTTGACGATGACGGCGCCGGCCACGAAGTCCAGCGCATCGGTATGGCTGACGCGGCAGGCCGTGCGGCCGATGACCAGGCCCAGCGCTGCACCCACCTGCAGCGCCGCTGCGCCGGTGTCGGTTGCGGCGCCGGCTGGGGTGTGGCCCGACAGCGGGCCGGCCGGCACCTCGACCGCCTGACCGTCGGCGGCCAGCGTGTTGCGTGGCTTGAGGTAGAGCACCGGCGCCTGCGGCGGCGCCTTGTACGGCGGCTGGTGCACCGCGTCGCCCAGCGCGGCCAACGCCGGTGCGTGGTTCAGCAGGCAGCCATACACGACGCCGGACAGGCGGTGCGGCGGGGTGTCGAAATCTGGCTGGGATCGGCTCACGGGCGGTTGGATCACTAAGAAGTTAGTAATATAGTGGGGGCTTGCCAAAAACGTCAAGACCGGATCGTCGTCCGGGCTGACCGGGCCATGCCGGGGTGCATATCCGGGTTGGCTTCGCGGCCTGCTGGCGGCGGCGCCCGGCGGCCGGTCCTGCCGACGATCGCCGACGATCGCCGACGACTGCCGATGATCGCTGCCGATTCGCCTACGACCGTCATCGACCCACGAACCTGCCGAGACCCGCCGCCCGATGCGCAAGCCTCGACCCATTGCCGCCGTGCTGCCACCGGCCTCAGCCCCCGCCGGTGCTGCGTCATCGGCGTCCGACGCGGCCCAGCCCCTGGCCCACCGCAACCTGCCCTTGCTGCTGCTGCATGCCCGTGAGAGTGTGATCGCCAACTTCCGGCCCATCCTCAACGCGCACGGCCTGACGGAGCAGCAGTGGCGTGTGGTGCGGGCCTTGCTGGATGCCGGCCCGCTGGAACCGCGCCAGATCGTCACGCTGTGCCGCATCTCCAGCCCCAGCCTGGCGGGGGTGCTGGCACGCATGGACGACCTGGGCCTGGTCACGCGCGAGCGCCTGCCCGAGGACGCCCGCCGCCTGCGGGTGTCGCTGACCGACGCCGGCCGCGCGCTGGCAGCGTCGATGTCGCCGCTGATCGAAGCCACCTACCGCGAGATCGAGACCCGCATCGGCAGCGACTTCACCGCGCGTTTTTACCGCACGCTGGACGAGTTGATCGCGCTGCTGGGTGAGGTGGCGCCGGCGGCGCCAGCACCTTCGACAGACTGACACGGGCGCAGCGGCGGCTGCGCTCTCCCCCTGCCCCCGCGGGCTCAGCCCGCCCGCAACGTGGCCATCGCCTGCCGCAGCACCTGGGCCGACGCGGCCAGTGCCGCCCGCTCGGCCTCGTCCATGGCGGGTTCGACCACCTGCACGCCACCGCCCTGCCCCACCACCGTGGGCAGGGACAGCGCGACGTCGTGCAAGCCCAGCGCGCCTTGCTGCACCCGGGATACGGTCAGCACCCGGCGCTCGCCGCGCAGCATGCTGCGCAGCAGGTTGGCGGTGACCAGGCCGATGGCGTGGTTGGTGGCCCCCTTGCGGGCGATCACCTCGTAGGCGGCGTGCCGCACGGCCAGCGCGATGCGCGGCTCATCAGCCGCCACCCAGCCCGGCCAGTCGCGCAGCGGCAGACCGCCCACGCGCGCACCCGACCACAGCACCACCTCCGAGTCGCCGTGCTCGCCCACCACCTGGGCGTGGATCGAGTTGGTCGCCAGGTTCAGCGTCTGGCCCAGGGTCTGGCGCAGGCGCGAGGTGTCGAGCATCGTGCCGGTGCCCAGCACCCGCTCGGGCGGCAGGCCGCTGGCCTCGGTCATGACCTGGGTCAGCACGTCCACCGGGTTGCTCACCATCACCACCGTGCCGGCAAACCCGGCCAGCGTGCGGCCGATCTCGGTGGCGATGCGGGCGTTGTCACGCAGCAAGTCCAGGCGTGATTCACCCGGCTTGCCACCCCGCCCGGCCGCCACAACCACCACCTGCGCCTCGCGCATCTGCTCGATGCTGGCCACCGCCACCTGGCATCGCGGGTAGAACGCCGCGCCGTGTGCCAGGTCCATTGCCTCGCCCTCGGCCAGCGGGCCGCGCAGGTCGTGCAGCCAGAGTTGGTCGGCCGCGCCCGACTGCAGCGTGCTCAGCGCCACGCTGGTGCCGACCCAGCCGCAGCCGATGATGCCTACACGTTTGTCCATCCCACCTCCGTCAGTTGTTGAGCCGTTTGGGTTGGATGATGCCAGGGGCGCTGACAGGCCCCCGGCTTTCGGCCCGCGCGGTGTGCTCAGGCCAGCGGCCAGACCGGCGCATGGCTGCCCGGCGGCATCGACGGGCGCACCCAGCGCGCCGGCGTGGCCGACAACTGCGCGGCATGGCGCACCGCCCGCAGCGTGGCCTGGCCGCCGGGGCCGAAGCCGCAGGCGCTGTCCTGCAGCCAGGGCGTGATGTCGGGCCGGATGGCCGCCAGCCCGTTGTCCATCCGGCCCAGGCTGCGCAGCCACAGCCCCACGCCGGCCAGCGACACCTGCACCTGCCAGCTGCCGCCCTGGGTGGCCTGGCGCCACAACGCGGCCTGGATGCCAAAGGCCAGCAGGTGGCCGGCGGCGTAGTCCAGCACCTGCATCGGCAGGGCCTTCGGTTCGCCGCGACCGGCGGCTGCGGCCTCGGCCAGGTTGAAGCCGGTGCTGGTTTGCACCAGCGAGTCGAAGCCGCGCCGGTCGTCCCAGGGGCCGGGCGGCTGGTGCTGGCCATAGGCCGACAGCGACGCCACCACGATGCCGGGCCGGCGTGCGGCCAGTGCCTCGGCCGTCCAGCCCCGCGCGGCCAGTGCGCCGGGCCGGTAGCCCTGCACAAACACCTGCGCGCTGTCCAGCAGCGCCTGCAGGTCGGCCTGGCCGGCAGGTTCGCGCAGGTCGATCAGCGCTGACAGCTTGCCACGGCTGGTGTCGGCGATGCTGGCGATGTTGGGCAGGTGCGGACCGTTGACCAGCATCACGTCGGCGCCATAAGCCGCCAGGAAGCGCCCGGCCACCGGCCCGGCCAGGATGCGGGTGAGGTCCAGCACCCGCAGACCGTCCAGCGGCCTTGGGCTGGCGGCGGTGGTGGCGGCGGTGCCGCCAGGGTTGGGCCACGGCAGCGGCGCTGCGGGTTGCTGGCCCGCAGCTGGCGGTATCGGCGTGATGCGTACCACCGGCTGGCCAGCCAGCGCCCTGCCTTGGGGGTGGGCGTCCCACTGGGCAAAGCTGCGGGCCGCGGCCACCACCAGCCCGGCATCGGCGGCGGCCTGCTCGAAGGCCTTGTCCGACCAGCCGCGCAAGGCCTGGGTGACAGCCTCGCGCGCTGTATCCGGCCCCGTGGGCAGGCCCAGCAGGCGCAGCGCGCCGTCGCGGTGGTGGGCAAAGTTGGCGTGCAGGCGCACCCAGCCGGGCGCGCCCGTGTCGGCGCCGCAGGCGTACAGGCCGGAGAGCTTGTCCCACGGGTCGGGCACCACACCGTCCAGCGCAAAGTAGCCGGTGAAATCCAGCGCGGCGTTGACCCGATCTACCGTCACCTGTTGGGCCTGACCACTGCGCAGTTGCCACAGTGTTGCCGCCGCCAGCGCGGCCGCACCCAGGCTGGCCTGGGCCGCGGTGGCCACCGCAAACGAGCTGGGCAGCACAGCCGCCTCACCGGGCAGGTCGGCCCAAGCCAGCGGCTCGGCCGGCAGGCCGGCGGCCCGCCACAGGTCGGTCAGCGCGGCGTGGGCGGATGACGGGCTGCTGGCGGGTGTGTCGGCGCGGGTGTCAGGACGGGTGTCGGGCCGGG
Source organism: Burkholderiales bacterium (assembly GCA_038316145.1). Classification (GTDB taxonomy): domain Bacteria; phylum Pseudomonadota; class Gammaproteobacteria; order Burkholderiales; family Burkholderiaceae_C; genus Pseudaquabacterium. The sequence continues at coordinate 14,903 of JBBQAH010000066.1, forward strand.
TGTCGGGGTTGACGGCTGGGTATGACGGTGAGGACATGCGGCAAATTCTGCACCGGCACTGCGCTTTGGCGACCGCGCCGGTGCGCTGAAATTTGTGCAGCTTGCGCTGGCAGGCCGCAGCGGACTGGCCCTGGCGCGGCGCAAGGTCTACATTCAGGCGGGGGCGGCGGGCCTGTCCAGGCCGCGAGACCCCTTTGGAGCGTTGTCATGGCCAATTTCCGACGTCGTTTTGCCTGCATCCTGATGGCCTTGACAGCGCTGTTGTTGCTGCACGTGCCGGCCTCGGCGCAAATCCCCAATGCACCGCCCGGCACCCTGTGTGTCACGCCGAAGAGCTGGTGCCGTGCGTTGCGGCCCGGCCCGCCGGGCGGGCCCTGTGCCTGCCAGACCGCTGAGGGCTGGGT
>JBBQAH010000329.1:0-1749 GCA_038316145.1 Burkholderiales bacterium
ATTTTTCGGCATTTTATGGTGGTGTTTAAAATGAAAACAAGTCTTGCCGCGAATTTTAAAATGATAAAATCGAATAATCCGTAATTTTATTTAATTATTAATGTATTTAAATTCGTTTGAAAGTTTGTACCGGTTTAAATACCACCATAAAATGCCGAAAAATTAGGGGAACACCTTGATATCGAAATCAAACTAGTTTAAGAGAAAAACTTGCTTGCCTGGCGGACTAAATACCACTTCGATCGCCTGGCGGACTTAAGCACCTTGCCTCGTAGCGATACCGAACCAGAATATAATATGTGAGATATTAGCTATCAAAATGCAGTATACAGTACAGTAGTGTCCTGCACCGCACGCGGCAAGCGGCAGCGCGGCAAACCGCTTTTATCGTCTGCCGCTAACCGCAGTGCCGCTGCGATGCAGTCTGCGGTTTGCGGTTTCGTGATGCGGTGCGGTGCCGCGTAAAAAATGTCCCTGCGGTAGTGAAGCGGCAGCGCGGCAGAGCATTAAAACTGCTGCGCGGCATGGCTGTGGTGCGGTTTTGCCCTCTGCCGCGCACCACAGTGCGGTTGCGGTGCAGTCTGCGGTTTCAAATGATTCCTGCGGTGCAGTGTCGCGGGTCTGCCGCGCTGCGATGCAGGACACTACAGTACAGTATATGTACTAGAATCAAGACGGAACTTCTAGCGGACAGTCAAGGCAAAGAAAGGACAAAGCCTAGTAAACAAGGTGTAGTAATGAACTAATTAACAATACGTAGAAGTAATGTTAACTATGAACAAATGATATAATATAATATTAATTGGTTCAAGAGACAATAACGCGACAGTACAGTAGTATGTCTTTCTATTATTTGTCGCATTTTAAACGACTTTGGACGCAGTTTAACACTCTGTACGTCATTGTTTATTACAGACTTGGCCCGCTTTGCTTTTTAACGTGCCCGTCCGCTTCCGTCCGCTTTTTCCGCTCACGGTCGCTTTCCGCTTTCGCTGCCGTTTTAAAATATTTTTTTTCCGTTTCCCGCTTCGCTTTCCGCTTGGAAAGCTGAAAATTATTCTAGGGGGGAGTATTGCCTACTTTTTTAAGCGGTCCCATTTAAGCCCGCTTCCCGCCCGCTTATGCAATTTCTGAGTCCTGTCCGCTTTCCGTCCGTCTTTTATCAGTCCCGCTTTTTCCCGTCACCCGCTTCTGACGGAAAGCGGGAAAAAAGCGGAAACGCGGACGGGCTTGGCGAGGCCGTCAAAAAGACGGGGCAAGTCTGGTTTATTACTAAATTTGCTGTATTTTGTAGATACTTTTTAATTTGCCACAATGAAGCCTACCACACAGTGTACACGAAAGGCAAGACCATCCTCATGTGTCTCGGCGTTTGGCTCCTCATCTACAGCATCGAAGTGCCCACGCACGTTGGATGGGGCGACAAGCGCTTCTCCGTGGTCTTCTTCGTGTGCACCTTCGCCAATCATGTGCATTCCTACGCCCTGTTTTACATTCTTGTCGGGGTGCTGGTGCCGGTGATGGCCAGCTTCCTCGCGTACCTGGGCATTTACCTCAAGGTCCGCAATTCCACGCTGGTGCAACGCCGCCTTCTGCGCCGCTCCACGGAGAAGATACGCTCCAAGAGTTTTCGTGCGGCGAGACGCGCCAAACGCAGGCTTTTCCGGGAGAATGTCCGCGTCGCTCGTGCCCTTTTTCGGGTCTATATTATCTTCATCCTTATGTGGCTTCCGGTGGCGATTTTAATTC
>JBBQAH010000051.1:0-17812 GCA_038316145.1 Burkholderiales bacterium
GATGCCGGGGCAAAACGGTTTCCAGCTCACCCGCACCATCACCCGCGACCCGCGCTACCTCGACCTGCCGGTGATCATGTGCACCAGCAAGAACCAGGAGACCGACCGGGTCTGGGGCATGCGCCAGGGCGCCCGCGACTATGTTGTCAAGCCGGTGCAGGCCGACGAGTTGATCGCCAAGATCAAGAAGTTCGACTGACCCTCTCGGCCCCGCCGCGACGGCAGCCGCCTGATCCCAGACCCTGACGCCAGAACCCGACCCGCCCATGGCCAACAAGCAAGCCCTGCGTGACCTGCAGAACCGCCTGGCTGAGCGCATGAAGCAGGTGCGCACCGAGCAGCCCGGCGTGTCCTGGCTGGCGGTCGATTGCGCCGGCTGCGGTTTGCTGTTTGCACTGCGCCAGGCGGGCGAGATCTTCAAGCTCGGCACGGTGCTGCCGGTGCCGCACACGCGGCCCTGGTTGGCGGGTGTGGTCAACCTGCGCGGCGGGCTGTACACGGTGGTGGACCCGGGGGTGTTCCTGGGTCTGCGAGAGCAGGCCAGCCCGTCGTTGCCCGCGGCCGCCCGGCTGGTGGCATTGAACGCTGCCTTCGGCGTCAACGTGGCACTGTGGGTCGATCGGCTGGAGGGTTTGCGCCACGCTGTGGACCTGCGGGTCGTGCCCGAAAGCGATGACAATGCGGCGCGTCCGGCGTTTGCCCTGGCGCGCTGGCAGGATGCTGCCGGTCGGGTGTGGCAGGAAATCGACCTCGCCGAGTTGGCGCGGTTGCCGCAGTTTCTCGCCATCACCGGCTGAGGCGACATATCTAGGCCAAGTACGGCTGCCGGGCGCCCTTTGTCGGCCGGCTGCAGGACAGACGAGGGGACGTGATGGGCTTGATGGACAGACTCAAGAACAACCGGCGCGGTGCCGATGGTGCGTCGGAGCGTGCGCCGACCAACTTCGATGAGCTGCAGGCCGCTGTCGACGCTGATGAAGTCACCGCCGTGATCGGCATCGACAGCCGGCACGGCGATCCGGGCACCACCACGGTCAACACCGGCCTGACGCCCACGGTCAACATGCACTCGATCATCTCCGAGTTGCCGGCGTCCAGCCAGCTCAACGATTACCCCGACTCGCGCGCCCTGCCGGGTGCAGCGGTGGCAGGGGCGGCGGCTGCGGCAGTGCTGGCGGCTCAACCCCCAGCCGAGCCCTTGCCCCTGATCGGCGACCGCCCGCTGCCGCAACAGCAGCGCATCCTGGGCGCGATGGTGCTGCTGGGCATGTTGTTGCTGGCCGGCGTGACGGTGCTGGCCCTGAACGCTGCCAGCCGCAATGGCAGCCAGGTGGCCGCCACCGGCCAGGCCCAGATGCAATCGCAACGTCTGGCCAAGGCGGTGTCCCAGGCGATGGGCGGCAACCCGGCCTCCTTCGCCGAGATCAAGGAGGCCGTCGGCGTACTGGCCACCAATACCCGCGCCTTGCGCGACGGCATGCCGGGCCTGGCCGCCGTGCCGGCCGATGCCCAGCCGCTGATGGACCCGGTAGCGCCGCTGGTGGACCGCGCCGAGAAAAGCGCCGGCGTGGTGCTGGCCCAGCAAAAGGCACTGGTCCAGGTGGGCCAGGCCCTGCGGACCATCAACAGCCAGGCCAGTGAACTGCTGGAGTCCGCCGAGGCCGTGTCTTCGCTCAAGTTGCAGCAGGGTGCACCGGTGGCAGAGCTGGCGCAGGCCGGCCAGCTGGTGATGCTGACCCAGCGTATCGGCAAGAGTGCCAATGAGTTTCTGACGCTGGAAAGCGGCAGCTCGGAGGCGGTGTTCCTGCTGGGCAAGGACCTGGCCAGCTTTCGCGACATCACCGAGGGCCTGCTCAACGGCAGTGCCGATTTGCGCCTGGCCGCCGCCAAGGACCCACAAACCCGCGAGCGGCTGCAGGCCCTGCTCAAGCAGTACGAGCAGACCCGCGCACAAGCCAGCCCGATCCTGGACAACCTGCAAGGGCTGGTCAGCGCCCGCGACGCCCAGGCGACCGTGGTCACCGACAGTGAGCCGCTGCGCAAGGCCCTGCAGTCGGTGCAGGACATGCTGACCGCCGGCGGTGGTCTGCGTGCGGGCCACGGCATGGCCATGCTGCTGTCGCTGGCGCTGGTGGCGCTGGGCGGCTGGGGCTTGCTCAAGCTGTTTGTGGCCGACCAGGCGCAGCGCGCCGGGCTGGCCGAGACCCAGCGGCTCGAAGCAGAAGGCCAGGAGCAGGAAGCCAAGCGCATCAACGACGCCAACCAGGCGGCGATTTTGCGGCTGATGAACGAGCTGCAAACCGTGGCCGAGGGCGACCTGACCCAGCAGGCCACCGTCACCGAGGACATCACCGGCGCGATCGCCGATTCGGTCAACTACACCGTCGAGGAATTGCGCAACCTGGTGACGCAGGTGCAGACCACCGCCGGCCGCGTGACCGAGACCACCGGCCAGGTCGAGACCACCTCGGTCGAGTTGTTGGCTGCGTCCGACGAGCAGCTGCGCGAGATCCGCGAGACCGGGGACTCGGTGCTGAAGATGGCCACCCGGATCAACGACGTCTCGGCGCAGGCCCAGCAGTCGGCCCAGGTGGCGCGGCAATCGCTGCGCGCGGCCGAGTCGGGCCTGAGTGCGGTGCAAAACTCGATCGGCGGCATGAACGCCATCCGCGACCAGATCCAGGAGACCTCCAAGCGCATCAAGCGGCTGGGCGAGTCGTCGCAGGAGATCGGCGAGATCACCGAACTGATCTCCGACATCACCGAGCAGACGAACGTATTGGCGCTCAATGCCGCCATCCAGGCGGCGTCCGCCGGCGAGGCCGGTCGCGGCTTCTCGGTGGTGGCCGAAGAGGTGCAGCGCCTGGCCGAACGCTCGGCCGACGCCACGCGCCAGATCTCGGCACTGGTCAAGACCATCCAGACCGACACCCAGGACGCGGTGGCCGCGATGGCGCGATCGACCCAGGGTGTGGTCGAAGGCGCACGCCTGTCGGACGCCACCGGATCGGCGCTCGGCGACATCGACCGCGTCACCCGGCAACTGGCCGACCTGATCGAGGCCATCTCGGTGCAAGCGCTCAGCGAGGCCAGTTCGGCCAACGTCGTCGCCAGCAACATCCAGCACATCTTTGCCGTCACCGAGCAGACCGGCGAGGGCACACGCTCAACCGCCCAGATGGTGCGCGAGTTGTCGCGCACGGCTGAAGAGCTGAGGCAGTCGGTGTCGCGTTTCAAGATTGCCTGACCGGCATCCGGCGGCAAGCGCAGTGAGCGAGATGGCGGCGACGAATGGTCCGGTGGGTGGCCCTGTGGGCGGCGCGGTAGGCAGCCCGGTGCAGCGGGATGACCTGAGTGCGTTGTCCTGGGTGCAGGAGGAACTGCGCCGCTCGCTGGAGACCGCCAACAAGGCCTTGCGCCGCTACCTCAAGGAGCAGGCACAACGCTCTGACCTGGACACCGTCGACCCGGCCGTGCTGCGCCAGGCACGCAGCCAGCTGCACCAGAGCGTGGGGGTGCTCGAACTGGTCGGCCTGGGCCCACCCGCGGACGTGCTGCGCGCCGCCGAGGCCGCGCTGCAGCGGCTGAGCACCCGGCCCAAGCTGTTCACCGCCGCGGCGGTGGACACGATCGAGCACGGCTCGTTTGCCGTGCTGGACTTCATCGACCGGCGGCTGGCCGACAAGCCGGTATCGACGCTGGCCTTGTTCCCGCAGTACCGTGCGCTGCAAGAACTGGCCGGGGTCAGCCGGGCGCACCCGTCCGACCTGTGGACGGTGCCCTGGTCCTGGCGCGACCTGTCGCCCGACGCCAGCGTCGCGCCCAGCCCACCCGATGACAGGGCGGTCAGCCGCATCGAGGCCGATCTGCTGGCTTTGATGCGCGGCGCACCGCCCAGTGTCGCGGCCCGCATGAGCGAGCTGTTCGCCGGGCTGGCCGCCGGTGTGCTGCAAGGCGGACCGAGGGATGCCAACGGCGCCATGCTGCCGCTGACCGGTCAACACCGACGCCTGGCCACGTTGTGGCAGCTGGCGTCGGGCTTCTTCGAGGCCCAGGCCGATGGCCTGCTGGTGGCCGATGCCTACAGCAAGCGCGTCGGCTCCAAGCTGCTGGCGCAGCTGCGGGCCGGCGGGCAGGCCGAACCGGCCGAGCGTCTGGCCCACGACCTGCTGTTTTTCTGTGCTCAGGCGGCACCGCGCGAGCGCGTGCCGGTCGGGCCGCGCCTGGCTGCCGTGCGGCGGGGTTACGACCTGCCCGGCACGCCAGCGGTGGACTATGAGCAACCCCGGCTGGGCCGCTTCGATCCTGCCTGGATCGCCCAGGCCCGCAAGCGTGTGGCGGCTGCCAAGGAGGTCTGGTCGGCGGTGGCGGGCGGTGACCTGGCGCGCCTGACCGGCATGTCCGAGCAGTTTGTGCTGGTCAGCGATTCGCTGGCCCGGCTCTACCCCGACGGCGGTGTGCTGGGCCGGGCCCTGCAGGTGGCCGCAGCACACACCAGCGCCACCAGCAGCGAGCCGCCGGCCGAGTTGGCAATGGAGGTGGCCACCGCGCTGCTCTACATCGACGCCTCGCTGGACGACGGTGATTTTGACCACCCCGACGGCGCCCAGCGCATCCACCGGCTGGCGCAGCGGGTGGACGCGGTGCGGCAATCGCGTGACCCCGGCACGCTCGAGCTCTGGATGGAGGAGCTCTACCGCCGCGTCTCCGACCGCCAGACCATGGGCAGCGTGGTGCAGGAGCTGCGCGCCTCGCTGTCCGAGATTGAAAAGCACATCGACCAGTACTTCCGCAACCCGGCCCAGCGTGACGTGCTGATCCCGGTGCCGGCGCAGCTCTCGGCGATGCGTGGGGTGCTGTCGGTGTTGGGGCTGGACCAGGCCTCGCAGGCCGTGCTGCGCATGCGCGACGACGTCGATACGCTGGCCAACACCGAGGTCAATCCGCAGCACGCCATCCAGACCGGTACCTTCGACCGCCTGGCCGACAACCTGGGCGCTTTAAGCTTTTTGATCGACATGGTCAGCGTGCAGCCGCAGATGGCCAAGTCGCTGTTCCGGTTCGACGCCGAGACCGGCAGCCTGTCGGCCGTGATGGCGCGTGAAGACCGGCCCACCGGCTTCGACGAGCTCGACACCCGGCCCAGCGATGCGGCCCGGGCCCAGCCCGATACCGACGCCCTGGCGGTCACGCTGGAGTTCGACCGCATCGTCAAACAGGCCCGCGCCACCCAGCGTGGCGGTCAGCCGCCTGCTGCCGGGCCAGTTTGGCCGGTCCCACCCGGGGCCGGCGTGCACGGCCGCCAGCCCCTGCTCGGCAGCCAGGGTTTGCCGATGCTCGACTTGGCGTCCTTGTCCGATCCGGCCGCCGTGCCCGAGGCAACCGCCGCTGCCGCGCAGCAGCTGACGACAGCCGACGCCGATCACGCCGCACAGGGCGCCGGTCTGGGGTCCACGACCGGGGCTGCGCCCGGGCAGCCGTCGCCGGGTGTCTGGGTCAGCGGGCTCGAGGACGACCCTGAAATGCGCGAGGTGTTTCTCGACGAGGCGGTCGAGGTGCTGCAAGGTGCCCGCGCTGCCTTGGGTGAGTTGCAGTCGCGCCACGACGACCCGGTCGCGCTGGGCAACCTGCGCCGCGCCTTTCACACCCTGAAGGGCAGCGCCCGGATGGTCGGGTTGGGCGAATTTGGTGACGCCGCGTGGGCCTGTGAGCAGCTGTTCAATGCCCGACTGGCCGAGCCGGGTGGCGCGGCCGACACCGACCTGCGTGAGTTCAGCCTGGAGGCCTGCGGCCATTTCGAGCAATGGGTCAAGGCCATCGCAGAGGGTGATGCCGGCCGCTTTGCTGCGGACACCGTGGTCCGGTCTGCCGATGCCCTGCGCACCGAACGCCGGCGTGTGCCGCTGGCCGGCGCCGTGGCTGCGCCCCTGGCCGGCGTCGTGGCCACGCCCCTGGCCGCTGAGGCAGCCGCACCGCTGGCGCCGGTGGAGGCCGATCACCTGGCGTTCGAGTTTGATCGGGACGACCTGCCGCTCGACGCGGCGGGCAGCGTGCCCAACCTGCCTCCAGTACCGGCACCGGCACCGGCACCGGCACCGGCACCGGCTCAGGGCGGACTGCTTGCGCGTATTCCCGATCTGCCACTGGCCAGTGATCTTGACCTCATGCCGTTGCCGGCGTCTGGGGCTGAGCCCTTGCTTGCGCCAGCGCCAGCCCCGGCGGTCGAGCCTGAGCCCGAGCCGGCCTTGCCGGAAATCGACCTCGCTGCGCTGGACGATGAGCCGCAGCCGGCCTCGGCCTCGACCACAGCCGCGGCCGAATCCGAACCTGAGCCTGTCGCCGCGCTGATAGCGGTGGCCGAGGCAACCGAACTCGACTTTGAGCTCGATTTCCTCACCGAACCCATCGAACCGGCTGACGCGCAGGCGGCTGAGCTTGATCTGGCGCTGGACTGGGCCGAGGCGCCGGCCGAGTTGGTGGCGCTGGTGCCAGCGCCGGTATCGGCGCCAGACACCCCGTTTGCGGCGCTGGACCTGCTGCTCGACGACAGCCAGGCAGGCACCGGCGCTTGGGCCGACGAGCCTGTTGATCTCTTCGCCGCGGATCTCACTTCAGCGGGCAATTCCGCTTCGATGCACCACGCTGCCGTGGTGGATACCACCGCCGAAAGCGTCGCAACACAGCCTGTCGCAGCGCAGCCCACCGCAGCCCCTGCCATCGACGCACCGCTGCCGGTCGACGCAGAGCCCGCAGGCGATGCCGAGGCCTACCGCCAGATCGGACCGCTGCGCATCGGCATCCCGCTGTTCAACATCTACCTCAACGAAGCCGATGAGTTGTCGCGGCGGCTGGGGGTCGAGTTGGCCGAGTGGACGCTGGAGCAGCACCGGCCGGTCGGCGACGCGGCCGTGGCGCTGGCGCACTCGCTGGCCGGCAACTCGGGCGCGGTCGGTTATGTCGAGCTGTCGCAGCTGGCACGTGAACTGGAGCATGCGCTGGAGCGCTCCGATGCCCGCGGTCACGGGCGTGGCCAGGAAGCGCCGCTGTTCAACCGGGCCGCCGACGAGATCCGGCGTCTGCTGCACCTCTTTGCGGCCGGGTTCCTGCAAAGCCCCGATGCCGGCTTGCTGGACGCACTGCGCGAGCTGACCCACGGTGCGCCCGCAATGGCGTGGAGCGAGGCGCCGGTGGCGGTGGACCATGCGCCCTCAGCATCGAGCGCTTTTGCCGAGCTGCCCGCGCACGCCGAATCGCAGTTTGCCGCCGGTCAAGACCTGGCAGGCGCCGCTTTTGGCCGCACCGCCTTGTTGCCCTTCGAGGCGCTGGGTGCGTCCCAGGCGACGCCGGTGGCCGTGCTGCGCTCCCGCGATGCGGGCACCGGCTTTGACGACGACATCGACCAGGTCGATGCGCTCGACGAGGAGTTGCTGCCGTTTTTTGTCGAAGAAGCGCAGGAGTTGCTGCCGCAGTTGCAGTCGCGGCTGCGCGACTGGGCCCAACGCCCTGGCGACCCGGCGGCGCCATCGGCCTGCATGCGCAGCCTGCACACCCTCAAGGGCAGCGCCCGTCTGGCCGGTGCGATGCGCCTGGGCGAGATGGCGCACCGGCTGGAGTCAGCGGTTGAGCGGCTGAGCGCCGAAGGCCCTGCGGCCACCGCCTCATCGGTCGCCGCGCTGGTGTCGTTTGCCGACGCGCTGGAAGCCAGTTTCGAGACCTTGCGCCTGCCGGCGGCCGCAGCGCCTGTGGCGTCAGTGGCTGGCGTGGCTGGCGTGGCGCCCCTGGCCGCTGCCGCGCTGCCCCGGCTGGTCGCCGCGCCGGCCCTGCGGGTGGCTGCTGCCGTGGTTGATGTCAAACCGGCAGCGGCCCAGCCGGTCGCAGTGGTTGTGGCCGCAGCAGCGGCCGCCACGACGGCCGGCGCCGCGCCGCTGGTCAGTGCCACCGCGCCGACGACCGCCATCGACTGGGCGCGCTTTGCCAGCCCGGCCGGGCCTGCCGAAGTGACGGCCCCGGCAAGTGCCGGGGTGGCGGCCGCGGGCACGGTGCGGGTGCCTGCGCCGCTGCTGGACCGACTGGTCAACCAGGCCGGCGAGGTCAGCATCACCCGCGCCCGCATCGAATCCGATGTCGGCCAGCTGCGCGGCGGCCTGGCCGATCTGAGCGACAACCTGGAGCGTCTGCGTGCCCAGCTGCGCGACATCGAGCTGCAGGCCGAAACCCAGATCGGCACCCGCATGGAGGCCGCCCGCGCCGCCGCCCAGCAGTTCGACCCCCTGGAGATGGACCGTTTCACCCGGTTCCAGGAGCTCACCCGGATGATGGCCGAGTCGGTGTCGGACGTGGCCACCGTGCAGCGGGGCCTGCAGCGCACGCTGCAATCGACCGAGGACGCGCTGGCGCATCAGGCCCGCATGACCCGCGGCATCACGGACGACCTGCTGCGCACCCGGATGGTCGAGTTCGAGGGCCTGTCCGAGCGGCTGTACCGCGTGGTGCGGCTGGCGGCCAAGGAGACCGGCAAGGCGGTGCGGCTGGACATCGAGGGCGGTGGTGTCGAGATCGACCGGGGTGTGCTGGACCGCATGACGCCGGCCTTCGAGCACCTGCTGCGCAACAGCGTGGTGCACGGCATCGAGGCGCCGGCCCAGCGCAGCGCCGCCGGCAAGGACAGCACAGGCACCATCACCGTACGGGTCAGCCAGATCGGCAACGAGGTGGGCGTCGAGGTGCGGGACGACGGTGCCGGTCTGGACCTGCCGCGCATCCTGGCCCAGGCCCGCAAGCTGGGCCTGGTGGCCGCCGATGCCAACCCCGACGATGCCGCATTGGCCAACCTGATCTTCCAGCCTGGTTTCAGCACCGCGGCCCGCATCACCGACCTGGCCGGCCGGGGTGTGGGCATGGACGTGGTGCGCACCGACATCAACGGCATGGGCGGGCGCATCGAAACCGCCAGCGCGCCGGGCCAGGGCACCAGCTTCCGGTTGGTGTTGCCGCTGACCACGGCGGTCACCCAGGTGGTGATGCTGCGCTGCGGCAACCATGCAGTTGCGGTGCCGTCCACGCTGGTCGAGATCGTGCGCCGCTTGCCAGTGGCCGACCTGGCCCGGGCTTATGCGCAGGGGGTGTACAACGACGGCGCTACCGCGCTGCCGTTTTTCTGGCTGGACGCGCTGCTGATGGGCACACCGCGGGGTGTGGCGAGCGGCCGTACGGCGCCGGTGGTGATCATCCGCAGTGCCGCCCAGCGCGTGGTGCTGCATGTCGACGAGGTGCTGGGCAACCAGGAAGTGGTGGTCAAGAACCTGGGTCCGCAGTTGTCGCGGGTGCCCGGCCTGGTCGGCCTGACGCTGCTGGCCTCGGGCCTGCCGGCGCTGATCTACAACCCGGTGGCCCTGGCCACGCTGTATGGCGATGTGGCACGCGAGGCCACTGGCCAGGCGCTGCGCCTGGCGGGCCCGCTGGGTGTGCTGGGCGGCACAGTGCAGCAGGCGCCGCAGGCGCCCCTGGTGCTGGTGGTCGACGACTCGCTGACGGTGCGCCGCATCACCCAGCGCCTGCTCGAACGCGAGGGCTACCGGGTGGTGGTCGCCAAGGACGGGCTGGAGGGGTTGGAAAAGCTCGGGTCCGAGCGCCCCGCGGTGTTGTTGACCGACATCGAGATGCCGCGCATGGACGGGTTTGATCTGGTGCGCAACATGCGGACCGATGCCAAGCTGGCCGACCTGCCGGTGATCATGATCACCTCGCGGCTGGCGCAAAAACACCGCGACTACGCTGCCGAACTCGGCGTGGACCACTACCTCGGCAAGCCTTACGCCGAGGACGACCTGCTCGGCCTGGTGGCCCGCTACGCCCGGCGCGCGGTCGGCGAATGAGCCGGGGCTGGCGCGGGGTGTGTGCGCGGGATGTTCCGTAGTCGTCAGCAAACCGGGTTGTCGCGATGTCCCAAGTTGTAGACCAGTTGGCCGAAATCACCGGGTTCCGCGACCGGGACCTGCTCGACACCACCTTGGTGACCGCGCTTCGCGATCTGCTGCGTCCGGTGCGGGTGGCGATCCACCGCTGTGTCGGTGACAACGCCGACCGCCGCTGGCTGACACGTGCCAACCTGGCGCTGCGGGATGTCGCTGCAGGCGCCGACCCGCTGTGGGCCGACCTGAACGCCCTGCCGCCACTCGACGCCTACCCGGCACGCTTGCAGGCCTTGCGCCAGCAAGAGGCCGTGTCACTGGCCGGACCGACACACCTGGCGGTGTTTCCACTGACCACCGATCACGAGGTGGTCGGCGTGCTGGAGGTCGAGTCCGAACTGCCGCTGGATGTCGCCTCGCACCGCATGGTGGGCAGCATCCTGCGCATTTACCGAAACTTTCAGGCCCTGCTCGACTACAGCGAGCGTGACACCCTGACCGGTCTGCTCAACCGCAAGACCTTCGACGATGTGTTCTGCAAGCTGGCGCTGGCCAGTGTGTCCGCCCAGGGCGACGATGCCGATGCCGATGCCGATTCGGCGGTCGCCTCCGCCGGCGACAACGCCGAGCGGCGCACTTTACCCGTGCCCCGACCGCACTTCATCGGTGTCATCGACATCGACCGCTTCAAGCGCGTCAACGACACCCACGGCCACCTGATCGGCGACGAGGTGCTGCTGCTGCTGTCGCGGCTGATGCGGTCGGTGTTCCGCTTCGATGACCGGCTCTACCGTTTTGGCGGTGAGGAATTTGTGGTGCTGATGCGCTGCGGTAACGAGCAGGAGGCCGGCCTGGCCTTCGAGCGCCTGCGCGTGGCGGTGCAGGGCTATGATTTCCCCCTGGTTGGCACCATCAACGTGTCGGTCGGTTTCACCCAGATCCGGGATGGCGATACGCCGAGTTCTGCCTTCGAGCGTGCCGACCGTGCGGTGTATTGGGTCAAGGCCCACGGCCGAAACCAGGTGCGCAACCATGGCGACTTGATGTCCAGCGGTGAGTTGATCGACGCGTCCAAGGTGGGTGATGTCGAGTTGTTCTGAGACAGGGCGGCGGCGCGCCGGCGGAACAGCTGGATGGCTGGCGGCCATGCTGCTGGCCTGGGCAGTGACGCCCGCCCAGGCGCTGACGGTGGACCCGGTGATGACCCCGGTGCCTGTGCCGGTTCCGCTGCCGCTGCCAGTGTCGCTGGCCGCGCCAGCCTCGGCGCCTGCCGTGTCTGCACCGAACCGGGTGCTCGATCCGGTGGCCACGGCCACCACGGGCGACGCGCCGCTGTTTGCGGTGCACGATATCGATTGGCTGGACGCACGGCGCCAGCGGGCGGTGCCGGTCCGGCTGTACCTGCCGGCGGCGGCCAGCACGCTCAAGCCTGTGCCGCTGATCGTTTTCTCGCACGGCATCGGCGGCTCACGCAATGGCTACAGCTACCTCGGGCGGTTCTGGTCCAGTCAGGGTTATGCCAGCCTGCACCTGCAGCACGTGGGCAGTGACCGGGCGCTGTGGTCTGGCAACCCGTTCGGCGTGGTGGGCCGGCTGCAGACGGCGGCGCAAGACAGCGAGGCCACCGCCCGGGTGCAGGACGTCAGTTTTGCGCTCGACCAGGTGTTGGCGGGTGAGTTTGCAGCGCGGCTCGATGCCGGTCGGGTTGTCGCCGCAGGCCATTCGTACGGCGCCAACACCACGCTGATGGCGGTGGGCGCCCAGGTTCAGCGCGCCGGCCGTTTGGTAGACCTGCGCGACCCGCGCATCAAGGCGGCCATCGTGATCTCGGCGCCGCCGTTTTACGGCGAGACGGCGTTTGGCGCGATCCTGGGCGGCATCGCCGTGCCCAGCCTGCATGTCACCGCCACCGATGACACGATCCAGGTGCCCGGCTATTTTTCACCGGCAACCGACCGGGTCGCGGTCTACGAGGCGACGGGTGGCCCGGCCAAGATGCTGGCGGTGTTTGCGGGTGGGTCGCACAACATATTCTCAGACCGCCCCACCAGCGGCGGTGCGGTGCTGAACCCGCAGGTCAAGGCGGCCACCCAGGCCTTGAGCCTGGCGTTCTTGAAAAGCGTGTTCGACGGTGACAGCATGGGCTTGCGCGACTGGACGGTGAGGTTTGCCAGCCTGCTGGCGCGCAGCAACATCGACAGCCGCTGACCAGCGCGCTGCCGGCAGCCCGGTCAAACCGCCTTGACGACCGCAAAGCGCGCCAGTGTGCGCTGTCGGGCCAGGTCATGCGCCACCACAGGGTTCGGGTAATCGCGGCCCAGTTCGATACCGGCGGCGGCCAGATCGATCGGCCGGGCCAGCCAGGGCGCGTGGATCAGCTTGTCGGGCAGGTTGGCCAGTTGCGGCAGGTAGCGTCGGATGAACTTGCCACCCGCATCGAACCTCTCGCTCTGGGCCACCGGGTTGAAGATGCGGAAGTAGGGTTGGGCGTCGCAGCCAGTGGACGCCGCCCACTGCCAGCCACCGTTGTTGGCGGCCAGATCAAAGTCGTTCAAGTGGGTGGCAAAGTAGGCCTCGCCGCGCCGCCAGTCCAGCCCCAGGTCCTTGACCAAGAAGCTGGCCACCACCATGCGCAGCCGGTTGTGCATGTAGCCGGACTGGTTGATCTGGTGCATCGCGGCGTCCACCAGCGGGTAGCCGGTTCGGCCCTCGGCCCAGGCGGCAAACAAGTCATCGGCGTGCTTGCCGTGCTCCCAGCGGATCTTGTCGTAGGCCGGCTTGAAGCAGTGGCCCACCACACGGGGATGGTGGAACAGGATCTGGTGGTAAAAGTCGCGCCAGATCAGCTCGGACAGCCAGACTTCGGCGCCGCGCGAGGCCGCCGGGCCGCCCCAAGGCCGAGCAGTTTCGGCGTGCACAGCAGGCCGATTGGGCAGTTCGCCAGCCTGCATGCGTTGCCAGGCCTGGCGTGCCAGGCGCCGGATCGACACCGTGCCAAACCTCAAATGGGTTGACAAATAGCTCGGGCCCTTGACCGCCGGGAAGTCGCGCGCCGTGCCGTAGTCGTCGATGCGGTCGAGAAAATCGTCCAGCAGCGCATGTGCGCCGGTGCTGCCGGTGGGCAGCTTGAGCTGGTGCAGGTTGGTCGGCTCAAAGCCGATGTCAGCCAGCGTGGGCACACCGCTGCGTGCTGCGACCGGCAGCGCTGCCAGCGCCCCCGCGAAACTGTCCACCGGGTAGGCCTTGAGGTAGAACGGGTCCAGTTTTTTCAGCCAGGCGTTTTTGTAGGGTGTGAACACGCTGTACGGGCTGCCGGTGGCGGTCAGCACCTCGGCGCGCTCGAACACCACATGGTCCTTGCTGGTGTGCAGCACCACACCGGCCTCGGCCAGCCGGCCACGCACCATGGCGTCGCGCGCCAGTGTCTCGGGTTCGTCGTCGTGGTTGGCATACACCGCCTGCACGCCCAGCTGCGCCGCCAAGGCCGGGACCAGGCCTCGGGCGTCGCCGTGCTGCACGATCAGGCCAGTGTCCGCCACGCCGTGTGCCAGGCCCAGGCGCCGCAGCTGCGCGTCCAGGTCCACCAGGCTGTCCTGGATGAACTCGACCCGGCGGTCGGCGCGCGGCAGCTTGTCCAGGATCGTGCTGTCGAAGACAAAAACACAAAACACCTGGCGCGCGGCCTTGAGTGCATGGAACAGCGCAGCATGGTCGTCCGCCCGCAGGTCGCGGCGGAACCAGACCAGCGCGCTGGGCAAGAGGGGTTGTGGAGGGTTGTGCACGTTCGGCAGTGTCTGCGATCATTAGAATCAAGCAATGGCCCCGGACCGCATCGACCTGACCAACCAGTTCCTGATCGCCATGCCCGGCATGGGCGACAACACCTTCTCGGGCGCGGTGGTCTACCTCTGCGAGCACACCGAAAACGGCGCCCTGGGTCTGGTGATCAACAAGCCCATCGACATCAAGCTCAGCACGCTGTTCGAAAAAGTCGAACTGCGCCTGGACGCCGGCGCGCTGGCCGAGCAGCCGGTGTTTTATGGCGGCCCGGTGCAGACCGAGCGGGGCTTTGTGCTGCATGAGCGGCTGGGCGACGCCAAGAGCCCGTACAGCAGCACGCTGTCCATCCCCGGCGGGCTGGAGATGACCACCAGCAAGGACGTGCTGGAGGCGCTTGCGGCCGGCGCCGGCCCCAAACGCTTGCTGGTCACACTGGGCTACAGCGGCTGGGCCGCCGGCCAGCTGGAGGACGAACTGGGCCGCAACGGCTGGCTGACGGTGGACGCCGCGCCCGAGATCATCTTCGACACGCCCGTCGAGCAGCGCTACGACCGTGCGGTGGCCTTGCTGGGCTTTGATCCGCGCATGCTGAGCCCCGAGGCGGGGCACGCATGAGCCGGACGTGCGACTCTGCCTGCGCAGAGGCGAATGCCTGCGAATGGGCGCCGCGCCCCGCCACGCGCGTGCTGCAAGCATGATGAGCATGCCGACGGGCCCGGTACTGTCCTTTCTGGCCTTCGACTTCGGCACAAAACGCACCGGCGTGGCCACCGGCAACAGCCTGCTGCGCCAGGCCAGCCCGCTGACCAGTGTCGCGGCTGAAGGCGAGGCCCGCTTTGCGCCGATGGCCAAGCTGATTGCCGATTGGCAGCCCGATGCGCTGGTGGTCGGTGTGCCCTGGCACCCCGACGGTGCGCCGCACGACAATACCCGGCGGGCCCAGCGATTTGCCCGCCAGTTGCAGGGCCGCTTCAAGCTGCCGGTGCACGAGGTGGATGAGCGTTACAGCACCACCGACGCGCTCGCCAGCGGCGCGGCCGACGTCGATGCCGCATCGGCCGCCGTGATCCTCGACCAATTTTTGCGGACCCTGACCGATGAGCGCACTGACCCTGGACGCTGAAGCCCTGTACATCGAGCTGCGCGCCGGTGTGCAGGCGATCTGGCGGCCCGGCATGGCGGTGATGGGCATCTGGTCGGGCGGTGCCTGGCTGGCCGAGCGGCTGGCCGCCGACCTGCCACCACTGGGCAAGCCCGCCGTCATCAGCAGCACGCTGCACCGCGATGACTTCTCGGCCCGGGGCATGGCCGGCGGCACCGACGCCACCAAGATCCCGTTTTCGGTCGCAGGCGCCCACATCCTGCTGATCGATGATGTGCTGTTCACCGGCCGCACCATCCGCGCCGTGCTCAACGAGCTGTTCGACTTCGGCCGCCCGGCCAGCGTGACGCTGGCGGTGCTGGTGGACCGCGGCGGGCGTGAGCTGCCGATCCAGCCGGCCTTTGCCGCCGCCAAGATCATGTTGCCGGCGGCGCAGAAGCTGGCGCTGGACCGGGCTGAGGACGGCCGGTTCACTTTCACGGTCGAGGGCTGAGGCCGAGATGCTGAACAAACGCAACCCGCAGCTGAACCGCCAAGGCGAGCTGATCCATCTGTTGTCGATCGAAGGCCTGCCACGCGACGTGGTCACGCATATCCTGGACACCGCCGGCACGTTTTTGTCGGTCAACGACCGCGAGGTCAAGAAGGTGCCGCTGCTGCGGGGCAAAAGCGTGTTCAACCTGTTCTTCGAGAACTCGACCCGCACCCGCACCACCTTCGAGATCGCCGCTAAACGTTTATCGGCCGATGTCATCAACCTCGACATCGCCAAGAGCAGCGCCAGCAAGGGCGAGAGCCTGCTCGATACCATCGCCAACCTGTCGGCGATGCATGCCGACATGTTTGTGGTGCGCCACAGCGAGAGCGGCGCGCCCTACCTGATCGCCCAGCACTGCGCGCCGCATGTGCATGTGGTCAATGCCGGTGATGGCCGCCATGCACACCCGACCCAGGGCCTGCTGGACATGTACACGATCCGGCATTTCAAGCAAGATTTCACCCAGCTGTCGGTGGCCATCGTCGGCGACATCGTGCACAGCCGGGTGGCACGCTCGGACATCCATGCGCTGACCACACTCGGTGTGCCAGACATCCGCGCCGTCGGCCCCAAGACCCTGGTGCCGGGCGACTTGCAAGGCATGGGCGTGCGGGTCTGCCACGACATGAATGAGGGCATCAAGGACGCCGACGTCATCATCATGCTGCGCCTGCAAAGCGAGCGCATGAGCGGCGGCATGCTGCCCAGCGCGGGTGAGTTCTACAAGCACTACGGCCTGTCGCAAGACAAGCTGCGGCTGGCCAAGCCGGACGCCATCGTGATGCACCCGTGCCCCATCAACCGCGGCGTGGAGATCGACTCGGCGGTGGCCGACGGCAGCCACAGCGTGATCCTGCCGCAGGTGACCTTCGGCATCGCGGTGCGCATGGCGGTGATGTCGATCCTTGCCGGCAACGACGCCTAAAATCCGCCATGAAAATCCTCATCAAGAACGGCCGATTGATCGACCCTGCCTCCGGCCGCGACGAGTTGGGTGATGTGGTGATCGCCGGCGGCCGCATCCTGGCGCTGGGCAGCGTGCCGCCCGACTTCCAGCCCAACCGCACCATCGACGCCAGCGGCTGCATCGTCGCGCCAGGCCTGGTGGACCTGGCTGCCCGGCTGCGAGAGCCCGGCCATGAGCACGAGGGCATGCTCGAGAGCGAGCTCAACGCCGCTGCCGCCGGGGGTGTCACCAGCCTGGTCTGCCCGCCCGACACCGACCCCACGCTGGACGAGCCCGGCCTGGTCGAGATGCTCAAGTTCCGCGCCCGCAAGCTGAGTTTGTGCCGGCTGTTCCCGCTGGGCGCGCTGACCCGGGGTCTGGCGGGCGAGGTGCTGACCGAAATGGCCGAGCTGACCGAGGCCGGCTGCGTCGGCTTCAGCCAGGCCGAGGTGCCGGTCGCCGACACCCTGGTGCTGCTGCGTGCGCTGCAGTACGCCGCCACCTTCGGCTACACCGTCTGGCTGCGGCCGCAGGACGGCTGGCTGGGCAAGGGCATCGCTGCCAGCGGTGCGGTGGCCACCCGGCTGGGCCTGTCGGGTGTGCCGGTGGCGGCCGAAACAGTGGCGCTGCTGACCATCATCGAACTGGTGCGCACCACCGGCGCCCGGGTGCACTTGTGCCGGCTGTCCAGTGCGGCCGGCGTGGCGCTGCTGCGCGCCGCCAAGGCCGAAGGCCTGCCGATCACCGCCGATGTGTCGATCAACTCGCTGCACCTGACCGATGTGGACATCGGCTACTTCAACCCCGCGATGCGCCTGACACCGCCGCTGCGCCAGGGCGCGGACCGCGCCGCGCTGCGCGCCGCGCTGGCCGACGGCACGATCGACGCGCTGGTGTCCGACCACACCCCGGTCGACGAAGACGCCAAGAACCTGCCTTTCGGCGAGGCCGAGCCTGGCGCAACCGGGCTGGAGCTGCTGCTGAGCCTGGCGCTGAAGTGGGGGTCGGACAGCGGCCTGGCGCTGCCGGCCACGCTGGCCCGGGTCACCAGCAACCCGGTGCGGGTACTGGGTGACGCGCTGGGCTCGTTGTCATCGTCAGCCGGCCAACTGGTGGCGGGCGGGGTGGCCGATGTCTGCGTGTTCGACCCGTCCCAGACCTGGGCCGTGACAGCGCTGGGCCTGCTCAGTCAGGGCAAGCACACGCCGTTTGCGTTTGAGTCCACCGGCATGGCCTTGCCGGGCAGGGTGCGCGCCACGCTGGTCGCTGGCACGGTGGCTTACGAGGCACCGGCGGGCTGATGGTCTGCCGGCCCCTGCTGCTCATGCGGCCAACTTGGCCAACGCGGCCAACGCGGCCAACGCGGCCACTTCAGCCCGTCCCGGCCTTGCGCAACGCAGGGCGCGGCACACGGCGCGGCCCAGGATGCCGCGCTTGACCGCCGTCTTGCTGGCCTCGTTCCGGCTGGCCCGGGTGGGTCTGCACCTGCTGCACGGCATGGCGGTGATGGCGCTGCGGTTCCCGTCGCTGGACGA
>JBBQAH010000522.1:0-2060 GCA_038316145.1 Burkholderiales bacterium
CAAATTCAGAAATAAAGAAAGGCATAGTTTTCGAAATTTAAATATCCGAAAACGCGAAAAAGTGCATCTCAAATATCCGCCCCGTTTGTTTTTCATTTTTTGAGACGAACAATTTCATCACTTTCAAGTTGAAAACCGCACTCTGTGGGGTTCTGCTATTTTTTCAAGTTCTTTTGTGCGATTTATCTCATTTTGGGTTGAATCGTTTGAGAAGTGAAACAATTATTTATGTCCGGAATTGGGAGTCAAAACACGCTGTCCGGAATTGGGAGCGAACCCTTGTACTGAAAAAACGGCTAGGCCTCAGCATACTACTTCAACCAATCCCATCCAACAAACACTCCGCTAAAACGGAACTTACGATTCGGTCCCGGGGGAAATGGTGTGAAGCCATAATTGGCCCCTCCACCGTTGCCGTTTCCACCCACACCACCAAGACCGCCGTAACCTCCGCCATTGTGACCTCCACCGTATCCCCCGCCCCCGTAAGGACCACCCCCACCTCCGCCATAACCGCCCCCGCCATACGGGCCGGGCTGGTTCTGCCCCGGTGGTGGCGGCAGCCAGCGATCTCCTCCTCCTCCTCCGTTGTTGCTCCCTTCATTACCATAGAGAAATCCACCACCGTGACCGTCGACACTCGACTGCCGCGGTCGATGCTGATACGAGGTGTAGGATGCGAATCCCCCACCGCCACCACTAGCTCCCCCGCCACCGCCATCCCGACCACGGTTAAAGCCCTGGTCCGGCTGTTGTTGAAACTGCAAGGGGCGATCGTACGGGGTGCGCGCACCGCCGGAAACGGGGCCGACTCGTCCGTAGTCCGGCTGTCTGCCGCTGCTGCCGGTCCCACTGCGATGGGAGGCGTGCCGGGTGCCACCGGATCCGCGGGGGCCCGCACCGTCACGGCCTCCGCGCGCGCTGCGGTTGCCGCGATCGTACTTGCCGGCGCTGCCATCGCCACGGCCGCCGCCTGTGCTGACTCCCAGGCGTTTGTCGTCCACCTCTTGCTCGCTGAAGAGCTCGATGTACCGGTGACCTGAAGCCGGCGAAGAGAAAAAATATTTCTCTATTCAGATTCCAGCTTAAATTATGGTGCTGTGACGACTAAATAATAGAAGGAGCGACACACGACAGAATTATTGGCATAAACAAATCATCAATCAATCAATCAATCGAATTGCATGTTAGCAAACGGATGATTTTCCATCTGTACCGACGAAATTCCCACCAGACTATCTCCTTTAATTCCGATCGAAGAATAACTAAATATTAAACGAAAGATGAAAAAGTACGATAAAAGAAAATTGGGGAAAAATATGTACGCTTATATTGGTCTAGCAGAAGAAACTACAGAATTTTCGAATACAGCGCTTACCCATATTGCTCTTGTGCTTCTTTTTAGCCAAGACCATGTCCGATTCATTATGAAACGTAACCCAGGCCGATCCGTCAAACACATTGGACTCGCTAACATTCTTCGAGACACTTTTCGGCTTGATTTCTGCGAAAAACTGCCACGAACCCAAAGAAAGCGACGATTAGCATGAATTAATTTCCCCAAAATACTAGTGCCCGTTGCGGAAAAGTAAAGCCCGGCCTCAACTCTGTAGGCTACCTGTTCAATGTCCGCCTGACTGCAGGTCCACGGGAGGCCACGCATGTACAGACGAAAGCCGGAGTCTCCCGCGTCGCCGATGGGCGGCATGTCGTGTTCATAGCCACCGGCAAAGGCCGGGCCGCCGCGGAACACGCCATGCTCGGGACGGCGATCGCCCTGGTAAATGTTATGGCTATCGCTGGGCGGGTAAAACCCTCGTCCTCCTTCATCTCGACCGTCACGGTATTCGTCCTCACGCGGAGGACTACGCCGCGCAACGTTGCCATACGGAACGTCGGGTAAGCCACGGGAACCGCGCCCATATCCAGCTATCAAAGAAAAACACGATAAAATATAAATAAATAAATAAATAAATAAATAAATAAATAAATAAATAAATAAATAAATAAATAAATAAATAAATAAATAAATAAATAAATAAATAAATAAATAAATAAAT
>JBBQAH010000193.1:0-4775 GCA_038316145.1 Burkholderiales bacterium
TTCCCAAGGCCCAGCCCGGCACCGGCTGGGGCATGACCGAGACCTCGGGCACTTTCACCCACCACGGCGCTGAGGATTACGTGCACCGCCCCGACAGCGCCGGCCCGGCGATGCCGGTGGCCGAGATGAAAATTGCGGATGACGACGGCCAGAGCCTGCCCGTAGGCGAAGTGGGTGAACTCTGGGTGCGCGGCCCCAACGTCGTCAAGCGCTACTGGAACAAGCCCGAGGAGACGGCGGCCACCTTTGTAGACGGCTGGCTGCGCACCGGCGATCTGGCGCGGCTGGACGACGAGGGCTTCTTGACCATCGTCGACCGCAAGAAGGACATGCTGATCCGCGGCGGCGAGAACATCTACTGCGCCGAGGTCGAGGCCGTGCTGTACCGCCACCCGGCGGTGATGGACGCCGGCGTGATCGGCCAGTCCCACGCCACCCTGGGTGAAGAACCGGTGGCGCTGGTCACGCTCAAACCCGGCGCGGCCGCGACCGAGGCCGAGCTGCGGGCCTTTGTACGCAGCCAGATCGCCGGCTTCAAGGTGCCGGTGCGCATCCTGATCCATGCCGATCCGCTGCCGCGCAACCCCACTGGCAAGCTGATGAAAAAGACGCTTAAATTGTTGTTCGAGACGCTGGCCTGATCTGCCGCCGCGTCGGCATTGCCGTACCCCACTGCCCTCCCCCCTTCGATCACTTACCGAAAGACACCCCTCATGAGCAATCCTGTCAGCATCCGCGTATCCGGCCCGGTGGCCGTGCTCACGATGGACCGCCCGCCGGTCAACAGCCTGGGCCATGACCTGCGCGCCGGCATCGCCGACGCGCTGGACGCCGCCAATGCCGACCCTGCCGTGCAGATCATCGTGCTGACCGGCACGGCCCGGGCGTTTTCGGCCGGCGCCGACGTCACCGAGTTCGGCACCCCCAAAGGCGCCAAAGAGCCCAACCTGCGGGTGGTGATCGGCATGCTCGAGGACAACCCCAAGCCCATCGTCGGCGCCATCGCCGGGCAGTGCCTGGGCGGCGGGCTGGAGCTGGCGATGGGCTGCCATTTCCGGGTGGCGGCGGCTGATGCGCAGCTGGGTTTGCCCGAGGTCAAGATCGGCTTGCTGCCGGGCGCTGGTGGCACGCAGCGCCTGCCGCGCCTGATCGGGCTGGAGGCCGCGCTCAACATGATTGTCAGCGGCGCGCCGGTGGCCGCCGCCAAGTTCGCCGGCACCGGGCTGGTGGACCGCATCATCGACGGCGACCTGGTGGCCGGCGCAGAGGCTTTTGCCGAGGAGGTGCTGGTGGGTATGCTGCCGGCACGCCGCGCCCGCGACCTCAAGGTCAAAGACCCGCAAGGCGAGGCCTTTTTGCAATTTGCCCGCAATACCGTCGGCGCAATGAGCAAGAACTTCCCCGCGCCGATGAAGTGTCTGGAGGCGGTGGCAGCGTCCTTGGGGAAATCCTTCGACGAAGGCTGCAAGGTCGAGCGGGAAGGGTTTTTGTCGCTGATGGCCTCGCCGGAGTCGCGCGCGCTGCGCCATGTGTTTGCTGCCGAACGCGCCGCCGCCAAGATTCCCGGTCTGCCGGCCGACACGGTGCTGCGCAAAATCGCCAAGGTGGGTGTGATCGGCGCCGGCACCATGGGCGGCGGCATCACGATGAACTTTCTCAACGCCGGCATCCCCGTCGTGCTGCTGGAAACGAGGCAGGAAGCGCTGGACAAGGGCCTGGCCACCATCCGCCGCAACTACGAAAACTCGATGAAAAAGGGCAAGTTGAAGCCCGAGCAGGTCGAGCAGCGCATGGCCTTGGTCACCGGCACGCTGGACTACGCGGCTTTTGCCGACGCCGACCTGGTGATCGAGGCGGTGTTCGAGAACATGGACGTCAAGCAAACCGTGTTCGAGACCCTGGACAGCGTCTGCAAGCCGGGCGCGATCCTGGCGTCCAACACCAGCTACCTCAACTTGGACACCATCGCCAGCTTCACCAAGCGCCCTGGCGATGTGATCGGCCTGCACTTTTTCAGCCCGGCCAACGTGATGCGGCTGCTGGAGGTGGTGCGTGGCGCCAAGACCGCGCCCGACGTGCTGGCCACCAGCATGGCGGTGGCCAAGACCATCAAGAAGATCGCGATCGTCTCGGGTGTGTGCGACGGCTTCATCGGCAACCGGATGCTGGCGCGTTACGGCGCTGCAGCCCAGGGCTTGCTGAATGCCGGCGCGCTGCCGCAGCAGATCGACGGCGCGCTGCAGAAGTACGGCATGGCGATGGGCCCGTTCCGCATGGGTGACCTGGCCGGTCTGGACATCGGCTGGGCCACGCGCAAACGCAAGGCGGCCGAGGCGGGGGTTGAACTCAAACCCGGCGTGCCCGACATGCTGTGCGAGGTGGGCCGGTTCGGGCAGAAGACCGGCGCCGGTTATTACCGCTACGAGGCCGGCAAGCGGGACCCGATCCCGGACGCGCTGACTGAAAAGCTGATCACCGACTACCGGGCGGCCAATGCCATCACGCCGCGCAAGATCACGGACGACGAGGTGGTCGAGCGCTGCATCTTTGCGCTGGTCAACGAGGGCGCCCGCATCCTGGACGAGGGCATTGCCGCCCGCGCCTCGGACATCGACATCGCCTACTTGAACGGCTACGGCTTCCCGCTGCACCGGGGTGGGCCGATGCTGTATGCCGACCTCGTCGGCCTGCCGAACGTGGTGCGTGCGCTGCGCCGGTTTGCCGCCGAGCCAGGGGCGGATGCGTCGTGGCAGCCGGCGCCGTACTTGGTCAAGCTGGCCGACGACGGCAAAAATTTCAACTGATCCGGAAAGCACACATCATGATCGACGCAGTCATCGTCTCCACCGCCCGCACCGGCCTGGCCAAAAGCTGGAAGGGTGCTTTCAACATGACCTATGGCGCCACGCTGGGCGGCCACGCCGTGCAGCACGCCGTGGCCCGGGCCGGCATCGACCCGGCCGAGGTCGAGGACGTCATCATGGGCGGCACCTTCGGCGAGGGCACGACCGGCGGCAACATCGCACGTGCCATCGCCCTGCGCGCCGGCCTGCCGGTCACCACCGGCGGCCTGACCATCAACCGCTTTTGCTCGTCCGGCCTGCAGAGCATTGCACTCGCCGCCCAGCGCATCATGACCGAAGGCTGCCCGGTGATGGTGGCCGGCGGGGTGGAGAGCATCAGCTGCGTGCAGAACGAGGCGAATCGCCACATGCGGGTGGACCCCTGGCTGGCCGAGCACAAGCCCGAGCTGTACTGGAACATGCTGCAAACTGCCGAGCAGGTGATCAAGCGCTACAACATCCCGAAGCTTGCTCAGGACGAATACGGCGTGCGCAGCCAGCAGCGCGCTTTTGCCGCCCAGGCGGCCGGCAAGTTCAATGACGAGATCGCGCCGATGACCACCATCATGGGCGTGGTCGACAAGGCCAGCGGCAGGCTGACCCGCAAAGAGGTGACGATCTCGGCCGACGAAGGCATCCGTGGCGATACCACGCTGGAGGCGGTGAGCGCACTGCGCTCGGCGCTGCCGGGCGGCATCGTCACGGCGGGCAACGCCAGCCAGTTCTCGGACGGCGCGTCGGCCTGCGTGCTGATGAACGGCAAGCTGGCCGAGCAGCGTGGTATTCAGCCGCTGGGTATCTTCCGCGGTTTTGCCATCGCCGGCTGCGAGCCCGACGAGATGGGCATCGGCCCGGTGTTTGCGGTGCCGCGCCTGCTGCAGCGCGCCGGCCTGAAGGTCAGCGACATCGGCCTGTGGGAGCTGAACGAGGCCTTTGCCTGCCAGGTGCTCTACAGCCGCGACAAGCTGGGCATCCCGGACGAATTGCTCAACGTCAACGGCGGCGCGATCGCGGTCGGCCACCCGTACGGCGTCAGCGGCTCACGCCTGACCGGCCATGCGCTGATCGAAGGCAAGCGGCGCGGCGCCAAGTACGTGGTGGTGACGATGTGCATTGGTGGCGGGCAGGGCGCGGCGGGGTTGTTCGAGGTTTGCTGAGCGGGGCGGTAGCGCCAGGGGCGCCTGGCCCACGCGGGCATCCGGGCAGAGCGTTGATGGCGCTGGCGCTCAACCTGTGCGCTGGTATTGCGGTCTGGCCTTGGCTTGCGGGGCGCCGCATCGACGGCTGTTCGAGTGCTGCCGCTCAGGTCACCGAAAGTTAGCTGACGACCCTTCAGCGACATACGCTGCTGTGAACCTGTCGCCTAGAAGTGGCCGGTCGCACAGGCACCAGGGCCCCCGAAGTTGTCCCCGCAGCAGTGAGCCTACAAAGGTAGGCGGCACACAGCAAGATGGGGGACAAGATGCACAAGAGGGCACCACACACAAGATGGCACAAGATGACAAGATGGGGTCACACACAAGGGCAAGATGAGGGCAAGATGGGGTCAAGTCTCCCCCATTCTCTCCCTCTCCGCCATGGCAATCACCCGCCCGACTTGGGAGACGGAAATATCTGCCAGCACCGGCAACGCCGGCATGAGCAAGATGGGGTCATGCAAGATGGGGTCAAGTCTCCCCCATTCTCTCCCTCTCCGCCCTGGCGATCACCCGCCCGACTTGGGAGACGGAAATATCTGCCAGCACCGCCAACGCCGGCATTGTGAAGCCGCCTTCGCGGTAGGCCAAGACCAACGCGTCGTTACGCTTGCCGTCACAGGCTGCAAGGCATGCTTGCCAATTTGAGGGTGGTATTGCGGGACGTGCCCGGGGCAGTCCGCGCTGAACACGGGGGAAAGCTGTGGCTGACAGTTGCTTGGGCGATGCCAGTTGT
>JBBQAH010000170.1:0-5778 GCA_038316145.1 Burkholderiales bacterium
GATCGACTTTGCCCAGCGCAACCAGGCCGACCACCTGGTGATGGGTGCCCGCGACACGACCACCCTGCGCCGCCTGCTGGGCAGCGTGTCGTCCCAGGTGGTGGCGCAGGCCGGCTGCACGGTCACGGTGGTGCGGGCGGCCGGGCTGGCCGAGGCTGCGCCGGTCAGGGCCACCCCGGCGGCCCAGCCGGTCAAAGCCGGCCCGGGTGGGCCGCCTGCTGGGTCAGCCGGCTGATCACCAGCACCGCCTGGGTGCGCGACGACACCCCCAGCGCCCGCAACACTGCGGCCACATGGTCCTTGACGGTGTCCACCGAGACATTGAGTTCGCGGGCGATCAACTTGTTGGGCAGTCCCTTGAGCAGCAGTGTCAGCACGTCGGCCTGGCGCGGCGTCAGGCCCAGGCCGGCCATGCCGGCACGGCTGTCCGCGGGCACGCCAAGCCCGGCGCCGGGGGCCGGGGACGAAGCCGTCTCGGGCATGGGCCGCATCACCGCGGGCTCGGTGTCGGCGGCATCGCGGCCGGCCTGCCAGCGCGCCGGCTGCCGGCTGGCGGCTTCGTCGGCAGCAACGGCCGCCGCCGCCAGGTTCATGCCGGGCAGGCGCGCCAGCCCCAGCAGCGCCGGCGGGATGTAAACGCCGCCGGCCAGCATCAGCGCCAGCGCCTCGGTCAGCTCGCGGGTGGGTGAACACTTCGAGACAAAACCCATCGCGCCCATGTCGATCACCCGCACCATGTCGGCCAGGCGCTCGGTGCCCGACACCACCACCACCGGCAAGGCGGGGTAGCGATCACGCAGGTCGGCCAGCACCGCAAAACCGTCCACGCCCTGGCCCAGGCTCAAATCCAGCAACAGCAGTTCAACCCCCGGGTCGGCCGCCAGCAGCGCAAACGCGTCTTGCGGGTTTTCCGCCGCCAGCACCGCGATGCCCGGGTCCAGCGTCTGGATGATGTCTTGCAGCGCCGACAGGATCAGCGGGTGGTCGTCGACCAGCAGCACTCTCATGGGTTCCCCTCGTGGCAGTGTTGCCAGACCCCGGCCGGTCAGGTAAAGCGCCTGGACACCGCCTCGGCCACGCAAACCGGCTTGTCCGAACCTTCGCGCTCGATGCTGATCTCCATCGTCAGCTGCGCGCCGCCCTCGATGGAATCAAAGGCCTTGAGCCGGATCTGGCCACGCAGCCGGCTGCCCACCGTCACCGGCGCCATGAAACGCACCCGGTTCAGGCCGTAGTTGACACCCATCTTGACGTCGTCAACCTGCATTGCACTGGCGGCCAGCTCGGGCAGCAACGACAGCGTCAAGAAGCCATGCGCGATGGTGGTGCCAAACGGCCCGGCCGCCGCCCGAACCGGATCGACGTGGATCCACTGGTGGTCGCCGGTGGCCTCGGCAAACAGGTCGATGCGGTGCTGGTCGATCACCAGCCAGGGGCTGGTGGCCAAGTGGTCACCCACCCGGGCCTGCAGCGAGGCCAGGGTGGCGAAGTGCACGGGCGCGGTGGGGGTCGATGAGGCGGCGGGGGTGTTGTCGGTCATGGGGTGAGCCATTGGGTCAGGGGACGCCATTGCGCCAGGTCGCGCTCGACCCGGCCGGGGGCCACGTCGAACATGGTCAGGCCGCGGGCGGCCAGGTGCACGTAGTTCTGGGTGTCGCGCAGCGAGGCAACCGGCGGCTGCTGCAGCGCGGTGAGAAAGTGATTGAGATGCTCGGTGGCGTGGGTGTGCTCCTTCACGCGCATCGCCACCAGGCCCAGCGCCACCCGTTCGGCGCGCCGGTGGGCCCGCAGCACCTGCAAAAAGGCATGGGTGGCCGCCATGTCGAACGGGCTGGGCTGCAGCGGGATCAGCACCCGGTCGGCCAGTTTCATCACTGCGTCCAGCCGCTTGCCGTGCAGGCCGGCGGGCGTGTCGAGCACCAGGTGGGTGCACCCCTTGGGCGGGCGCAGCAACTCGCCGTCCAGTGTGTCCCAGCCGCGGATCACCGGCAGATGCGGCGGCCGCAGCGCCAGCCACTGGCGCGCACTCTGCTGGCGGTCTACATCGCCCAGCATCACGGCGTGGCCCTGGTGCGCCAGCCAGCCGGCGATGTGGGTGGCCAGGGTACTTTTGCCGACACCCCCCTTGGGGTTGGCCACCACGATGACAGGCATGGCTGCCGTTCCTGTTCAGTTGACGGATTGCTGATATGTTACGAGAGCCTCACCCCCGCCCGCCCCCGACAAACCCCCGCCATGCCGCGCATTCTGGTCCTGCTTGCCCACCCTCAGTTGGAGAGTTCCCGCGTCAACCATGCCCTGGCCGACGCGGCACGTGCAGCGTCCGCCGGGCCGGATCACATCGAAGTGCGCGACCTGTACGCCCGCTACCCCGACTACCTGATCGACGTGGCCGCCGAGCAGGGCGCGCTGGCCGACGTCGATTTACTGGTCTGGCTGCACCCGGTGCACTGGTACGGCATGCCGCCGCTGATGAAGCTCTGGCTGGACGAGGTATTCGCCTTCGGCTGGGCCTACGGGCCGGGCGGCGACGCGCTGCGCGGCAGGGATTTGTGGCTGGCGACGTCCACCGGCGGGCCCGAAACCTCGTACCGCGGCGACGGCTACAACCGCTACTTCTTCGACGCCTTCCTGCCACCCTACGAACAGACCGCCAACCTGGTCGGCCTGCGTTTTTTGCCGCCGCTGGTGTTGCATGCGGCGCACCGGGTTGGCGAGGCCGACATCCAGGCCCACGCCGCGCTGTTTGCGCAGCGCCTGGCCAGCTACCCGCACTGGCCCGAGCTGGACGGCCTGGCGGCTGGCGCCGCCTGCGACGTGCCCGCCGACGCCCGGCCCGCCGACTGAAAAAGCCCGAAAAAAATGGAACACGGCGATTGGCTGAGTCTCAGCCTGGTCTACCTGGGTGCTGCGGTGCTGGCGGTGCCGCTGGCGCGGCTGCTGGGGCTGGGCGCGATCATCGGCTACCTGGCGGCCGGCATCGTGATCGGGCCCTGGGGCCTGAAGCTGGTGACCGAGCCGGCCACCATGCTGCACATCGCCGAGTTCGGCGTGGTGCTGATGCTGTTTCTGGTCGGGCTGGAGCTGGAGCCGCGCCGCCTGTGGGCCATGCGCCGGCCGATTTTTGGCGGCGGCAGCGTGCAGCTGCTGGGCTCGGCCGCGCTGATGACCGGCGTGGCCGTGGCCGCCGGCCTGGCCTGGCCGCTGGCGCTGGTGGCCGGGCTGGGGCTGGCCATGTCGTCCACCGCGATCGGCCTGGGTGCGCTGGCCGAGCGCAACCTGATGCCCACCGCGTCGGGCCAGAACGTGCTGTCGGTGGCGCTGCTGCAGGACATGGCCGCCATCCCCGTGCTGGCGCTGGTGCCGCTGCTGGCGGTGGGGGCGTCGGCCCAACACGCGGAGGGCAGCGCGTGGCTGGCGGCCGCCAAGGCCTTTGGCGTGATCGCGGCGATCATCTTTGGCGGCCGGCTGCTGCTGCGCCCGGCGCTGCGCTGGATCGCCGGCAGCGACACGCCCGAGATCTTCACCGCTGCCGCGCTGCTGCTGGTGGTGGCCACCGCGTCGCTGATGCAGTCGGTGGGCCTGAGCATGGCGCTGGGCGCCTTTCTGGCCGGTGTGCTGCTGGCCGAGAGTGAGTACCGCCGCGCACTCGAAACCGACCTGGAGCCCTTCAAGGGCCTGCTGCTGGGGCTGTTTTTCATCGCCGTCGGCATGAGCATCGACTTTGCCGTGGTGCTGGCCCACCCCGGGCTGATGGCTGCGGTGGTGCTGGGTTTTCTGGCGCTCAAGGCGCTGGTGCTGTGGGGCCTGGCGCGCCGGGTGGGCCTGCCGCTGGTCGAGCGGCCGGTCTACGTGATCCTGCTGGCGCAGGGCGGCGAGTTCGGTTTTGTGGTGTTCCAGGCGGCGCAGCAGGCGGGTGTGATGGACGCCCGGACCACGTCCTTTCTGGTGGCGTCGGTGGCGGTGTCGATGTTGCTGACGCCCTTGCTGCTGCTGATCGCCGACCGCTGGTGGGTGCCCGCGCTGGCCCGGCGCGCCAGCCGCAGCGGCGCGCCCCGGCCGGCCGAGCTGAGCGAGCCGCAGGCGGTGCCGGTGATCATTGCCGGCTTCGGCCGCTACGGCCAGGTGGTGGGCCGGCTGCTCAACGCCAACGGCCTGTCGGCCACCGTGCTGGAGCACGACGCCGAGCAGGTCGAGGCGGTGCGCAAGTTCGGCTCACGCGTGTTTTATGGCGACGCGACCCGGCTCGACCTGCTGCGCACCGCTGGCGCCGCCGAGGCCCGGGTGCTGGTGCTGGCGATCGACGATGTGGCACAGAGCGTGACCGTGGCCAAGCTGGTCAAGCAGCACTTTCCCAACCTGACCATCGTGGCCCGGGCGCGCAACGTCACCCACTACGCGCAGCTGCGCCAGCTGGGCATCGAATCGGTCGAGCGCGAGACACTGGACGCCGCTTTGATGAGCGGCCGCCGGGTGCTCGAGCTGATGGGCTGGCAGGCCCACACCGCACGCAACCAGGCGCTGCGCTACCGCCAGCACACCATCGATTTGCTGGAGCAAATGGCGCCGCACATCGGCGACCCACAAGCCTTGATCGCGGTGGCCAAGCAGGGCCGCGAGCAACTGGAGCAGATGTGGGCGCAAGAGCGGGTGCAGCAAACCGCACGGCGCAACCGGCAGGGTTGGCACGGCGAGCCGGCGGCGCCCTCGACCGACGCCGAAGGCGACGACCCGACCGACGCCGGCTTCGGTGCCAAGCCCGGCTGACCGGGTTGGCGGGGCGGCTTACACCAGGCTGCAGGCCTGCTCGAAGCTCAGCCGCGGGCTGCGCCCAAACACCTTGGCCGGGTCACCCGTGCCCAGCGTGCAGAGGAAGTTGGTCTTGACGGTGCTGCCGGCCCAAAAGCCCGCATCGACCTGGGCCGCATCGAAGCCGCTCATCGGCCCGCAGTCCAGCCCCAGCGCGCGGGCCGCCAGGATCAGGTAGCCGCCTTGCAGGCTGGCGTTGCGCATCGCCGTGTCCTGGATGGCCGCCTCGTTGCCGACAAACCAGGCACGCGCGTCGGCATGCGGAAACAAAAACGGCAGCTGCTCGTAAAACGCCATGTCCATGCCGATGATCACGGTCACCGGCGCCTGATTGACCTTGGCCTGGTTGGCCGCCGACACACAGGCGACCAGCCGGGCCTTGGCCTCGGCCGAGCGCACGAACTTGAAGCGTGCCGGGCAAGCATTGGCTGCCGTCGGGCCGAACTTCAACAGGTCGTAAAGCGCATGCAACTGCGCGTCGGACACCGGCACGTCGAGGTAGCCGTTCTGGGTGCGGGCATCGGTGAACAGCTGCGCCGTGGTCACGGTCGTCGGGGTTGTCTGGGTCATGGGGTGGGTCTGGGTTGGTCAAGGACGGGCGACAATTGTGGGATGTTCCAACCCTCCCAGCACGACGTCAGGCGATTCTTCTGCGAGACCTGGCGCAAGCAGCGCGACGCCCTGCCCCTGTCCCCGATGGAGGCCATCGCGGCCGACTGGGTCAGCGAGCATCCCGAGTACAACGCCGACCTGTCGGACGAGGCCGCCGCGCTGGCCGCCAGCTTCACGGTCGAGGACGGCCGCAGCAACCCCTTTCTGCACCTGTCGATGCACCTGTCGATCGCCGAGCAATGCGGCATCGACCAGCCCACCGGCATCCGCCAGGCCGTGGCCCTGCTGGCGGCCCGCCGCAACAGCCTGCACAGCGCCCACCACGAGGTGATGGAATGCCTGGGCGAGATGATCTGG
>JBBQAH010000065.1:0-15401 GCA_038316145.1 Burkholderiales bacterium
GCTGTTCTCAGGACACCTGAGTGACCCTTGTCCATCGGCCGGCTAACCGGACCGCGAGGGTCTTGTAGACCGCCCGTTGGTTTGGGTATCGGCGGTTGCGATTCGTAACTTGAGGGCTTCTCGCAAACCAATTTGCGGGCCTGTCAATACGGCTTGCCAAGAAGAATGCGTGGTCTTGCACGCTTTGTTCCCGCGCTGGGCCTCAAGTGTGGCTTTGCAGAATGGGCAGACCCTAGAACCGGAGTCGCCCATGGCCTTTGCGCCGACCGCATCCCGCCAGAGATCCGTGGCCGCCGGCCCTGCCGCGGCCGTCGTCCGGTCGGCACCGGCAGCCCAAGGCGCAGCGCTGTCGCAGGGCAGTGCGCCAGCGCGCCGCGACTGGACCCGGGGTCTGGCCAGCCTGCGCCAGGGTGATCTTGATCTGGCGGCCCGCTGCTTCGAGCGGGCCTGCCGGGCGTCGCCCGAGGTCTCGCTGTATTGGTTGAACCTGGCCAACGTACAACGCCGGCTGCACCAGGAGCAGGCCGCGCTGGCCAGCGCCCAGCGTGCATTCACGCTGGACCCGACTTGCCGCATCAGCTGCCACCTGGCTGTCGAGCTGCTGCGGGGCCAGCAACGCCACGCCCAGGCGCTGGTGCTGCTGGACGCACTGCGTGCTGACACCGCACGCGATACCCAGCACGGTTTGCTGCATGGCGCGGTGCTGGCTGCGCTGGGCCGGCACCAGGACGCTGCGGGCGTGTTCTTGCAGGTGCTGGCATTGCAGCCGGGCGACCACCAGGCCTACCTGCAGCTGGGCTTTGCACTGGCGGCGTTGCGGCAGTTTGCCGAGGCGGCCGAGTGCTTTCGCACGGTGGCCATCATCGATCCGGCCAATTTCGGCGCTGCGGTTTATGCCGCCCACTATGCCGCCTGGGCCTGCGACTGGCAGCAGACGGCAACCGACCGCCAGCGGCTGCATTCGGCCCTGGCCCGGCAGCGGGACGGCGTGCCTGGCCAGGCCTTCAGCCCGTTTTGTTTGCTTGCGATGGATGACGACGCCATGCTGCACCGGCGTGCCGCGCAGCTGGAGGCGCGGCGCCTCACGCACGAGGTGCGTGGGCAGCTGGGTGTGCAACCCGGCGCGCCGCAGCGCTATCGCCGGCAACACCGCGGCTTGTCCTCAAGCCTGGCCAGCCACCCGCTGGCGGCGCGGCAGCTGGCCGGTGGGCGCTGTCGAATCGGCCTGATGTCGGCCGACTTCCGCACCCATGCCACCGGCTTGCTGCTGGTGCAGACGCTGGAGAACCTGGACCGCGAGCGCTTCGAGGTGTTTTTGTACGCCCATGGCGACGACGACGGCACGCCATTGCGGCAACGCATCGAGGCGGCCGCCGACTGCTTTGTCGACTGCAGCACGATGAGCCTGGCCGCACAGGCGCAGCGCATCCAGGACGACGGTGTGGTGGTGCTGATCGACATGAGCGGCTACACCACCGGCTCGCGGGTGCAACTGATGGCACTGCGCCCCGCGCCGGTGCAGGCGCTGTGGCTGGCCTATCCCGGCACCCTGGGCGCCGATTGGGTGGACTACCTGATTGCCGACCCGGTGATCACGCCGGTGGCCCATGCCGCAGACTTCGACGAGCACCTGGCGCAACTGCCGCTGTGCTACGAGCCCACCGACGAGCGGCGCGAGCACCCTGACACCACCGCCAGCCGCAGCGACGTCGGCCTGCCCGAGCAGGGCTTTGTCTACGCCTGCTTCAACCAGAGCTACAAGATCACCGAGGACGTGTTTGCGCGCTGGTGCCGCATCCTGCACCGGGTGCCCGGCAGCGTGCTGTGGCTGCTGGTGCCGCAGCCGGCGATCCAGGCCGCCCTGCGCGGCCATGCCGCAGCGCAGGGCCTGGTTACCGACCGGCTGGTCTTCGCGCCGTTTGTGCCCATCACCGGGCACCTGGCCCGGCTGCCGCTGGCCGATGTGTTCCTCGACACCTTTCCGTATGGCGCGCACACCACCTGCAGCGATGCCCTGTGGATGGGCTTGCCGGTGCTGACCCAGGTGGGCCGCAGCTTTGCGTCCCGGGTGGCGGCCAGCCTGCTGGCGGCGGTGGGGCTGCCGGAGCTGGCGGTCGACAACGCCGAAGACTACGAAGAGATCGCGGTGCGCCTGGCCCAGGACGACGAGGCGCTGTGCAGCATCCGCGACCACCTGTGGGACAACCGGCGTGATCTGCCGTTGTTCGACAACCAGCGCTTCGCCGCCGAGCTGGGCGATTTGTTGCTGCGGATGGTGCAACGCTGGCAGGACGGCTTGCCGCCAGCCGCACTGCCGGCCGCACTGCCGGCTGCACTGCCGGCAGCGGCGGGCTGAACCGCCCGACAACGCCCGACCGCCCGCAAGCCTGGGGCAGGGCAACAAAAAAGGGGCCCTCGGGCCCCTGGTGCGTCGAGCTGCCGATCAGTTGATCGGCAGCCCGGCCTGTCAGGCGCCGTCGGGCAGCCGGCCCTCGACATCGGCCCAGCCGGGCTGGCCCAGCGCGTCCAGGCAGTGCAGCACCGCGGCCGGGTTGTCGAAGCGATCGAGCACCGGCCGTGACGATGCTGCGGGCAAGCCGGCCAACGCGGCTTGCGGGGTCGGCTGGTCGGTCAGGAAGCCCAGCAAAGCATCCAGTGTTGCGGCATTGAGCCGGCTGCTGTCGACCTCCACCGTGTCGCCGTCGCGCTGCACCAGGCGCTGGCGCAGGCTGTCGTGGTAGCGCTGCTTCATGCCGACGAAGCGCAGGAAGCGCTCGGCCTCGAAGTGCAGCGGCGCATCCCCACCCGCACCCGCACCCGCACCCGCACCCGCACCCGCACCCGCACCGGGCGGGCCGGCCAGGGTGTCGGCAAACTCGGCCAGCAGGTTGCTGCGCACCAGGTGCACGATGCGCAGGCTGGGCTCGCTGATCGCCCAGTCCAGGGCGGGCCGGGAATGCACCGGTGCCAGCGCAAAGCCGCGCACGGCCCTGGTGCCCAGGTCGCGGCCCGCGCTGTCGTGTGAACGGTTCAATACCATGCGCGCAAACCACACCGGGTCCTTGGCCCGCAGGTCGTAGAGCGCGCCGGCCTGTGCTGGCGGCACAACGCCCTCGGCCAGGCCAATGTGCAGCGGGGCCAGCAGGTCACCGTCGAAGCTGATTGCAGCACCGTGGTTCAGCGCCGCCCGCAAGGTGTCGCTGCCACAGTGCGGCGCGGCCAGCAGCAGCGCCGAGCGGGCGGGCAGGGTGGCAGGCACCAGCGCATCGGCATCGAACAGGGCGCAAAAAGGTGCGACGAGTTCGGGGTCCAGGCCGTGCAGCCGGCTGAAGGTGCAGCGCAACTCCTGCAGCAGGGTCGGCGTGCCGTCGTTCAGGGTTTCGCCCAGGTAGAGGCGTGCACCGTCGATGGTGCCGCACAGCGCAAAACGCGCCCGGGGCTGGTCGTCGTCGTTGCTCAGGACGAGGTTGCCCTCCTGCAGCGACCACCTGGCGATGCCCGCCGGCGGTGCTGCACCGATGCGGCCGTTGTCGCGCAGGCGTATCAGGCCTTGCGCCGTGCCGTCCTGGTGGCGCAGCAGGTAGAGGCGCTGCTCCTCCGGGGCCTGCATCAGCGCAGGCTGGGCCTGGGCCAGTGCCCGCAGCATCGCCTGGTGCGGTGAATTCGGCTCGGCGATGCCCAGGGCCACCCGTGCGGCGGCGCTGGCGTCCTCCAATTGGCCGCGCCGACACGCGGCCAGCAGCAGCGTGGCGGTCAGCTCGACACAATTGTCTGGCGTCAGCGTCAGGCCTGCGACGGCCGCACCGACAGGCGGTGCGGGGGCTACCAGCAGGGCGGCCTCCAGTGGCAGGGCCAGGGGCTGGGTGGGGGGCGGGGCCAGGGCGGCTGCGTTCATGGCGGGGGGTCTCCGGTCCATCGTGAGCCGCCAGTCTAGGCAGCCGGTTTGCCCATAAAGCGCCAAACAGCGGTCGAAATCGGGGCCGGTTCCGGTACGCGGGCAAGGTGTGACCTGCCGCAAGAGACGGCCGAACGCCGCCATCGGCCGGCGGCGCCAGGGGCAATCGGCCGATACGGCGACAGCGTGTAGGAATTTGCCTGACAAGGCTGCCCGACAAATCGGGACTCAAGAAGACGAATTGGACTGATGTTGCAGCCTTGTTGTGATCTCTACAGTTCGTTTCACACCAGCCCCCGTTCATCAACGCCTGCACCCTACCGGACCGACCCCCATGAACACCGAACAGATCCTTGCCGAAATCCGCGAAGCCAACCTGTCGTACCTGATGCTGGCCCAGACCCTGATCCGCTCCGACCTCGAACAAGCGCTGTTCCGCCTCGGCGTGACCGAGGACAGCGCCGTGATGATTGCCGCACTGACGCCGGCGCAGATGATGAAGATTGCCTCGGGCAGCACCCTGCTGTGCCGCATGCGCTGCGACGATGACCTGGTCTGGAGCCTGCTGACCAGCCACGGCAAGGGCGCTGCCAACGAAAGCGTGTCGCGCCTGCATGCGTCCATCCTGATGGCCGGCCGCCACCAGGAAGCTGCCTGACCTGGCCTGACCTGCCCGGCCTGACCCGCCAGTCCCAAGGAGAGAGCACCATGCGTAGCAAGAGCATCCTGACCGAAGCCCGCCAGATCGACACCGCGGTGGAACTGATCCGCCTGGGCGCCCGCTTGCAGGTCTTGGAGAGCGAGACCGACCTGAGCTACGAGCGCTTGCTGCGCCTGTACAAGGAGGTGGCCGGCAAGAGCCCCAGCAAGGGCCAGCTGCCGTTCTCGACCGACTGGTTCATGACCTGGCAGCCCAACATCCATGCCAGCCTGTTCCTCAATATCCATGAATACCTCAACAAGGTGGCGGCGCTCGACGAGATCGACTCGGTCATCAAGGCCTACAAGCTCTACATGGAGCAGATCACCGCCCAGGGTCTGGAGCCGCAGCTCTCAGTCACCCGCGCCTGGCGCCTGGTCAAGTTTGTCGACAACGGCATGCTGACGATGACCGCCTGCAGCAAATGCGGTGGCCACTTCGTGACGCACCCGCACGAGATCGCCCGCCACTATGTCTGCGGCCTGTGCAACCCGCCGGCGCGTGCCGGCAAGGGCCGCAATGCGGGCGCCATCCAGTTGCCGTCCGTGCAGGATTGCCTGGTTCAATAGTTTTTGCGGTTGCGGTGCCAGGGTCAGGCTTCAAGCCGCGCGGGTGCCGGCCGATACCGGATGCATGGACCGGGTTTGACTGGGTGTTGCGATCTGGTTTTCTAGTGTGTCTCCTCCTGGCACCCGCAAGGTGCCTTCTGGGCGATCGCCTCCGGGTGATCGCCCATTTTTCTGCCCGGCGCACTTCAGCCGGCCCGAAAACTGCCGATAGCGTCGGTGTGACGTGATTTGATCTGGACACCCGCTGTGAACCTGTCCCCCTTCTCGAAACAGTACCTGCGCATGGGCGAGGCGCTGCCGTTTCCGCTGCGCGACGTCGGCGGGCGTCTTTTGCTGGCTGCCAACGTGCGCATGGACGACCCCAAGACCTTTGCCGGCCTGCAGGCCGCCGAGTTGTTTGCCGACGATCACGAGTCCAACGAGTGGCGCCGCCGGCTGGGATCGGCCCTGGACACGGCCATGCGCCAGAACGCCACGCTGCAAAAGATCGCCGACACCCGGGCGCCAGCCGAACGTGAACGCAGCGCCGGCCCGGCCAAGGGCCTGGGCGAGCAGTGGGGTGAACTGGCCGCGGTGCTGGATGTCACGCTGCGCGATTTGCGCGCCGACACCCCCTGGATGAGCCGGCTGATGGCCGTGCACGAGCGGGCGTCTCGCCTGGCCGAGCAGCGGCTCGACGCCTCGCTCTACCACCTGATCTACACCGCGGGCAACGCCACCGAGCGCTATAGCAGCAACCACGGTCTGCTGTGCATGCTGGTGGGGATCGAGGCGGCCAACAAGCTGGGTTGGGACGCCGGCTTGCTCAACAGCCTGTCGATGGCCGCTTTGACGATGAACACCTCGATGCGGCGCCTGCAGGACCAACTGGCCGCCAGCGATCTGCCGGTGTCGGCGGCCTCGCGCGCGTTGATTGCCGACCATGCCGAGCAGTCGGCGTTGATGTTGCGGGAGGCCGGCGTGGCCGACCCGGACTGGATCGAGATCGTGCGCCTGCACCACGACGACAGCCTCAAGGGCCAACCGCTGGGCGACCTGACGCCGGCGCAGCGGGCGGCGCGGCTGTTGCGGCGGGCCGACATCTTCACCGCCAAGCTCAGCCGCCGTGCCACCCGCGGCCCGATGTCGCCGGTGCAGGCGGCGCGTGAAGCCTGCCTGGGGCCCAGCGGCACGCCCGACGAGATCGGCGGGGCGCTGCTCAAGGCGGTGGGGTTGTATCCGCCCGGCAGCTTTGTCGAGTTGGTCAACGGTGAGATCTGCATCGTGGTGGCCCGTGGCCCGCGCGCCAACCTGCCGGTCGTGGCGGTGTTGATCGGCGCCGATGGTGTACACCGCGGCAACGCAGCGCAGCGCGACACCAATGACCGGCGTTTTGCGGTCAAGGGCGCGGTGAGTGCAGCAAAGGTGCGGGTGACGCCGCCGCACGAGATCTTGATGGCCCGGCGCTGATCCATCCGCGCTGGCACCCGGGCGACGGCGTCCGGTGCTGGCCAGGCCAAGCGTTGACCATCCGGCCTGGCACCGCGCTTTTCGATCGATCACCCGAGGTGGTCGCGGCCGACACTGCAGCCATGACTGCCCACCCTTTCCGCCCGCACCGGCACTGGCCGTGGCCCGCCCCGGCCTTGCTGACCTGGCTGGCCGCCTGGGCGCTGTTGTTTTTGCTGACACCCACCCATCGCAGCGGCGCGTGGCTGGTAGCCACGGGGCTGGGTGTGCTCGTCGCCCTGGTTTTGCGGCACACCAGCGGCTGGCGGCGTCTGATGGTGGCCGCGGGGTTTCCGGTGTCGGCGCTGGTCAAGATGCTGGTCAGCGCAGGCCCGACCAACGGCGCCGCGGCCTTGACCGGCAGCCTGCCATCCACCCCCGGTATGCCGCCCTGGGCCTGGCTGCTGCCGGCCGCGCTGCTGCTGGCGGTGTACCCGGTCAGGGCCTGGCGCGACGCGCCCTTGTTCCCGACGCCGGCGGGTGCTTTGCAGGGCCTGGCTGCGCTGGTCGCGCTGCCATCGGGCGCCCGCGTGCTGGATGCGGGTTGTGGCCTGGGCCACGGCCTGGCCGCACTGCATGCCGAATTTTCACTGGCCCGCCTCGAAGGGGTCGAATGGAGCTGGCCGCTGCGCCTGGCCGCAGCCCTGCGCTGCCCCTGGGCCCGGGTGCGGCAGGGCGACATGTGGCGTGACGATTGGTCCGGCGTTGCGCTGGTCTATGTGTTCCAGCGGCCCGAAAGCATGGCCCGCGCGCTGGCCAAGGCCCGCGCCGAGCTGGCGCCCGGCGCGTGGCTGGCCAGCCTGGAGTTTGCGGTGCCCGATGTGGTGCCCAGCGCCGTGCTGCGTCGGCCGGGCGCCAAACCGGTATGGCTGTACCAGCAACCTGCAGGGGCTGCGGCGGATCAGCATCCCGGCTCAATCTGCTGCGGCGTCGGCCGATAACCCCTTCAACTAGCCCGGCCATCCGGTCCGGCACTACTGCCAAAGCCACAGCCCCACACCATGTTCGTCATCATCGGTTGGTTACTTGCCATGGTGTGCATCTTCGGGGTGTACATCGTTCACGGCGGCAACATCCAGGTTATCTTGAAGGCGCTGCCGTTCGAGATGATCACCATCTTCGGCGCGGCGGCCGGCGCCTTTCTGGCCAACAACCAGATGAAGGTGATCAAGGCGTCGATCAAAGGCCTGGGCCAGTGCTTCAAGGGCAGCAAGTTCAACA
Organism: Burkholderiales bacterium; assembly: GCA_038316145.1. Lineage (GTDB taxonomy): Bacteria > Pseudomonadota > Gammaproteobacteria > Burkholderiales > Burkholderiaceae_C > Pseudaquabacterium. The sequence continues at coordinate 7,874 of JBBQAH010000065.1, forward strand.
AGGCGCGCTACATGGAGCTGCTGGCGCTGATGTTCGACATCCTGCAGAAGGCCCGCAAAGAGGGCCTGATGTCGATCGAAAAAGACGTCGAAGACCCGCACAGCTCACCGCTGTTCCAGAAGTACCCGATCGTCGGCAACGACCACCACGTCACCGAGTTCATCACCGACTACCTGCGCATGATGGTCTCGGGCAACCTGAACGCGCATGAGATCGAAAGCCTGATGGACAGCGAGATCGAGACCCACCACAACGAAGAGCATGCCGCCGTGGCCGCGATTGCCCGGCTGGCCGGTGGCCTGCCGGCGTTTGGCATCGTCGCGGCGGTGCTCGGTGTCGTCAACACGATGGGGTCGGTGGGCCAGGCGCCGGCGATCCTGGGCGGCATGATCGCCTCGGCGCTGGTCGGCACCTTCCTGGGCATCTTGCTGGCCTACGGTTTTGTCGAGCCGCTGGGCGGCCTGCTGGAGCAAAAGGTCGAGGACGCCGGCAAGGAGCTGCAGTGCATCAAGACCACGCTGCTGGCCAGCATGCAGGGCTATGCGCCGCAGGTGGCGATCGAGTTCGGCCGCAAGGTGCTGTTCTCGGGCGACCGCCCGAGCTTCACCGAGCTCGAAGCCCACGTGAAAAAGAAATGACAGGCGGAGAATATCTTGGCGGGTGACGCAAAAAAGCTCCAACCGATCATCATCAAGCGCATCAAGAAGGGTGGCCATGCGGTGCACGGTGGTGCCTGGAAGATCGCCTATGCCGACTTCGTGACGGCGATGATGGCGTTTTTCCTGCTGATGTGGCTGCTGGGCAGCACGTCGGAGGGCGACAAGAAGGGCATTGCCGACTATTTTCAAAGCCCGCTCAAGGTGGCGCTGCTCAACGGCGGCTCGGGGTCTGGCGATTCATCGTCGCTGCTCAAGGGTGGCGGCCAGGATCTGTCGCGATCAAGCGGCCAGGTCAAGCAGGGCGATGTCAAGGCGCCGCGCAGCACCATCAACCTGCAGGCGCTGCGCCAAGAGCAACGGGTGGCCGAGGCCACCCAACTGCAGGCGCTGAGCGAGCAGGTGGAATCGGCGCTGCAAAACAGCGCCAAGCTGGCCCAGTACGCCTCCCAGATCAAGCTCGACATGACCCGCGACGGGCTGCGCATCCAGATCGTCGACGAGCAGTCGCGGCCGATGTTCGACTCGGGCAGCGCAGTGGTCAAACCCTATATGCGCGAGTTGCTGCGTGCCATCGGCAGTGTGCTGCAAGAGGTGCCCAACCGCCTGACGATGGAGGGCCACACCGACGCCACGCCGTTCCCCGGCGGTGACCGGGGCTACAGCAACTGGGAGCTGTCGGCCGACCGGGCCAATGCGTCCCGGCGCGAGCTGGTGGCGGGCGGCCTGACGGAGGACCGGGTGCTGCGCGTGCTGGGCCTGGCCAGCAGCCAGCCCTTCAACCGCAACGACCCGGCCGAGCCGCAGAACCGCCGCATCAGCATCATCGTGATGAACCGCGATGCCGAAGACCGGTTCTACCGGCCCACCGCCGATTTGGTCGAGCCGATGGCCAAGCCGGGCGCCGACGGCGCAACGGCCGAGGCGCCCATCCGCCCTGAAAAGCCGGTGTTCGTATCAAGTCCGCCGCGCGCCGGCCGATAAGCCCACATCGACCCCCGTCGCCACACGTTTCTCCCTTCCTGCACCCAGCCCCGAGGACTGACATGAGCCATCCCTCCGACCTCAAGTTCCTGGTCGTCGACGACTTCTCCACCATGCGCCGCATCGTGCGTGGCCTGCTCAAGGAAATGGGCTGCAACAACGTGGAGGAGGCCGAAGACGGCGCCGTCGCGTTGCAGATGCTCAAGAGCAACCGCTACGATTTTGTCGTCAGCGACATCAACATGCCCAACATGAACGGCTTCGACCTGCTCAAGGCGGTCAAGGCCGATAGCAGCCTGAAACACATCCCCGTGCTGATGGTCACTGCAGAAGCGCGCAAGGAGGACATCCTGCTGGCCGCCCAGAGCGGCGCCGCAGGTTATGTGGTCAAGCCCTTCACCAAGGCCACGCTGGAAGAGAAGGTGACCAAGATCATGCAGAAACTGGCTGCGGCCACCGCTTGACCGGACTGAAGGAGCCCACCATGAAGATGGACGATATTGCCGCCCTGATGCCCGATCAGGCCGTGACCACCTCGCCGGAGGTGTTCCAGCAGATTGGCACCATCACCCGGCTGCTGCACGACACCATGCAGCAGTTGGGCGTGATGCCCAAGTTGCAGATCGCCACCGACGGCCTGCCCGACGCGCGCAGCCGGCTCAGCTACATCGCCACCAAGACGGCGGAGGCGGCCGACAAGGTGCTCAACTCGGTAGACCAGGCCAAGGCCGAGCACAACGCCATCGCCGAAGACACCCGCCGGCTGGCCGCCGCGCTGCTGGCCGACCCGGTCAAGGCGGTGGCCTCGGGCGCGGTGTTCAACTTTGTCAACGATGTCGAGGCGCGCACCAAGGTCATCGACGCGCATCTCACCGACATCATGATGGCGCAGGATTTTCACGACCTGACCGGCCAGGTGGTGGCCAAGGTGGTGGCGCTGGCCAATGACCTGGAGGACAGCCTGGTCAAGCTGCTGGTGCAGGTGGTGCCGGCCGAGCACCGCGAGAAAGTGGACCTGAGCGTGCTGCACGGGCCGGTGGTCAACCCCGAGGGCCGCACCGACGTGGTGGCCAACCAGGGCGAGGTCGATGACCTGCTGGCCAGCCTGGGGTTCTGACGCAGTTCAGCCTCTGGCCGTCCTCACTGCAAACAGCGGCCCTCGGCCGCTGTTTGCGTTTCTGAAGCCCGGCACCCGGGTGATTAGCGCCCGATAGCCTGACCTTTTGCCGCGCTTGCCGCTGGTGCCCCGCTCCTACCATGGCTTGCCCACTTTGCCGTGCCCGAGAGAGACCATGCCCGAAGCCCTGCTCAGCCCCCCTGCCGTCCTGACCCTGGCCGAACTGGTCAGCCAGGCCCATCGCCTGCAGCAAGCCGGCCAGTCGGACGCCGCCGTGGCGCTGTACCAGGCCTGGATCGTTGATGGGCCGCTGGCCATGCGCCATGTCGCCTGCTTCAACCTGGGCACGCTGCTGGGGGGCCTGAACCGCAATGCCGACGCCGAGGCGGCCTACCGCCAGGCGGTGGCGTTGCAACCCAACTTTCCGCATGCCCGGCTCAACCTGGGTCATTTGCTGGAGCGTGCCGGCCAGCCCGACCAGGCGCTGGCACAGTGGCGCGCGGTGCTGGCCAGCGGCGCCGCCGCCGACCTGCGGGTGCATGCCTGGAACAACCTGGGCCGGCTGCTGGAGTCGCTGCGGCGCTTTCCGGAGGCCGAGGCCTGCCTGCGCGACAGCCTGCAGCTCGACGCCCACCAGCCCAGTGTGATCCAGCACTACCTGCACCTGCGCCAGAAGCAGTGCGCCTGGCCGGTCTACCAGACGCTGGGCGATGTCACGCCCAACATGCTGCTGACCGGCACGTCCTTGCTGGCGATGATGAGCGCCAGCGACGACCCGGCGCTGCAACTGATCGCCGCCACCCGCTTTGCCACCGACCGGGTGCCCAAGCTGGCCCCGGTGGCGCTGCACAGCGGCATGCCGGCGCGCAGCGGCAAGATCAAGATCGGTTACCTGTCGGGTGACCTGCACATGCACGCGGTGGGCCTGCTGACGCCCGAGCTGTTCGAGCTGCACGACCGCAGCAAGTTCGAGATCTATGCCTTTTGCTGGACGCCCGAGAGTGCCCAGCCCCAGCGCAAGCGCATCCTGGCCGCGATGGACCACCTGGTGCGGCTGGACGGGGTGGACGACGCTACCGCCGCGCGGCTGATCGCCCAGGCCGGTATCGATGTGCTGGTCGACCTGCAAGGCCTGACCAGCGGCGCCCGGCCCGCCATCCTGGGCTACCGTGCCGCGCCGGTGCAGGTCAGCTACCTGGGCTTGCCCGGTACCTCGGCCTTGCCGGGGGTGGACTGGATCGTGGCCGACCACTACGTGATGCCGCCCGAACTGGAGCCCTATTGCACCGAGCAGCCGATCCGCCTGCCGCACTGCTACCAGGTCAGCGACCGAAAGCGTGACGTGGCGCCGCGCCCGCAGCGCAGCAGCTACGGCCTGCCCGAAGACCGCTTTGTCTACTGCTCGTTCAACAACACCTTCAAGTTCACGCCGGAGGTGTTCGGCGCCTGGATGCGCATCCTGGGCCAGGTGCCCGGCAGCGTGCTGTGGCTGCTGGCCGACAACGACACCGCCCGCGACAACCTGCAGCGCGCCGCACTGGCGCAGGGTGTGGCGGCCGACCGGCTGGTCTTTGCGCCGCGGGTGGCGCCGCCCGAGTACCTGGCACGCTTTCAGTGTGCCGACCTGATGCTCGACACCTTTCCGTACAACGCCGGCACCACCGCCAGCGATGCGCTGTGGATGGGCACGCCCATCGTCACCCTGTCGGGCCGCAGCTATATCTCGCGCATGGCCGGCAGCCTGCTGACCGCCGTCGGCCTGCCCGAGCTGGCCACCGCCAGCCTGGCGGACTACGAACGCCTGGCCGTGTTGCTGGGCCAGCACCCGGCCCGGGTGGCCAGCTACAAGCGCTATTTGGCCGAGCAGGGCCGCAGCTCGCCGCTGTTCGACCTGCCCAGCGTCGTGCGCAGCATCGAGAGCCACTTCGAGCGCCTGGCGCTCAAGCACCGCGCCTGACGCCTGACTGCTGACCTCAGACGCCTGATCCCCGATCCCCGATCCGTGCCTGCCCGCGACGATCCCTCACTGCACCCGGCGCCGGCCCCTGTCGAGCCGGAGGCCGTTGCCTTGACCGACGACGCACTGGCACAGGCGCTGGTTTGGCTGACGCGCTACCACGGCAACGAGCGCTCGGTCGCCTCGTTGTTCGAAGGCCAGCAGGTAGAAGGCCTGGTCGGCCCCGACCAGGCGCTGCGCGCGCTGCGCGAGGCCGGTTTCAAGGCCGGCTTAGTCCAGCGCACGATTGCCGACATGCCCGACCTGCTGATGCCGGTGGTGCTGCTGCTCAAGAACGGCGATGCCTGCGTGCTGTTGGCGCGCCGCCAGCAATCGGCCGGCCCGGCGATCTGCACCGTGCTGCTGCCCGGTGCCGTGCCCCGGGAGGTGGCGGCCACCGAGACCGAGCTCAACGTCGAATACACCGGCATGGCCCTGGTGGCCACGCCACAGCCGCAGGCCGCAGCGGCCTCAGTCAACGCCAGTGCCGAGCAAGCCGCAGCACTGCGCGACCCGGCGTCGCACTGGTTGTGGGGCACGATGCGGCGCTTTTCGCCGTACTACCGATCGGCGCTGCTGGCCGCGCTGCTGAGCAACACGCTGATGCTGGTGACCGGCACCGTCACCTCGGTGATCTACGACAAGGTGATCCCGCATCAGGCGTTTGTCACGCTGTGGGCGCTGGCCATTGCCGGCGGTCTGGCGCTGGTGTTCGACCTGGCGGCGCGCCAGTTGCGCGCCCACCTGATCGAGCTGGCCGGCAAGAAGGTGGACCTGCTGGTCGGCACCACGCTGTTCCGCCAGAGCCTGGGCGTGCGCATGGAGCACCGGCCCGAGTCGGCCGGCGCCTATGCCCACCTGGTGGGCCAGATCGAGCAAGTGCGCGAATTTTTTGGCTCGGCCACCTTGTCGGCGGTCAGTGACCTGCCGTTTGTCTTTATCTACATCGCGATGACCTTTGTCATCGGCGGCCCGCTGGGCTGGGTGACGGTGGCAGCGGTGCCCCTGATCCTGGGCGCGTCCTGGCTGGTGCAGGGATCGTTGCGGCGCTCGATGTCGGCCAACATGGTGCAGCAGGCCGATCTGCACGGCCTGCTGGTGGAGTCGGTCGAGGGCATCGAGGACGTCAAGGCCACTGGCTCGCAAGGCCGCTTTTTGCACCACTACGAGCAGACCACCGCGGCCTCGGTGCACAGCCAGCTCTCGGCCCGCCGCGTCAGCAGCCTGACGATGAACCTGTCGATGATGTCGCAACAGGCGGTCACACTGGTGATGCTGGTGTGGGGCGTGTATTTGATCGATGCCAAGGTGATCACCGGCGGCGCGCTGATGGGCGGCGTGATGTTTGCGATGCGGGCGATCGCGCCGCTCAACTCCGTCGTGATGCTGGCCACCCGCTACCAGGGCGCGCGTGCCGCGATGCGCGGGCTGGACCGGGTGATGGCGCAACCGACCGAGCGTGAAGCCGGCCGCAACTACATCCCGCTGCGCAGCATGACCGGGGCCATCGGCCTGCACGATGCCGGCTTTGCCTACCCGGCGCCTGCCGGCCAGCAGGCGCCGCAGGTGCTCAAGGGTGTGAACCTGCGCTTCCAGGCGGGTGAGCGGGTAGCCATCCTGGGCCGCATCGGCAGCGGCAAATCCACCATCCTGCGCTTGATCGCCGGCCTGTACCGGCCCACCGACGGCACGGTCGAGGTGGACGGCATCGACCTGCGCCAGCTCGACCCGGGCGACTTCCGGATGCGTGTCGGCTATGTGCCGCAAGACTCAAGGCTGTTCCACGGCACGCTGCGCGACAACGTGCTGCTGGGCCGCGCCGGGGCCGACCCCGCCCGCCTGGCCGAGGTGGCCAAGCTGACCGGCCTGACCCGGCTGGTGGAAGGCCACCCGCTGGGCTGGGATTTGCCGGTGGGTGAGTCCGGCGGGCTGCTGTCGGGTGGCCAACGCCAGCTGGTGGCGCTGACCCGCAGCCTGATCACCGCGCCCAAGCTGTTGCTGATGGACGAGCCCACCAGTTCGATGGATGCACAGAGCGAGATGGCTTTTCTGCGCCAGCTCAAGGAGGCCGCCAGCGACTGCACGCTGATCATGGTCACGCACCGCCCGGCCGTGCTGGAGCTGGTGCAGCGCATCATCGTGATCGATGCCGGCAAGGTGGTGATGGACGGCCCCAAGGCGCAGGTGCTGGCGGTGCTGTCGGGCGCCAAGCCCGCCGCGCAGGCGGCGCCGCCTACGGCCACGGGTGAGGCCGCCGCGCCCACCAACGTGCACCGTCACCCCAGCACGCAGCCGTCGGACAGCCGCGCGGCGGTCTGACTGCCGCCAATACCCCCCATGTCCCGATCCGACCTGAATCCCGCCGGACCCGCCTTGCGGCGCGGTGACGCGCAATACCTCAGCCCGTCCCAGGCTGCGTATGAGCTGGAGCCGGCCCGTGGTGCGATCTGGTCGATCTACCTGATGCTGGCCGCGCTGGCGGCGGGGCTGATCTGGGCCGCGTTTGCCCAGGTCGACATGATCACCCGCAGCGACGCGCGGGTGATCCCCGAAGGCCGCGAGCAAGTGATCGCCAGCCTGGAGGGCGGCATCCTGCGCGAGCTGAAGGTGCGCGAGGGTGAATCGGTGGTGGCCGGCCAGCCGCTGGCGCTGATGGACCCGACCCGGGTCGAGGCCCAGCAGGGCGAGAGCCGGGCTAAACGCCTGTCGTTGCTGGCCGCCGTGGCACGGCTGCAGGCCGAGGCCACCGGCAGGCCGCTGAAGTTCACGCCCGAG
>JBBQAH010000071.1:0-14712 GCA_038316145.1 Burkholderiales bacterium
GGCCAGATGAAGCAGGCGGTGCGCGAGGCCGATGCCGCCGGCACGCTGGGCACCACGCTGCACCAGCTGTTCCAGCGCTCGTTTTCAGTCGCCAAGGATGTGCGCACCTCGACCGAGATCGGCGCGCATTCGATCAGCATGGCGGCAGCCTCGGTCCGGCTGGCAGCGCAACTGTTCGAGGACCTGCGCGACATCAACGTGCTGTTTGTCGGTGCCGGCGAGATGATCGAACTGGTGGCCACGCACTTTGCCGCCCGCGCGCCCAAAGGCCTGGCCATCGCCAACCGTACGCTGGAGCGCGGCGAGAAACTGGCCGGCCGCTTTGGTGGCCAGGCATTGAGACTTGCCGATCTGCCGCAGCGCCTGCATGAGTTCGACGCCATCGTGTCCTGCACCGCCAGCTCACTGCCGATCATCGGCCTGGGCGCCGTGCGCAGCGCGCTCAAGGCCCGCCGCCACCGGCCGATGTTCATGGTCGATCTGGCAGTGCCGCGCGATATCGAGCCCGAAGTCGGCAGCCTGGCCGATGTCTACCTCTACACCGTAGACGACCTGTCGGCGGTGGTGCAGTCGGCTGGAGAAAAGCGCCAGGCCGCGGTGGCCCAGGCCGAGGCCATCATCGACGCCGGCGTTCAAAGCTTTGCGCACTGGCTGGACCAGCGCGCCACCGTCCCGCTGATCCAGGCGCTGCACGCCCAGACCGACGACTGGCGCGCCGCCGAGATCGCCCGCGCCCGCAAGCAACTGGCCAAGGGCGCCGACATCGACAGCGTGCTGGACGCGCTTTCGCGTGGCCTGACCCAGAAGCTGCTGCACGGCACGCTCGCCGAGTTGCACGCCAGCGACGGTGAAGCCAGGCGCCAGATGGCGCAGACGGTGTCGCGCCTGTTCCTGCGCCAGTCGCCGCGCCCGCCGTCCGGCGACGACGCCAGCTAGCTGCGCTGCCCTTGCCGGCGCGCCCTTGGCCAATCGGCCTGGCGCGCCGGTGCCGCTTTTGCGCCGCCTCGGTGTCACAAAGTTGCACCCGCCCCGTCGCCAACACAACGCTAGCCTGCTGATCCGCCCCCGATGAAACCCTCACTCCGCCTGCAGTTGCAACGCCTGGCCATGCGGCTGGCCGAGTTGGACGCGCACCTCGCCGACCCCAAGCTCAGCCAGGACATCGCGCGCTACCGCACGGTGGCCCGCGAGCAGGCCGAGGCCGCCGCGCTGGTGCAGCGCCTGCACCACCACGAGCAGCGTGAAACCGACGAGGCCGCCGCGCGCCTGATGCTGGCCGAGGCGGCTGACGACCCCGAGATCGCCGAGATGGCGCGCGAGGAGATCACCGCCGCCCAGGCCGACCAGGCCCAGGCGCTGGCCGATATCCAGACCGCGCTGCTGCCACGCGACCCGGACGACGAGCGCAACGCCTTTGTCGAGATACGCGCCGGTGCCGGTGGCGACGAATCGGCGCTGTTTGCCGGTGACCTGCTGCGCATGTACCTGCGCTACTTCGAGCGCCGCGGCTGGCGCACCGAGGTGCTGAGTGAATCGGCGTCTGATCTGGGCGGCTACAAGGAGGTGGTGGTGCGGGTGGAGGGCGCCGATGTCTACGGCGCGCTCAAGTTCGAGTCGGGCGGCCACCGGGTGCAGCGGGTGCCGGCCACCGAGTCGCAAGGGCGCATCCACACCAGCGCGGCCACGGTGGTGGTGATGCCCGAGCCCGACGAGGCGACCGAGATCACGCTCAACCCGGCCGACCTGCGCATCGACACTTTCCGCGCCAGCGGTGCCGGTGGCCAGCACGTCAACAAGACCGATTCGGCGATCCGCATCACCCATTTGCCCACCGGCCTGGTGGCCGAATGCCAGGACGACCGCTCGCAGCACCGCAACAAGGCCAAGGCGATGGCCGTGCTGCAGGCCCGGCTGCGCGACAAGGAGCGCAGTGCCCGCGACGCCCAAGAGGCCGCCACCCGCAAGAGCCTGGTGGGCACGGGCGACCGGTCCGACCGTATCCGCACCTACAACTTCCCGCAGGGCCGTTTCACCGACCACCGCATCAACCTGACGCTGTACAAGCTGGGCGCGATCATGGAGGGCGACCTGGCCGACGTGGTGGCCGCGCTGCAGGCCGCCCAGGCGCAGGACCAGCTGGCGGCGCTGGAAGGCAGCGCGTGAGCACCGGTGCAGCGTCGCCCAACGGCGCGCGCAACGCAGCCGGACAGGCCTGCGTGGCGACAGCCCTGGCCGACGCCCGCGCGCTGGGTCTGGACCGGCTCGATGCCCGGATGCTGCTGGGCCACCTGTTGCAGCAGCCGCGCAGCTGGCTGATCGCCCACGACGATGCGCCGCTGCCGGAAGCGGTAGCGCTGGCTTTTGCAGCAAGCTGTCAGCGCCGCGCCGCGGGCGAACCCCTGGCTTACCTGCTGGGCCAGCGGGAGTTCCATGGCCTGACGCTGCAGGTGACACCGGACGTGCTGGTGCCGCGGCCCGACACCGAAACCCTGGTCGACTGGGCGCTGGACCTGTTGCCCGCAGGCACGCCGGCGCAGGTGCTGGACCTGGGCACCGGCAGTGGTGCGGTGGGGTTGGCGGTGGCGCACCGCAGGCCTTCCGCCCGGGTCACCGCAACCGACCTGAGCCCTGCCGCGCTGAGGGTCGCCCAAGCCAACGCCACCCGGCTCGGCCTGAGCCTGGCCTGGGCCTGTGGCCGCTGGTGGAAGGCGTTGCCGGCCCGGGCGCGCTTCGATCTGGTGCTGTCCAACCCGCCTTACATCGCCGGCGACGACCCGCACCTGCCCGCGCTGCGGCATGAGCCACTGATGGCCTTGACACCGGGCGGCGACGGTCTGGGCGCGCTGACCGAGATCATTGCCGGCGCAGTGCCGCACCTGTCCGACGGCGGCTGGCTGTTGCTCGAACACGGCTGGGACCAGGCCGCGGCGGTGCGCAGCGCGATGCGAGTCGCCGGCCTGGCTCGTGTCTGCACCCGGCACGATATCGAAGGCCGGGACCGCTGCACCGGCGGCTGCTGGCCAGGCCCGGTCTGACCGGCAGCGCCAGGGCGCGGCGGCCGGCGCCAAGCCCGGACCCCGCCATCGATGCGTACGTCTGGCTACCAAAGCTCACCCATCTTCAGGTTCCCGGCGCGCGGCAAGCGGCGTAGTATGAAAACAGCGCGCCGACGGTCGGCGCACTGTCTGCCCTGGGGAGCACACCGCATGCGCACGTACCCAACCTGGATATTCGGCGCCTTGGCGCTGCTGGCCAGCACTGGACCCTGGGCACAGGACCGGGGCCTGCTGACGCCGGTCGATGCGCTGGGTGGTGCGTCCTGGCAAGCGCGCTTCGAGCGCGACAACCCTTCACCGGTGTCCGACCGTGGCCTGCTGTCGCTGGGCCTGCGCACGGTCAGCCAGCAGACGCTGCGCTTGATGGGCGACTACCAGTTCAGCACCTTCAGGCTGGGCGATACCGGCGGCCTGCGGCTGACCGGTGGTCTGCTGATCAACCTGCGCGCCACCACCAACGTCAACGGCAGCGGCAGCGGCAGCACCGGCGATGGTGGCGGCGCCCTGCCCTACGCCGGCATCGGCTACTCCAGTGGCGGCAGCAGAGGCGCCTGGGGTTTTAGTGCCGACCTGGGGCTGGCAGCCCAGGGCCTGGGGCCGGCGCGGCTGGACCGCCTGTTGGGCGGCACAGGCAGCCTGGGCGTGGACGGGCAGGTCCGCCTGCTTCCGGTCGTGCGGCTGGGCATGAGCGTCACTTTCTGACACCACCTTGCGGTTCTGAGGCCAATGACTGCCCGGTCGCCCGGTCAGGTGATTTGCCGTTTAAAGTACGCCCTTCAGACCTACTTGCCGGACGAGAACCATGAGTGATGTGCAACAACGTATCGACACCATCGTGAAGGGCGGCCATGTGGTGCTGTTCATGAAGGGCACGGCGCAGTTTCCGCAGTGCGGCTTCTCCGGCCGCGCGATCCAGCTGCTCAAGGCCTGCGGCGCGTCCGAGATCAAGACCGTCAACGTGCTGGAAGACGACGGCATCCGCCAGGGCATCAAGGATTACGCCAACTGGCCCACCATCCCGCAGCTGTATGTCGATGGTGAGTTTGTCGGCGGCTCGGACATCATGATGGAAATGTACGAATCCGGCGAGTTGCAGCAACTGCTGACGAAGTGAGCCTGCCCGCAACGCGCAGGCTGGTGGTCGGCATCACCGGCGCCAGCGGCGCGGTCTATGGCGTGCGCCTGCTGGCGCGGGCCCGCAACCTGGGCCTGGAAACACACCTTGTCGTCACGCCGGCCGGCGTCGTCAACGCCCACCACGAGCTGGGACTGGACCGGGCGGCGCTGGACGCCTTGGCCGACCGCAGCTACGCCCCCGGCGACATCGGTGCCTGCGTGGCCAGCGGCAGTTTCGACACCGCCGCGATGGTGGTGGCGCCGTGCTCGATGAAAACGCTGGCGGCGGTGGCCCACGGCCTGTCGGACAACCTGCTGACACGCGCCGCCGATGTCACGCTCAAAGAGCGCCGCACGCTGCTGCTGATGGTGCGCGAGACACCTTTCAACCTGGCCCATCTGCGCAACATGACCGCCGTGACCGAAATGGGCGGCATCATATTTCCGCCCCTGCCGGCGTTCTACCACCGGCCGACCAGCATCGACGAGCTGGTGGACGACACGGTGGAGCGGGTGCTGGCCCTGCTGGGCGCGCACAACGCCAGCCCCAAGACCTGGGCCGGCCTGCGCTGATCCTGCCCGCAGGTCGGGCCAGTCGATCAGGCCGTCCAGCGCTGCCGCCAGGCCATCACAGCGTTGGGGTAGTCCGGCTTGCCGCGGCTGCCGTTGTAGCGGCCCAGCGCCATGAACAGGTCACCGCGCTCGATGTCCAGGTAATGCCGCAGGATGACGCAGCCAAACCGCAGGTTGGTCTGCATGTGGAACAAGCGTGCCGGATCGCCGCCCCCGATCAGCCGGGCCCAGAACGGCATCACCTGCATGTAGCCACGGGCGCCCGCCGAACTGATGGCGTATTTGCGGAACCCACTCTCAACCTGGATCAGTGCCAGCACCAGCGCCGGCTCCAGGCCGGCGCGGGTGCTCTCGTACCACAGGGTTTCGAGAAACTCGATACGGGTTGCGGCTTCGCTTTTCTGGCGCTTCAGGCGCTCGCTCATCGCCCCCAACCAGCGCAGGTAAGCCAGCCGTGGCTCCAATTCGGTGAAGACCGGATGCGGCGGTGCCGCGCTGGCGATGGCCGCCGCCAGGGCCGACCGCACCGCGTCGGCCAGCGCCTCCTCGGCCTGCTTGCCCGCTTGCGCCGGCAATGGCCACCACGGCCCCAGCAGCGATGCGCCCGCGCCAACCTGCAGCGCGTGCCGTCGCGCCAGGTTCATGCCACCAGCCGGGCTTTCAGCAGGGCCACGGCCTCAGCCAGCGGCAAAACGCTGGCAGCGGCTTCGCGCCGGCCCTGCAGCTCCACCGTGCCGGCCTTGAGCCCGCGGTCGGAGATCACGACACGCTGCGGCACGCCCACCAGCTCCCAGTCGGCAAACATCGCGCCGGGCCGCTCGCCGCGGTCGTCCAGCATCACGTCGATGCCGGCAGCGGCCAGCTCATCATGCAACGTATCGGCCGCGGCCTTGACCTCGGCCGAGCGGTCGTAGCCGATCGGGCAGATCACGGCCGAGAACGGCGCCAGCGCCAGCGGCCAGACGATGCCGCGGTCATCGTGGTTCTGCTCGATGGCCGCGCCCAGGATGCGGGTCACGCCGATGCCGTAGCAGCCCATCTCCATCAACCTGGGCTTGCCGGTCTCGTCCAGGAAGGTGGCGTTCATCGCCTGCGAGTATTTGGTGCCGAGGTAGAACACATGGCCCACCTCGATGCCGCGCTGGATCGCCAGCACGCCCTGGCCGTCGGGCGACGCATCACCGGCCTGCACGTTGCGCAGGTCGGCCACCAGGGCCGGCTCGGGCAAGTCGCGGCCCCAGTTGACGCCGGTCAGGTGGGCGTCTGCCTGGTTGGCGCCGCAGACAAAATCGCTCATCGCCGCCACGCTGCGGTCGGCAATCACCCGCACCGGTTTGAGCAGACCGATCGGGCCGAGGTAGCCCGGCTCGCAGCCGAAGTGGTCCTCGATCTCGGCCCCGGTGGCAAAACGCCAACCGGCCTTGAAGCCCGCCAGTTTGCCGGCCTTGACCTCGTTCAGGTCGTGATCACCACGCAGCAGCAGCAGCCAGACCGTGCTTTTGGTGATCTCGCCCTGCTCGTCCTGTTCATCCGTGGCCAGCACCGGGCTCTTGACCGTGTGTGCCAGCGGCAGGCCCAACAAGCTGGCCACGTCGGCGCAGGTGCTCTTGCCGGGCGTGGCGACGCTTTGCAGGGCCTGGCTGGGCGCAGCACGCGGCGCGGCAGGCGCCATGCCTTCGGCCAGCTCGATGTTGGCGGCGTAATCGCTGGTCGGGCAGAAGACGATCGCGTCCTCGCCAGTGTCGGCGATGACCTGGAACTCGTGGCTCAGGTCGCCGCCGATCGCGCCGGTGTCCGCCGCCACGGCGCGGTACTGCAGGCCAAAACGGTCGAAGATGCGCTTGTAAGCGTCGAACATGCCCTGGTAGCTCTTGGCAGCGGCGGCCGGGTCGCGGTCGAAGGAGTAGGCATCCTTCATCGTGAACTCGCGCCCGCGCATGATGCCGAAGCGCGGCCGGCGCTCGTCGCGGAACTTGGTCTGGATGTGGAAGAAGTTCTTCGGCAGCTGGCGGTAGCTGCGCAGCTCTTGCCGGGCGATGTCGGTCACCACCTCTTCGCTGGTGGGCTGGATGATGTAGTCGCGGTCATGCCGGTCCTTGACGCGCAGCAGCTCGGGCCCCATCGCCTCGAACCGGCCGGTCTCCTGCCACAGCTCGGCCGGCTGCACCACCGGCATCAGCAGCTCGACCGCACCGGCGCGCACCATCTCGTCGCGGATGATGGCCTCGACCTTGCGGATCACCCGCAGCCCCATCGGCATGTAGTTGTAAATACCCGCACCCAGGCGCTTGATCATGCCGGCACGCATCATCAACTGGTGGCTGACCACCTCGGCGTCGGCGGGGGCTTCCTTCAGGGTGGAGATGAAAAACTGGGAGGCTTTCATGGGTCTGGGTATGGCGCGGGGCGCGCGCCGGGGCAAGGACGGACTGTGATGGGCAGCGGCCGCAAGAAGGGCGCCGGGCCGCTGTCACACCGCTGTTGCACTGCTGTAGATGCATGCGGGTTAGCGAGGATTCGCGGGCCGCACTCTGCCAGTGCAATAATGAACTTAATACAGAAATTGGGGTTTGATTATGCTCGACAGGGAAGGCTTCAGGCCCAACGTCGGCATCATCCTGCTCAACGCACGCAACGAGGTCTTCTGGGGCAAACGACTGCGCACACACTCGTGGCAGTTCCCGCAGGGGGGCATCAAGTACGGTGAGTCGCCCGAGCAGGCGATGTTGCGTGAGCTGCATGAAGAAGTGGGTTTGCGCCCGGAACATGTGCGCATCCTCGCGCGCACCCGGGACTGGTTGCGCTACGAGGTGCCCGACCACTTCATCCGCAGGGATGCCCGCGGCCACTACCGTGGCCAGAAACAGATCTGGTTCCTGCTGCGCCTGACCGGGCGCGACAGTGACCTGGACCTGCGTGCCACCGACCACCCCGAGTTCGACGCCTGGCGTTGGAACGAGTACTGGGTGCCGCTCGAACTGGTGATCGAGTTCAAGCGCGATGTCTACCAGATGGCGCTCAACGAGCTGGCGCGCTTTCTGCCCCGACCCAACCACACCAACCGCTACCTGCGCGGCGGCATGCGGGCGTTTCATCAACACGATGAAGACGATCATGCGCCGTCCGGTCTGGGTGGGCTGCAGACGACCGAATCCGACCCTGGGCCGTCCCATCTCGGCAACGGCAGCCCAGCCGAGGCCTGAGCGTCAGGCTTCTGCGTTTTTGCCAGGGCGGGTGCCCATGCTGGCACCCGCCGCGCCGCCCCAGGGCAGCATCAACGACAACATCAGCAGTTTTTCGAACTCGGGCTGGAACCGGTCGATGATGTCTTGCGGGCTGGCGCAAAGCGCGGCATCGGTGACCAGGCTGAACTGCACACCACCGCCATAGCTCAGGATGCTGACGCCCACCCCCACGTCGCCCGAGGCGGGCACCCAGAACATGCTCTGCCGCAGCGTGGACCCGCACAGCTTGAGCAGTTCGCGCGGGCCCGGCACGTTGGTCATCACCGCCGTGGTCTTCTTCGAGAACAGGCCCAGCACCAGGTCTTGCACCGGTTTGACAAACAGGCCGGTGACGGCCAACACCCCATAGGCCAGCAAGGGCTGGAAGCTGCCTTTGAGCTGGCCCATGCGGGCGCGCACCGCGTACACCCGCTCGACCGGGTTGGCGATACCGATCGGCAACACCACCGGCGCCAGACCGAAGCGGTTGCCCAAGCGCCAGGCCTGGTCGAGCGGCCGCAGGTTGACCGGCACCATGGCCCGGATCTCGGCACCGGTCGGGTCGTCGCCCTGGTCGATCAGCCAGGCACCGATGGCGCCAGCCACACAGGCCAGCAACACATCGTTGATCGAGCAGTTCAGGCTCTGGCCCACCGCCTTGACCTCGTCCAAGGGCATCGGCTCGCCCCAGGCCACCACCTTGTGGCCGACCGGCTTGCCCTTGAGCCGGGTAGGTGAATCGTCCGCCATCAGCGCCAACGCAGCCAGGTCGCCCAGCACGTGCAGCCCGGTGCGGGCCAGGTCCGCACCGTCTTGCAAGGGCTGCCTGGGATGCGCCAGCATGTCCAGCGCCCCCGCCATGCCGTCGCCCGATCGATTCAAGGCCTTGACCGCGATGGCGGTGAGCGGCCGCAACACGGCCTCGGACAGCCAGTCGCCATCGTGGCCCTCGTGCGCCGGGTGCTGTCGGGGGTGTTTGGGCGGATCGGCCCCGCCGTCGGTGATCGAGTTCATCACCGAGACCAGCGCGATACCGTCGCCGATGCAATGGTGAATGCGCACGATGATGGCGCAGCCGCCCTCATAGCGCTCGATCAGGTGAAACTGCCAAAGCGGACGACCCGGGTCGAGCGGCGTGTCTGCCAACTCGCCGCAAAGTTGCTGCAGCGCGGCCCGCTCGGACTGGCCGGCACCTGGGTGCAGCGGCTCGGCCACGACGTGCAGGTGCAGATCGAACGCATCGTCCTCGACCCAGCTCGCGCCCAGGGCGTCGATCACCGCCTTGTGCCGAAACCGCTCGTACTGCAGGAACCGGGTCTCGATGCGCTCGCGCAGCGCCGCCAGCGTGATGGCCGGGCTGAGCAACCAGACGCCGACGATCATCATCAGGTTGACGTCGTTGTCCATGCGCAGCCACGAGGTATCGACCCGCGACATGCGGTGCTCGGCAGGGGCGTTCATCTTGGGGGTCTCCTCTGGGCGCATTTTTCGGCTCTCGTCGGCGGCAGCGCGCCCCGGGGCGGGGTCGGGCAGCATCGCGGTGCTGGGTAACATACGCGATGTCCAGCCCATTTTCACCCACAGGAGACCCACCATGAGTGCACTCAAGTCAAGCTTCGAACAAGCCGTGGCCGACAGCAAGCAACTGCCGGACAAACCCGACAACATGACGCTGCTGAAGATCTACGCGCTGTACAAGCAGGCCAGTGCGGGCGATGCCGACGGCAAGCGGCCAGGCTTTACCGACATGGTGGGCCGCGCCAAATGGGATGCCTGGAACGGTGTCAAGGGCACGACGTCCGACGCGGCGATGCAGGACTACATCGACCTGATCGAATCGCTGAAATAACGCGGCGGCGTGCGCGCTGCGCACGCGCTACAGCGATGAAGACCCTCCTTGTGGTGGCTGCCGCTGCTCGTTAGCATCGACGGCACAACAAGCGGGCGGCAGCAGCCGCCCCGTCGAGGAGACCGCCATGACCTGCCATTACCCGCCATCCAGCCGCGCTTTGAGTTTTGTCTGCCTGTCGCTGCTCAGCTTGCTGCTGAACGCCTGCGGCGGCGATGACGGCAAGGGGGCCATCCCGCTGAGCATCAGCACGCTGTCCAGCCGCGCTGACCAGGTCAGCGATTCAGCGGCACTGGTGGCGGTGACGGTAACGCCCAACGTCTCGGCCCAGGAGTTGCGCTGGCGCAGCAACGGCCAGGCGCTGAGCGCCCAGGTGGTGAGCAGCACGGCCACGTCCGCGCAAGTGCTGGTGCAAGGCCTGGCGCTGGGCAGCAATGTGGTCGAAGCCTATGTGCCCGACGGCCGCGCCACCGGCACGGTCACGCTGGTCAACCACCCCCGCAGCGGGCCGGTGGTCTCGGGCAAGCAGTTGACACCGTTCGAGTGCCGCACCGTCGACGCCGGCCTGGGCGAGGCGCTGGATGCCAACTGCTCGGTGGCCACGCGCTACGACTGGTTCTATTTCACCGCCAGCGGCGAGCGCAAGCCCTTGGCCGATCCGCTGGCCACCCGGCCCACCGACATCGCCAGCGTCACCACCCTCAACGGCGTGACCGCACCGTTCATCGTGCGGGTCGAGACCGGCACGATCAACCGCTCGATCTACCGCATCGCGGTGCTCGACAACCCGAGCAAGGCCGACACCTGGAACGGTGCGGCGTGGAACAAGCGGGTGATCTTCCGGGTCGGCGAGTCCACCGGCGCGCAGTACAACCAGGGCAGCAACAGCTTTGGCGAGGTGTTCAAGGACTTGCGGGCTACCCAGTCGCTGGCACGCGGTTTTGCCTATGTGATCTCGTCGCTCAATGTCAACAAGACCAATGCAAACGACGTGCTGGCGGCCGAGACCATCATGATGGTCAAGCAGCACCTGGCCAAGCGCTACGGCCTGCCGCGCTGGACAGCGGGCTGGGGCGGCTCCGGCGGCGCGATCCAGCAATTGCTGGTGGCCGACAACTACCCCGGACTGCTCGACGGTGTGATGGCCGATGCGGCGTTTCCGGATGTGTGGGGCACCGCCCAATCGGTCACCGACTGCCGCTTGCTGAACCGCTACTTCATTGCCCACCCCGGCGCCAGTACAGCGCAGCGGCAGGGCTTCGAGGGCTTCACGCGCAACACCTGCGCCGCCTGGGACGCCGGCAACGGCGATGTGATCGTCGCCACTGGCGGTGCCGGCAATGCCGGTTGCGGCCTCACCAACAAGGCGCTGGTCTATCACCCGACCAGCAACCCGACCGGGGCACGCTGCACGATCCAGGACATCAGCGCCAATATCCTGGGCCGTGACGCCGCCACCGGATTTGCCCGCCGGCCCCTGGACAACGTCGGTGTTCAGTACGGCCTGGCCGCGCTGCAAAAGGGCACGGTCACGCTGGCGCAGTTTCTCGATGTCAACGAGGGCGTTGGCGGCTACGACGCCGACGGCAACCTGATGGCCCAGCGCACCACCGCTGACGCTGCCACGCTGCGCCGCGCTTACGAGACCGGGCGCTTCCTGTCGGGCGGCGGCGGCCTGGCGACCACCCCCATCCTGCACCTGCGCGCCTACGCCGAGCCGGGTGCCGACATCCACACCATCTACAACGACCTGCTGATCCGCGAGAAGCTCAAGCGTGCCAATGGCCGCAGCGACAACCAGGTCATCTGGGTGCTGCCCAACCCGGCGCTGGCACCGCTGCTGGGCCTGGGTGCGGCCCAGCAGGCGGTGTTGGCCAAGCTGGTGGACGAGGTGGTGCTGCAGGAGCTGGACATGATGACCCAGTGGCTGGACGGCCTGACCGGCGACCCTGCCGCGCTGACCGCCGCCAAGGTGGCGGTCTACAAACCGGCCGACGCGGTGGATTCGTGCTGGGGCGTGGCCGATGCCAAGCGCTACCGGGAGGAAGCCACCTA
The DNA here is from genome assembly GCA_038316145.1 of Burkholderiales bacterium. GTDB lineage: Bacteria > Pseudomonadota > Gammaproteobacteria > Burkholderiales > Burkholderiaceae_C > Pseudaquabacterium. The sequence continues at coordinate 11,874 of JBBQAH010000071.1, forward strand.
CAGCGGTGCGGGCGTGTGCAACGCCCAGTACAAAAAGACGCCGTCGCCCCGCATCGCCGCCGGCGGTCCGCTGGTGGACGACCTGATGAAATGCCAGCTCAAACCGGTCAATGTGGCCGACTACGCGCCTGCCGTGCCGGCGGCCGCTGATCTCACCCGGCTGGCGGCGCTGTTCCCGCAGGGCGTGTGCGACTACAGCAAGCCTGGCGCCGAGCAGGTGCCGCTCAAGGGCACCTGGTTGAGCTACTGAGCGCGGCGCCATGGCGCCGCGGCGGGCTCAGCCGCGTGGCGCCCTCTTGGCCGCCGGCTTGGCCACCGGCTTGGTGGCGGGATTCTTGGCACTGGCCGCGCCCAGCAAGGCATCGAGGTTCTTCTCGATCTCGCCCTCGATCGTCTTGGAAAACGCACCCAGCAAAAAGCCCAGCTTGGCTTCCAGGTCGAAATGATCGGCGGCCACGATCAGCACACCCTTGACGCCGCTGCGCACAAACTCGACGGTGTCGCTGGTCTCGCCCTCGATCACGGTGCAGGCCATGTCGAACTGCTGCTCGACCTGTTCGGCCCAGTCCCACGCCACCTTGCGGGCCTTGGCCAGGCCCAGGCTGTGGTCACGGTGAATGTGGATATCGGCCATCTGGGGGTCTCCGTTGGGGGTATGAACAGCGTCAGGTCCAGGCTCAAGGCCCGCCCTGCAGTGTCGCCCGGCGCTGCTCAGTGGGCAAATCGGCCAGACGCTGCACCGCAGCATGAAAACGACGGAAGTCGCGACCCTCGCGCTCGAACAGCCGCTCGAAATCCGGCACCAGGCTGTCATAGGCCGCTTGCAGCGCCAGCGATGCGTTGTTGGCGCGGGACAGCCAGTCGTCGTAGCCGGTGAAACCGGCCCAGGGACCGGACACGTTTGCTTTCAGGGCGGCAAACTCGGCGCGCATCGCGGCCAGCAGTTCGGCTTTTTGCTGGCGTTTCTTCTCGTCGCTCCAGGCCTGGCCGGCCGCGGCCCCGTACAGCGCGGACAGGGCCGCCCGGGTGCGCCGGGTAATCGCCCGAAAGTCGGCCAGCCGCTGCACCGCCGCCGCGTCCTCGGCCAAGGCCTGACCGCTGGCGCGCCACTGGACCAGGCCCAGCCGCTCCACCGCCGTGGCAAAAGACACGTTGAACACCGTGTCGCCCGGCACATAGACCACCTGGTGCGCCAGTTCATGGAAGACCAGCCGGGCCAGGCCGGCCTCACTGCCCGCAACGAAGGTGTTGAGCAGCGGGTCGCCACCCAGCCAGTTGGTCCAGCCCAGCGTGCTGTAGGCCGGCACGCCGTAGACGGTGGCATCCAGCCCGGCGGCGCGCTGCACGGCGGCCTCGGCCTCGGCGTCGTCGCGCTTGAAGTAACCCCGGTAACCGACACAGCCCATCAGCGGGTAACACCAGGTCTTGAGCGTCAGCGACAGCTCGGGCGCGGCCACCACGTTCCACACCACGGCCGGGCGCTGCAGGTCGGCGTAACGCCGGTAGCTGGCGTTGTCGGGCAGCGCCAGCGATTGCACTGCAAAGTCGCGCAGGCGCTGCGCCAGTTGCAGGCGCTCGCGCAACGCGGGCGGTGTGGCCGGGTCGGCCAGCCAGTCAGCCACCGGGCGGGCCCGCTGCATCAGGTCGAGGTGCCCGGCGATCGATTGGCTGTAATAGGCCAGCGGGGACATCGTGCTCAGGACCGGCGCGGATTCCTCGCTGGCGCGGCAGCCGGTCTGGGCCAGCGCGGCCAGCACCAGCGCCGCCAGCGTGGCGGCCGCCTGGCTGCGGCGTAGCAGCCCACCGGATGGCCTGCGGTGCCAGGCGGTGACCCGCGTCAAGCCCGCACCACCTCGACCAGGCAGTCGTAGAACGTGGGGCCGCGGCCGATGTCGGTCAGGCGCTGGCTGGTCAGCTCGTTGACGTTGGTGCCGGCCGCGCCCAGCTTGCGCCACCACACCCCCAGGCCGTTGACCACACCGGGCCGGGCGCGGGCACCTACGGCCGCCTTGCACAGGTAGCTGCCGCGGTCGTTGAAGACCCGCACCATTTCGCCGTCGGTTATGCCGCGCGCCTGCGCGTCGTCGGGGTGCAGCTCGACCAGCGGCTCGCCCTCGATGCTGCGCAGGCTCTTGACGTTGACAAAGCTGGAGTTGAGAAAGTGCCGCGCCGGTGGCGAAATCATCGCCAGCGGAAAGCGTTGCGCCAGCGCCGGCGCCGACTGCGCGCTCTCGTACGGCGGCACAAAGTCCGGCACGCCCAGGCCCGGCACCGCCACCTGGGCCCGGCCGTTGGCGGTGGCAAAACCACCGTTGGCAAACGGCGCGTCGGGCAGGTCGAGCTTGACCCAGCCTTGCCGGCTGAGCTGCTCGAAGTCCAGCGTGGGCACGGCTTGCCGGGCCAGCTGCGCGTCGCTGTCGGCAAAACACGGCTCGTCAAACCCCATGCGGGCGGCCAGCTCGCGAAAGATCTGGGTGTTGGGTTTGGCCTGGCCCAGCGGCGCCACCGCCGGGTGGTTGATCAGCACATAGGTGTGGCCGTAGCTGGTGTGCACGTCCAGATGCTCCAACTGGGTGGTGGCCGGCAACACGTAGTCGGCGTGGTCGGCGGTGTCGGTCAGAAAGTGCTCCAGCACCACGGTAAACAGGTCCTCGCGCTGGAAGCCCGCCACCACCTTGGGCGACTCGGGCGCAATCGCCACCGGGTTGCTGTTGTAGACGATCAGGGCCTCGACCTGCGGGCCAAAGGCTGGCGAGGCCTGGCGCAGCAGGTCGTCGCCGATGGTGGCCATGTTGAGGGTGCGCGGCTGGCGCCCGGCCAGCAGGTCGGGGCGCTGCAG
>JBBQAH010000234.1:0-2514 GCA_038316145.1 Burkholderiales bacterium
GACCGACGGCATCGCCACCCAGGCCGCGGCCGAGGCGATGGAGGGCGGCCAGGCGGTGTCGCAGACGGTGGACGCGATGAAGTCCATCGCCAGCAAGATCCGGGTGATCGACGACATCGCCTACCAGACCAACCTGCTGGCGCTCAACGCCGCGATCGAGGCGGCCCGCGCCGGTGAGCACGGCAAGGGCTTTGCCGTGGTGGCCGCCGAGGTGCGCAAGCTGGCTGAGCGCAGCCAGGTCGCCGCCCGCGACATCGGCCTGCTGGCCGGCAACAGCGTGCACCTGGCCGAGAAGGCCGGCCACCTGCTGGGCCGCATGCTGCCGTCGATCCACAAGACCAGCGAGCTGGTGCAGGAGATCGCTGCCGCCTCGGGCGAGCAGGCCGACGGCGTGAACCAGATCACCGGCGCGATGAACCACCTCAGCACATCGACGCAGCAAACCGCCGCCGCGTCCGAAGAGCTCTCGGGCACCGCTGAGGAGCTGTCGGCCCAGGCCGGCCGGCTGCAGGAATTGATGGCCAACTTCCGGCTGTCGGCGCCGCCCAGTGCGGCAGGCGCTGGCCAACGGCCGGGCAAACAGGCCCGGGCGGCCCGGGTTGGCCAGCGGGCCGGGCCGCCGGACCGGTCACCCGCCCTGCGTTTTGGCCAATCCGGTGGCCTGGCGCAGGCCGCCCAGCCGGACGACGCCGGGTTCGGCCGTTTCTGACCCGGCCCACACCGCGCCTTGCGCGCGACATCCGCAACAGAGAACCCTGCTGCACCGCGCCACAAGGCGCCGCAGCGCGCCAGGACCCCCACGATGAGCTTGCCGATGAGCACCCCCCACGCCGCCAACACTGCCGCCACCCCACCGCCGCCGCACGACGCCCCGCTGTCGATGCTGCGCATGGCGGTGGGCGCCGACGCGATGGCCGTGCCGATCGACGATGTGCGCGAGATCCTGGAGGTCGGCCGCCTCACCGCCTTGCCGCGCACCCCCGACTTCGTGCGCGGCGTGATGAACCTGCGCGGCGCGGTGGTGCCGGTGATCGACCTGGCGGCCCGGGTGGGCCAGCCCGCGATCCAGATCGGCCGCCGCAGCTGCGTGGTGGTGGTCGAGGCCGGTGGCGGCGCCAATGCCGACCTGGACGCTGCTGGCGACAGCGACGGCGACGGTCCGTCCGGCCACGACCCCTTGCAAGGCACGCTGGTGGTGGGGCTGCTGGTAGATGCGGTGTTCGAGGTGTTCGACGTGCCGGCGTCCAGCATCGAGCCCGCACCCGCGCTGGGCACCCGCATCGACGCCAGCTTCTTGCGCGGCATGGCGCGGGCGCGCGGCGAGGTGATCGGTGTGCTGGCGCTGGACCGGGTGCTGGCGCAGCACGAGCTGAGCGCGCTGATCGCCAGCCACGTGCCGCATTGACAGCCGCCCCGCCGCCCTGACAACGCCCACCACCCGAGACGTACCCCCATGACCGCACACCGCAACGCCAACGCCAACGCCCCAGCCCAGGCCGGCCTGCTGCCCGCCAGCCTGTGGCTGGCCACCCTGGGCCTGGCCACGCTGGCCGGCACGGCCACGGTGGCGGCCAGCGGCGCCTGGGCCTGGGCCGTGCTGCCGCTGGCCGGGCTGCTGGCCACGCTGTGGACCGGCTGGACGCTGTTGCGCAGCGCGGCCGGCCAGGCCGGCGCCCGCGCCGTGGCGGCCGAGCAGGCGATGCGCATCCACACCGCGCTGGAGGCGGTGGCCACCCCGGTGCGCATTGCCGACGCCGACGGCCGCATCGTCTACATCAACCCGGCGCTGGACGGTGTGCTGCGGCGCGACGCTGCGGCCTTTGCCCGCGAGTTGCCGGGCTTCGACCCCGGCGCCGTGCTGGGCGGCTCGGTCGGCATCTTCTACGCCGACCCGGCAGCCGCGCTGGCCCGCTTGCGCGCACTCCAGGCACGCAGCCAGACCGCACTGGTGCTGGGTGGGCGCAACTACGACGTCACCACCACCCCGATCTTCACCGCCAGCGGCGAGTTGCTGGGCACCGTGGGCCAATGGCTCGACATGACCGAGCAGCGCATCGCCGACCGCGAGCTCGACCGCGCCGTGGGCGCCGCGCTGCAGGGCGACCTGACCGCCAGGATGCTCACCGACCAGCTGCACGGCAGCCACCTGGACGTGGCGGCCAAGCTCAACGGCCTGATCGAATCCTTCGCCCGCACGCTGCGCCAGGTCGATGTGACCTCGCAAGGCCTGATGTCGGCGGCTGCGCAGGTGTCGCAGACCTCGCAGTCGATGGCGCATTCGGCGTCGCAACAGGCCGCCAGCGTCGAGGAGACCACCGCGTCGCTGCACGAGATCTCGGCCTCGGTCAAGCAAAATGCCGACAGCGCCACCGCGACCGACGGCATCGCCACCCAGGCCGCGGCCGAGGCGATGGAGGGCGGCCAGGCGGTGTCGCAGACGGTGGACGCGATGAAGTCCATCGCCAGCAAGATCCGGGTGATCGACGACATCGCCTACCAGACCAACCTGCTGGC
>JBBQAH010000095.1:0-12339 GCA_038316145.1 Burkholderiales bacterium
CACGCTGCGCATCTTCAAGAGCCTCAAACCCGTGATCGGCGCGATCAACGGTGCGGCAGTGGGCATCGGCGTGACGATGCAGATGCCGATGGACATCCGCATGGCCTCGACCGACGCCCGCTTCGGCTTTGTATTCGCCAAACGCGGCATCACGCCCGAGGCGGCGTCGTCGTGGTTTCTGACCAAGCTGGTCGGCATGCAGACCGCGCTGGAGTGGTGTTTCACGTGCAGGGTGTTCGGCGCCCAAGAAGCACTGGGCCGCGGCCTGGTGCGCAGCCTGCACTCACCCAATGACCTGATGCCGGCGGCGCGTACGCTGGCCCGCGAGATTGCCGACAACACCGCGCCGGTGTCGGTGGCGCTGACCCGCCAGCTGCTGTGGCACATGGCCGGCGCCGCGCGCCCGATGGCAGCGCACCGCATCGACAGCCGGGCGATCCAATCGCGGGGCCAGTCGGCCGATGCGCGCGAGGGCGTCAGCTCGTTCCTGAAGACGCGCCAGCCGGTCTACCCGAACAAGGTGTCGACCGACATGCCGGCGTTTTTTCCGCGGTGGGACGAGCCGCCGTTTGAGTGAGGAGCCTGACGGGCCGGCGTACCCCGTAGCGCGGGAACGAGGCCGGCGCTTTCCGCTGGCTACAGCCGGTAGACCCGCGCCGCGGTCTCGTGGAACATCGATTGCTGCTCGTGAGCCGAGTAACGCGCCGCGATCTTCTTCATCGCGTTCCAGTACACCGTGTACGACAGCGAGCGCCGGTCCACCGGAAAGTTGCTCTCGAACATGCAGCGCGACGCACCGAAACATTCGATCGCGTGGTGGTAGTAGCGCGCCTGCGCCGCTACCAACTCGTCCGAGCTGGCCGGCAGGTCGCGCAGGTTCCAGCCGTAACCGTTGTCGGGCATTGCCAGGCCGCCCAGCTTGGCGACCACGTTGGGGCATTGGGCTATTGCCTCGATGTCATGCCGCCAGGCCTCAAAAATGTCCTCGCGCTGGCCGGCGTAGCGGCCCACGCCCAGCGGCGTGCCGAAGTGGTCCAGCACCAGCGTCGTGCCGGGCACGGCACGCGCCAGGTCGGCAAACGTGGCGTTCTGGTGGTGGTAGTGCCAGGTGTCAAAGCTGTAGCCCAGCGTGCCCAGCAGCGCCACGCCGCGGCGGAAATCGGCGTCGGCATACAGGCCTTCAGCGCCGCGGCCGGGGATGCTCAGCGCCTCGGGGTTGGCGTCCCGTGCACCGGCGTGGCGGATGCCGCGGAACAGGCCTTGGGCGGCTTCCTCGTGTGCCGCCAGCACCTCGCGCAGCGTGGCCTCGGGCAGCCGCAGGTCGGCATGGCCGACAAAACCGGCGATCACTGCGCCGCCGCCGCCATCGCGGGCAGCGCGCGCGATGCGCGCCACAAACTCGGTTTCGCCGATCGGCTTGAGGTGCTCGGGGCCGCCTTCGTGGTAGCTGGCCCGGCACTCGATGAACACGGTTTTTTCGATGTGATGGCCCGCGCCGGTATCGGCCCACAAATCAGCCAACAGGTAGGGCGTGCGGCCGAAGGTGTCGGTCCACAGGTGGTGGTGCGGGTCGATGATCGGCCGGTCCGGGTCGATGACGGTTTCTTGGACCTGGGCCAGCCAGGCTTTGCTGCCGGGGGTGGGGGTGGCGGTGCTCAAGACGTCTCCTTGGGTTGTAGGAAAGGATGGTGGAGCCAGGCAGCAAGCCGGCTACTCGCCGACATGCACCTCTTCGGGCGGCGCGGCGATCTCGGCCAGCATCAAACTGCGCTCACGCCAGCGGCCCCAGCGGTAATAGGCCAGCGCCATCAGCGCCGCGGTGATCGAGCCGAACGGGAAGCTCCACCAGATCGCGGCTTCGCCCAGCAGCGGCCGCAACAGCAGCGCAAACGGCACCCGGAAGACCCACATCGTCAGGCCGAAGATCAGCATCGGCGCCAGCATCGCGCCATTGGCCCGCATGATGGCAAACAGGCCCATGCTGGCGGACAACGCGATCCAGCCCCACAGCGCGATCAGGTTGATGCGCCAGGCCTGGTCCAGCACCGCGCCGCCGTCGGGGATGAACAGGCGCAGCGGCAGGTCGCCCAGCGCGTAAACGGCCGCGGTGGCGATGCAGGCGATCAAGAAACTCATGGTGCAGCCGCGCAGCGCGATCTTCTCGACCCGCGGCCAGTGGCCGGCGCCGATGTTCATCGCCGCCATCGCCGACATCGACATCGCCAGCGCGTTGGACGGCATCTGCACAAACACCCAGAGCTGCGCTGCGCCGCTGTAGGCCGCTGCGGTGGCCGCGCCGTAACCGTTGACCATGCCCAACAGCGTGAAGTACGAGCCCTGCACCACCACGGTTTCCAGCGCCATCGGCAGGCCGCGGCGCACCAGCAGCGACAGCAGCGCCGGGTCGGGCCGCAGGTGGCGCAAATCCTCCCCGTGCAGCGCAATCGGCAGGCGCTGGGTGTAGACAAACACCACCAGTGCGCCCAGCGCTGCAACGTTGGCCAGCACATTGCCCAGGCCAAGGCCTGCGATACCCAGGCGCGGCAGGCCCAGGCTGCCGGTGATCAGCAGCGGCCCCAGCAGCAGCGACAGCGAGATCCACAGCAGCGTGAACTTGAACGGCGTCTTCGAGTCACCGGTGCCGCGCATCATCATCGTCATCACCAGGTAGGTGAAGATGCTGGGCATGGACGCGCAGGTCCAGCGCAGGTGGGTGATGGTGAAGTCGCGGGCCGGCGCGGGGGTGCCGATCCAGCCGACCAAGGCGGGCGTCAGCAACCAGCCGGCCACCGCCACCACGACGGAGAACACCATCACGAAGACCAGCGCCGAGCCCACCACCCGCTTGACCGCCGGCACGTCGCCGGCGCCCAGCGACTGGCCGATGGCCACACCGGCCGCCGTACCGATGCCCATCGCCGCGCCCATCATCATGTAGAGGATCACGCTGGCGGTGGCCACCGCCGTCAATGCGTTGGCGCCCAGGGTCTGGCCGACCCAGATCGCGCCCCAGGTGCCGGCCAGCGAATGCAAGAAGTTGGTGGCCAGCAGCGGCAGCGCAAAGCGCAGCAGCGTGGGCGTGATCGGGCCCTCGGTGAAGCGGCTGGCGTGGGCAATGCTCATCGGGTCAGGGACGCCGGCGGTGGGGGGGCGGCAACGGCTGCGTGGACGCCGATGGCAGCGCGGGCGGCGGCGGTGCCTGCCGCTCAGCGGTACTGGAAGCTGGCGTTGGCCACCACCGCCCGCTCGCCGACCCGGGCGTCGAACAGCACCCGGCCGGGGCCGTCGTGCCAGGCCCGCACCTGCAGCGAGTCGCCGGGGAAGACTGGTGCCGAAAACCGCGCCGCCAGCGACACAAAGCGTGCCGGGTCGCCGCCGCACAGCGCGCCCAACAGCAGCTGCCCGCAGTGGCCGTAGGTGCACAGGCCGTGCAGGATGGGCGCATCGAAGCCGCCAAAACGCGCCGCCGCCGGGTCGATGTGCAACGGGTTGTAGTCGCCCGACAAGCGGTACAGCTGGGCCTGGTTGCGGGCGATCGGCGCCACCACCTCGACATCCGGCGCCCGCTCGGGCGGGCTGGACTTGGCCGACCGGCTGACGCCGCAGCCCTCGAAAGGCGCGATGTCGCCAATCGCCGCCACGCCGCGCTGGAAGATGCCGGTGGAAATAAGCACGCAGGCCCGGCCGTCGGCGTCGGCCACCTCGGTCTCGAACTCGGTAAACGCACTGCCCTTGCCACGCGGATGCACCGCCAACAGCCGTGAGCGCGCCTGCACTGTCACCGGGGATGCGCCCGGCACCGGCAGCGGCGCCAGTTGTTCAATCCTGCGCTCGGCGTCGATGGTCAGCGGGCCGGGCGACTGCGGCAATGCCGAGCGGTCAACCACCAGACCGGCGCCGCCCCAGCGGATCGCAAAGGTCGGCAGCACCGCAAACTGCGGGTGTTGCTCATAGACGAAGCGCAGGTCGCTGGCGCCCACGCCCACCGCGTACAGCAGCACGTCGCGCTGGTCGTAAGTGATGGGCACCGCGTCGCCCCAGGGGCCAGGTTGGTGGTTGACCAGCAGCGCGCCGGGGTTGAAGGTGGCCATGGTGTGTTCTCGTTTCGGGGTTGGATTCAAAGTGATCGTGACGTCAGACGCCGACCGGGCGCATCAGCCGCAGATCAGCCGTAGGCCGACAGCGCCTCGTCGATGGCCTGCTCCAGGTCGGTTGCGGTGGCGCAGTGGCTGACATGGGTACAAAACGGCCGGAAGCGCAGCATCTCGCTGTCCCCGCTGCCCCAGCGGCCAGCCGGCTCGGGGCACAGCCAGACCACCCGTTTGGCGCGGTCGGCCAGCTCGGCAAACAAATCCAGCCGCGGATCGCTGTGGTTTGATCGCCCATCACCCAGCACCAGCACGGTGGTGCGGCGGTCGATGCTGTCCCAGTGGTGCTCGCGCAAATCGACCAGTGCCTGGCCGTAGTCGGTGGCGCCACCGCCCACCTCGCTCAGGATAAGCGCCATCGCCTCATCAAACGGCAAGGTCTCCAGCGGCGCGGCCACGTCCTTGAGCGCGTGTGAAAACGCAAAGCTGCGCAGATCGGCCACCGTGCCTTGCAGCGCGTACAAAAAAAGCAGCAAAAAACGAACATGCGCCGACACCGAGCCCGACACATCACACACCACCACGATGCGCGGCTTGTCGCGGCGGCGGTGCTTGAAGTGCAACTCCACCGGCACGCTGTCGTGCCCGGCGTTGGCGCGCAGCGTGCGCCGAAAGTCCAGCTGCCCGCGCAGCAGCACCCGGCGCCGGCGCGAGTGGCGAGCCGCCAGCCTTTTGGCCATGCGCGCCACTGCCACCCTCATGCGGTCCATGTCGGGCGGGCTCAAACGGCCCAGCGGTCGCTGCACCGCCACCTCGGTCATGAAAGCCTCGGTGGCGGGCCGACCGAACAGCTCGAAGCGCTGCTCGACCAGCGCCCGCACCTGCCGCTGCAGCCGGTCGCGGGCTGCGCCCAACCCGGCGGCCTCGGCGTTGGCAGCCTCAGCCGCAGCGCCTGCGGCGGCTTGCTGCAGTCGGGCCTCCAACGCCGCGATGCCCAGCGCCTCCAGCGTGCGCCGCGTCAGGTAGGCGACCTGGGAGGAAAACCGGATGTCGTCCACCCCCACCGACTGGGCCGCACGCATCAGCGCGGCGGCAGTCTGGCCGGGCGACGTGCCGGCGGCCAAGTCCAGCAGCGCGTCGATCTCGGGCTGGCCTGTACGCGCCCCAGGCGCCGGCCCGTCCCCGGCCTGTTGGGTGCCCTCGGTATTCTGGGCGTCCGCCGCGCCGACGGGCAGGCTGAAATACTGCTCGAACACCCGCTCGCAGATCAGCTTCTCGTCCAGCGACTTGGCCAGTGCCACCGCCAGCGAGGCCTTGAGCGTCTCGCGGTCGGCAAAACCCACAAGCGCCATCGCACGGGCGGCGTCCAGGGTCTCGGCGGTGGACGCGTCGGCGCCGGCAGCGCGCAGCGCCCGCACAAAGCCGGTCAGCGTGCGGTCCATCAGCCGGGCAGTGCGGGCGACAGGCTGACGGCCGGGCCGGGCACGCTGCCGGGCACGCTGCCGGGGCCGCTGCCGGACGCAGTGCTGGACGCCGCGCCAGGCGTTGTCGATTCAACCGCCGCCTGGGTCATCTTGGCCAGCAGACCCTGCACCTCCTGGATGTCGGTCTCGCGCTTGAGCAGCACGTTCAGCGTGTCACGCACCAGCGACTCGTCCAGCACTGCGGCATGCATCAGCAGCAGCGTGCGTGCCCAGTCCACCGACTCGGCAATCGACGGCGGCTTGCGGATGTTGGCCACCCGCAGCGACTGCACAAACGCCACCAGCTGGCCCAGCAAATCCTCGGCAATGGCAGGCACACGGGCGCGCAGCACCCGGCGCTCCAGCGCTGCATCAGGAAAGCCGATATGCAAATGCAGACAGCGGCGCTTCAGTGCATCGCCCAGCTCGCGGGTGTTGTTGGACGTCAGGATCACCAGCGGCGGCACCTGGGCCCGGATGGTGCCGATCTCGGGGATCGTGACCTGGTAGTCGGCCAGCACCTCCAGCAACAGTGCCTCGAAGGCCTCTTCGGACTTGTCGATCTCGTCGATCAGCAGCACGCTGCCGGCGGGTTGCTCCATCGCCTGCAACAGCGGCCGGGCCTCCAGAAAATCGCGCGAGAAAAACAGGTCCTGAAAGCCGGCCAGCTTGGCAAACGAGGCATCCAGCGTGTCGGCCTGATCGACCAGCAGGCCGATCTTTTCCTTCAGGATCTGGGTGTAGAGCAACTGTTTGCCGTACTTCCACTCGTACAGCGCCTTGCTGTCGTCCAGCCCCTCGTAACACTGCAGGCGCAGCAGCGCAAAGCCCAGCGCCCGGGCGGCCGAGACCGCCAGGTCGGTCTTGCCCACGCCCGCCGGGCCTTCGATCAACACCGGCTTTCTCAGGTGGTGGGCCAGGTAGACCGCGGTCGAGATCTGCCGGGTCGAGATGTAGCCGACGCTGGCCAGCGCGGCCGTCACCGCATCGATCGAGGCCAGGCCGTCGGGGGTGGATTCAGGGATCATGGCGGTGGGCGGGCGATGGCTACGGGTTGGCGGCGGGTTGGCGGCGGGTTGGCGGCGGGTTGACATAAAAGGCAGACCGCCGAGTGTCGGCGGGGTCAGATGCCACAACTGTTCCGGCCGTGACACCCGGCAGCGCGCCCGGCGTGGAAGATGCCCTGATCGGCCCACCCCGCAGAATGTCGCCATGACCCAAGCCCCCACCCCCTCATCCGCCGTACCGCCCGCTGGTTCAAGCGCCGGTTCACCGCCCCTCCCGCCCGCCACGCTCTACAACGTGCGCAGCGGTGCCGCCTGGATCACGCTGAACCGGCCCGAGCAGCGCAACGCACTGTCGGCCGCACTGGTCAACCAGCTGGACGCGCACCTGGCAGCGGCAATAGCCGACCCGGCCGTGCGCTGCATCGTGCTGACCGGCAACGGCCCGGCCTTTTGCGCCGGTGCCGACCTGAAAAGCCCACCCGGCCAGATGATCGACGGCCGCCAGGGCGTGACGCTGGCCGACGTGCTGGTCCACATCCAGGACGCCCCCAAGCCGGTGATCGCCGCCATCAACGGCGCAGCGTTTGCCGGCGGGCTGGGGCTGGTGGGTGCGTCCGACATCGTGGTCACGGTCGATGCCGCGCCGTTCAGCTTCTCCGAGGTCAAGATCGGCGTGATCCCGGCGGTGATCTCGGTGGTCTGCCTGCCCAAGCTGGGCCTGCACCACGGCATGAAGCTGTTCTTGACGGGTGAGCGCTTCAGCGGCAGCCGGGCCGTCGAGGTGGGCCTGGCGCACCGGGCAGTGCCGGCAGAGCAGCTGGCCGCCGCGGTGCAAGAAGAGATCGACGCGATCTGCGCCGCCGGCCCGATCGCCGTGGCTGAATGCAAAAAGCTGGTGCGGCGGGTGCCGCAACTGCCGCGCGACGAGGCCTTCCGCGAGACCACGGCCTGGAGCACCCGCATGTTCCTGTCGGCTGAGGGCGCCGAGGGCATGGCCGCCTTCCGCGAGAAGCGCAAACCGGCCTGGGTCAAATCCTAGGCCAGTGCCTTGCCGGTGCTGCAAGCGGCATCGGCGCTGCCACCGCTGTCAACCGGCCCGGCCGGGCTCGGCGTGACCCATCAGGAGATGACCTTGACTGACCTGGACAGCTTTCAAGCCGAGGTGGCCGACTGGTTTGCCGCCAACCGCCCGCCCGAGCCCGACTTCCCGCTGCCTGAATCCTTCATGGAGGTGGGCACCGACGCGCAGTTCAACTACCTGCGTGACTGGCAGCGCAAGGTCTACGCCGCCGGCTACCTGGGCATGGCCTGGCCGGCGGCTTACGGCGGCGGAGGCCGGCCGCAGGCGTTTCAGGACGTCGTCAACGCCGAGATGGCGCGGCAAAAGCTGCCGTTTGTGCCCAACACCATCGGCCTGAACTGGGCCGGGCCGCTGATCCTGGCGATCGGCAGCGAGGCGCAAAAGCAGCGCTACATCCGCGGCATGCTGAGCGGCGACGACATCTGGTGCCAGGGCTTCTCCGAGCCCGACAACGGGTCTGATTTGGCCAGCTGCACCACCCGGGCAACACGCGACGGCGATGACTACCTCATCAACGGCGCCAAGATCTGGACCAGTCTGGGCAGTTATGCCAAGTACATGATCTTGCTGGCGCGCACCGACCCGCTTCAGTCAACGCCGGGCCGCCCCAAGTTGACTGACTCCCCCTCGGGGGGGCGGGCGTCGCAAAGCGGCGACCTTGGGGGCGTCAAGGGATCGCGCTATGCCGGCTTGTCGTACTTTTTGATCCCGATGCAGGTGCCGGGCATCACCACCACGCCGATCCGCAAGCTGACCGGCGAGTACGGATTTACCCAGACTCATTTCGACAACGCCCGGGTGCCGGCCGACTGCCTGATGGGCCGTGAGGGTGAGGGCTGGCAGATCGCGATGAAGACGCTGACCTTCGAGCGCGGTGCCGCCGGTGGCCAGGCCGGCGGGCTGGCCCGCATGGCGGTGGGCGTGGGCGACGTGGTGGAGCTGGCACGCCGCTCGCGCCGCGACGGCGCGCCGGCGATGGAAGACCCGTTTGTGCGCGACCAGCTGGTGCGCTTTTTGATCGAAAGCCAGGGCGACCGGCTGTGCACCGCCCGGGCCAAGATACCGGCGCTGTGCAGCGAGCGGCCGGACGCGATCCCGCTGTCCAACAAACTGCGCTATACCGAGCACAACCGCCGGCTGTTGCAGTTTGCGCTGACGTTGCAAGGCGCCAACGCGGCACGTTGGGTGGGCGATGCCCGCGCGGTGGACGGCGGCAAATGGCAGCGCGGCTACTTCAATGCCTTTGCCTCGACCATCGGCGGCGGGCCCAGCCAGATCCAGGCCAATATCGTGGGCGAGCGCGTGCTCGGCCTGCCGAAGGATTGAGCGCGGTGAACAAACCTTCATCTCCAGAAATGCTGGGCAGCCAGATACGGTTTTCCGACGAACAGGCGATGCTGCAGGACAGCGCCGTCGCCTTTTGCCGCGCGCAGTCGCCGATGTCGGCGGTGCGGGCATTGATCGGCGGCGCGGGCGATAACAGCACTGGCTTCGACCGCCGGGTCTGGCAGTCCCTGGCCGAACTGGGCTGGCTGGGCATCGCCGTCCCCGAGCGTTTTGGCGGTAGCGGGCTGACGCTGGGCCACACCGCCGTGATCGCCGAGGCCATGGGCCGGCAGCTGCTGGCCACGCCGTTCACCAGCACCCTGCAGTGCATCGAGGGCTTGCTGGCGGGCGCAAGCGTTGCCCAGCAGACGATGTGGCTGCCCAGGCTGACCCTGGGCGGCATGGCCACGGTGGCGGTGTTCGAGGACGAGGGCGACTGGGATCTGCTGTCGCTGACCTGCCGGGCGCAGGCCAATGGCGCCAGTATCACGCTGCACGGTGCCAAGACCCTGGTGCTGGATGCCGCGGTGGCCGACCTGCTGCTGGTCTCGGTGCAGCACGACAGCGCGCCCGCGCTGCTGCTGCTGCCGGCCACTGCATTGCCGCGCCAGCATTTGCAACGCGAAGCGGTGGTTGACGAGACCCGCCGCAGCTACCGGCTGACGCTGGACGGCCTGACGCTGCCGGCCGAGGCGCTGATCACCGGCGCCTCAGCCCGCTTGGCACTGCAAGCCATCCGGCGGGCGGCACTGCTGCTGGCCTCGGCCGAGGCGGCGGGCGGCATCGCCGGTGTGCTGGCGGTGACGGTGGACTACCTCAACACCCGCAGCGCCTTCGGCCGCAAGATCGGCAGTTACCAGGCGCTCAAACACGGTTGCGCCGACATCCTGATCGGGCTGGAGCGAGCGCGCTCACACCTGCACCATGCGGCCACGCTGCTGGTTGAGGCGGGCGGCGACGGTGCCGGCACCGTCACTGCCAACGGAGTTAACGGCGCCCCGCCCGACACACGGGCCATCGAAATCGCCCTTTGCATGGCCAAGGTCGAAGCCGGCGACAGCTTTGTGGCAGCCGGCGACCGGTCGGTGCAGTTCCACGGCGGCTTCGGCTTCACCTACGACTGCGACGCCCAGCTCTACCTGCACCGTGCACTGTGGCTGCAGCCCTGGTTTGGCGATGCCGCGCACCACCGGCGCCAGCTGGCCAACCTGCTGCTGCCGCCGGCGCCGCAGCACGTTTGAGTTCAAGTTTGCCCAACTCCCAGATCGCCGACTTTTGACCACGCTTGCTCCGGACGCCTCCATGATCGGCACCACCCGCTACCCCCACGTCTTCTCTCCGCTCGACCTGGGCTTTACCCGGCTGAAAAACCGCATCCTGATGGGCTCGATGCACACCGGCCTGGAAGAGGCTGACAACGGCTACGCCCGCATGGCCGAATACTTTGCCGAGCGGGCGCGTGGTGGCGTGGGCATGATCATCACCGGCGGCATCGCGCCGAATCGTGAAGCCGGCGTGGGCGGCAAGCTGTCCACCCCGGCCGAAGCCGAGCAGCATCACATCGTCACCCGCGCGGTGCATGCCGCTGATCCGGACGTCAAGATCGTGATGCAGATCCTGCACACCGGGCCGCTGGCCGGCACTGCCGATTGCGTCGCGCCGTCGGCGGTCAAATCGCGCATCGGCCGTTTCACGCCCAACGCGCTGGACGAGGACGGGATCGAAAAGCAGATTGGCGATTTCGTCAACTGCGCCGTGCTGGCCCAGCAAGCCGGTTACGACGGTGTCGAGATCATCGGCTCGGCCGGTTACCTGCTTAGCACCTTTCTGGTCGAAAAGACCAACTTGCGCACCGACCGCTGGGGCGGCAGCTGGCCGAACCGAATGCGCTTCCCGGTCGAGGTGCTGCGCCGGGTGCGCGAGGCGGTGGGCGCGCACTTCATCGTCATCTTCCGCATCGCGGCGATGGACATGCTGGACGGCGGCCTGGCCTGGGACGAGATTGTCGAGCTGGCGCAAGCCATCGAGGCGGCCGGCGCCAACATCATCAGCACCCATTTCTGCTGGCACGAAGCACCCGTGCCCACCATCGCGACGATGGTGCCGCGGGCCGCGTTTGCCGGCGTCACGGGCCGGCTGCGCCAGCATCTCAAAGTGCCGGTAATCACCAGCAACCGCATCAACATGCCGGCGGTGGCCGAGGCGGTGCTGGCACGTGGCGACGCCGACCTGGTGTCGATGGCGCGGCCGATGCTGGCCGACCCGCAGATCGTGCTCAAGGCCCTGCAAGGCCGCGAGGACGAGATCAACACCTGCATTGCCTGCAACCAGGCCTGCCTGGACCACACCTTCGGCGGCCGCCTGCAGGTCAGCTGCCTGGTCAACCCCAGAGCCTGCAACGAGACACTGCTGAACTACCTGCCCACCGCGCGCCCGAAGCGCATCGCGGTGGTGGGCGCCGGCCCGGCTGGCCTGGCTTATGCCACGGTGGCGGCGCAGCGTGGCCACGCTGTCACGCTGATCGACGCCGGGGCCGAGGTTGGCGGCCAGTTCAACCTGGCCAGGCGGATTCCGGGCAAGGAGGAGTTTGCCGAGACGCTGCGCTACTACCGGCGCATGATCGGGTTGCACGGCATCACGCTGCGTTTGAACACCCGCGCCGACGCCGCAACGCTGCAGGCCGAGGGCTTCGATGAGGTGGTGGTGGCCACCGGCATCGCGCCGCGTTTGCCCGACCTGCCCGGCATCAGCCACCCCAAGGTGGTGAGTTACATCGACGTGATCCTGGGCCGCAAGCCCGTGGGCCGGCGGGTGGCGATCATGGGCGCGGGTGGCATCGGCTTTGATGTGGCCGAACTGGTGACGCACCAGGGCACGTCGGCCGCACTGGACATCGGCGTGTTTGCGCGCGAATGGGGCATCGACTTCGAGGGCCACCCGCGCGGTGGCGTGACCGGCGTGACACCGCAGGTGGCCCGATCCGACCGCAGCGTCACGCTGCTGCAACGCAAGGCCGACGCGCTGGGCAAGACCCTGGGCCGCACCACCGGCTGGACCCACCGGCTGACGCTGAACCGCCGCGGCGTGAAGATGGTCGGTGGGGTCGAGTACCTCGGCATCGACGACGCCGGTCTGCACACCCGGGTCAACGGCGAGCCTCGTTTGTTCGAGGTCGATACCGTCATCGTCTGTGCCGGCCAGACGCCGCTGCGCGGCTTGTTCGACGAGTTGCAGGCGCTGGGCGTCAAGGCCAGCCTGGTGGGCGGCGCCTTCGAGGCGTCCGAGCTCGACGCCAAGCGCGCCATCGACCAGGCCAGCCGGCTGGCGGCTGAAGTCTGAGTGTCTGCAAGAACGCCCGCAAGAACGCCCGCATG
>JBBQAH010000525.1:0-2034 GCA_038316145.1 Burkholderiales bacterium
GTCAATGACGAAACTAACGAAAACAATAAATTTTTACTCAAAACTGTACGATTTATAAGCTCAAAATGAATCAACAGTGTAGTATCAGTATTTCAATTCGAGACGAAAGAGTTTAACCGGCCTGGTTTTCAAGCGGGCTGAACCATGACTATCGTCTCGTCATGATCCCACCGTTGTATGGGCGTGAATTTAAAAATATAAAGCGCGGAAGCATGATTTACATTTTTAATCTTAAAGATGGCCCGATGCAGTGATGAAATTTAACGATTTTATCCTTGATTTTTTCAACGAAACGAACGACCGTCGGGCCGATCAGTAACTAGACGAAACGATGACGACTGTTTTGCCTGATAAATTTAACGAAACAAGACGAAACTTTCGTTAACGAATCCTTCGTTCGTCACGGACGAACGATTTTGGTTCCTTAGTACGGGTAGCACTACGATGCGCCAGTAGATGGCCCACTTTGAGGAAAACGCCTAATGCAACCGCTTTAGATAAGACGCACACGGTGAGCATTTTCCCTCCAAGTGCGAGGTGCCTTCCTATACGTAGTGTCTTATACTTTGGCGGCAAGCGGCAGTGCTGCCACTCTCCGGCCATGCGGGACAATTGCGCAGGCAGTTGTGTCTGACCCAATGTTCTCATTTATTTATTTCCCCTTCTAAGCGACATTTCTCCTCCAAATTTTGTCAACTAATTGAAAAATGTGTTCACTTGGACCCAAGATTTTTGTCGAGCCAAAGAAAAATTTAATGGAGAAGTTTTCTTGTACAGGACTAAACTGCTCTGGCGAGTGGGCCAGTAGATGGCCCACCCTAAACTGACCACTCAGACATCAAATTTCCAAATTTTTCTCCGGGTATATTTTATTTTTTACTTTAATTAGATCAAACGGAAAGTTTTGGATGAAAATCTTGAAAACAAAGAAAGATATAGCACTTTAAGTGCTCAGGTGGGCCACTGGGAAGTCACCCTGTGCCCAGACAGTTAATTATTTAGCTAATCAACATTTCTGTTATTCAGCGACCGGCCAGTTTGGCGTGCGCTTCGCCGTGCCGTTCCCATGCAGACGCTGGCGCTGGTCCTAATTGGCATCGCCTCGCTGATCCCCATGGCCAACGATGACTACGCGTGCCTGTTTGAGAACTATTTTGCCTCCTCCTTCAATCCCATGCTGAAGTTTCAAGGAACCCCACCGTTTTAAGCGGATGTGCCGTTGTATTTTTGGATGATGATGATGCTACCGTACTCACGGTGGCAGTGCCTTTTAACCCCAATGCCGACCACTTTTTATGCAAACACTTACGTAGCTCTCTTTTCGGCCGAATTCGCGATACGGCGGACCCTTGTTACGGTTTATTTAACTCGCCACGTTGTTTTTTATCTGTGATCCCAGCATTTACGGTTGCTTCGAGTTTGGGTGATAGTAATACATTTTAGTCAGTTCTTTTATTCAGTTTTTGATCGAGCAAAATGTCGGTCAGCATTCCATTTCAAGTTTTACCGCCTTTGGTTTGCTTCTACGCACTAACACGCTTTTGCCTTTTGGTTTCTTATAAGCCGACCAATAACTCCGATTGTTTCCCTTAATTTACCCAGCGGTACGTAGCGTACAGCGGAAATATAAAACACATATTTAATAAAATAAACCAGCTTATACGTACTGTATGTTGTATTATAGACGTAATTACGAATTTTGCTCCGGCTCGAGGACATGTGCAGTACAAGGACTGGCACCCATTCCGGACAGCGTGTTTTGACTCCCAATTCCGGACATAAATGACTGTTTCATCTTACCACGACATTTTCAAAATAGATTCATAGAGTCTCTTAGAATACGAGATGAGAAACTCGGAATGGCGCATGAGAGTAAGGACGGAAATTACCCAAATACAGTACAACGGAATGAGTGATCCGAAACGAATTCAATCAGTCGATCAACCGTAGGACAACAGACTTGGTGGGTAAGCCCCCAAAGAGGATAGAGGTACAAACTTGGGGCAGAAAGATGGAACACTGGGTCGGTGTAAA
>JBBQAH010000350.1:0-2823 GCA_038316145.1 Burkholderiales bacterium
AGCCAGATCAGCGCCGGCACGTTGGTCGAGACCAGCGCCTGCAGCACCGCCAGCTTGGCGTAGAAGCCCACCGTGGGCGGGATGCCCGCGAGCGAGAACATGAAGACCGCCATCACGCCGGCTAACCAGTGGCTTCTCCGCGCCAGGCCGCGGAAATAGTCGATGCGCTCGGCCTCGTGGCCGGCGCGCGAGAGCAGCATGATCATGCCGAAGGTGCCGAGCGAGGTCAGCACGTCGACGACGATGTAGAACATCGCCGAGCTGTAGGCGTTGACGGCCGAGATCGTGTTGCCGCTGACGACGCCGGGGCACAGGCCCAGCAGCATGAAGCCGATCTGGGCGATCGTCGAATACGCCAGCATGCGCTTCAGGTTGGTCTGCGCGATCGCCGCCAGGTTGCCGAGCAGCATCGAGGCGAGCGAGAGCAGGACCAGCATCTGCTGCCAGTCGAGCGCGACGCCGATCATCCCCTCGACGAGCAGGCGGATCGTGATCGCGAAGGCGGCGAGCTTGGGCGCGCCGCCGACAAGCAGCGTCATCGACGTCGGCGCGCCCTGGTAGACGTCGGGCACCCACATGTGGAACGGCACGGCGCCGAGCTTGAACGCCAGGCCGGCGACGACGAAGACCGTGCCGAGGACGAGGACGGCTCGGTTGATGCGGCCGGTGCCGATCGCCTTGAACACCTCGCTGATCTCGAGCGAGCCGGTGGCGCCGTACATCATCGACAGGCCGTACAGCAGGAAGCCGCTCGCCAGCGCGCCGAGGACGAAGTATTTCATCGCCGCCTCGGTCGCGCCGGTGTCGTCGCGGCGCAGGGCAACGAGCGCGTAGAGCGAGAGCGACATCAGCTCGAGGCCGAGGTAGACGACCAGGAAGTTGTTGGCCGCCAGCATGACGAGGATGCCGAGCAGCGAGAACATCGACAGCGTGAACAGCTCGCCCTTCAGCAGGTCGCGCGAGGCGGCATAAGGGCGCGTGTAGACGAGCGTCGTCATCATCGCCAGCGTCGCGAACAGGCCGAGCAGATGGCCCATCGGGTCGGCGACGACCATCCGCTGCATGGCGTAGTAGGTCGCGCCCTCGTAGAAGAACCAGAGCTGGCCGAGCGCGATCGCGCCGAGCGAGGTCTGGGCGATGCAGTAGGTGACGATGCGGTCCTTGCCGGGGATCCACAGGTCGGTGAGCGCGACCACGCACGCCATCACCAGGAGGGCGATCTCCGGGAGGACGGGGTAGACAGCTTGCCAGTTCATGGAGATCGGCGCCTCAGTGGGCCAGCTTCGGGATCGCGACGTGGCGCAGGAGCTCGTTCACCGAGGTGTGCATGACGTCGGTGAACGGCTTCGGGTAGAGGCCCATCGCCAGGACGGCGATCGCGAGCGCGGCGAGCATCGCGAACTCGCGCCGGTCGAGATCGACGAGCCCCTGGACGTGCTCGTTGGCGACCGGGCCGAAGTAGACGCGCTTGACCATCCACAGGGTGTAGCCGGCGCCCCAGATCAGCGTCGTCGCGGCGGCCGCTGCGATCCAGAAGTTCACCTTCACGGTGCCGAGGATCACAATCCACTCGCCGACGAAGCCGGCGGTCCCCGGCAGGCCGCAGTTGGCCATCGCGAACAGCACGGCGAAGGCGGCGAACTTCGGCATCGTGTTGGCGACGCCGCCGTAGGCCGAGATCTCGCGCGAGTGAACGCGGTCGTAGAGGACGCCGATGCAGAGGAACATCGCGCCCGAGACGAAGCCGTGCGAGATCATCTGGACGATCGCGCCGGAGACGGCGAGCTCGTTGCCGCGGCCCTGGCCATCGAAGGCGAAGAAGCCCAGCGTCACGAAGCCCATGTGGGCGATCGACGAATAGGCGACCAGCTTCTTCATGTCGTGCTGGACGAGTGCGACCAGGCCGATGTAGACGACGGCGATCAGCGACAGCGCGACGATGAACCAGGCCCACTGGTGGCTCGCGTCGGGCGTGATCGGCAGCGAGAAGCGCAGGAACCCGTAGGCGCCGAGCTTCAGCATGATTGCCGCCAGGACGACCGAGCCGCCGGTCGGCGCCTCGACGTGGGCGTCGGGCAGCCAGGTGTGGACCGGCCACATCGGCACCTTGACGGCGAAGGCGAGGAAGAAAGCGAAGAAGATGAGCTCCTGCGCCTGCATCGTCAGCGGCAGGCGATGCCAGACCAGGATGTCGAAGCTGCCGCCCGACTTGTAGTAGAGGTAGATCAGCGCCACCAGCATCAGGAGCGAGCCGGCGAGCGTGTAGAGGAAGAACTTGAACGCGGCGTAGACGCGTCGCGGCCCGCCCCAGACGCCGATGATCAGGTACATCGGGATCAGCGTCGCCTCGAAGAAAACGTAGAAGAGCAGCCCGTCCATCGCGCAGAACACGCCGACGAGCAGGCCCGACAGGATCAGGAACGCGCCCATGTACTGGTGAACGCGCGTCTCGATCACCTTCCACGCCGAGATCACGACGATGACGGTTGTGAACGCGGTGAGGAGGACGAACCAGACCGAGAGACCGTCGACGCCGAGCGTGTACCAGACGTTGAAGCGCGCGATCCAGGCGTGCTTCTCGGCGAACTGCAGCGCCGGCGTCGACAGGTCGAAGCCGGTGACAAGCGGGATCGTGACGAGAAAGCTCGCGAGCGCCGCGATCAGCGCCGCCCAGCGCACCGCCTCGGCACGATCGTCGCGGCCGAAGCCGAGAAGGAGCGCGCCCGCGACGATCGGCAGCCAGATGGCGATGCTGAGAAGGGGCATGTTCACAACAAGACCGCGCGCCGGTCGCCGGGCCGCCCCAAGGCCGGCGCCACCCCC